>NZ_CP029254.1:3905000-4115000 GCF_003122365.1 Streptomyces spongiicola
TGCTCTCCTGCCAACTGCTCGATGAGGTCCAGTGATTCGCGTGGGCCCAGGGCCTGTGCCCGGATCCTCGCATACCGCTGGGCGTATGTACTCACCTTCGCGGGCTCCTTGATCAGCAGGCTCTCGTCCTGCGGCTCCAGATAGACCAGGTGGTCATGCTCCGGGGTCTCCACCAGGGTCATCCCGCCTCGATCACCCGCGTGTTCACCGCCCAGCCCCGCCTCCAGCGGCAGCACCTGCAACGTCACGTTACGCCGCCGCGCGCACTCCGCAAGGTGCCGCATCTGGCCACGCATGACCTCATGGCCGCCGATCGTCCGCCGCAACACCGACTCCTCCAGCACCACCTCGATCAGCGCCACCGGCTCCCGCTCGAAGAGTGCCCGCCGCGCCAGCCGCGCCTCGACCAGCTCCTCCACCCGCTGCTCCGGCAGCGGCGGATACCCGCCGCCGATCAGGGCCCGTGCGTACTCCTCCGTCTGGAACAGCCCGTGCACCACGAGCGTCGCGTACAGATGGAGCCCGACCGCCTTCTGCTCCAGCAGCGCGTAGTCCTTGAACTGCGCCGGGTACTTCTCCAGCCGTACGTACGTCCTCGCCTGCTCGAAGATGTCCATCCCGTCGCCGAGCACCCGCTCCAGTTGCACCAGCATCGCGTCGCTCGCCGGCTGCGTGCCCGTCTCCATCGCGCTCACCGCCGAACCCGTGAAGCCGATCTCCTTCCCGAGCTGTTCCTGCGTCCAGCCTTTCCGCACCCGCAACTTGCGGGCCACGTCCGCGACGAGCCGTGCCGTCGGACCCGCCAGTTGCTTGTTCTCCGCTCGCGCCATTGCGATCACCATTCGACTCGACCGGACTCAACCGGTCACTATCCGTCCCCGCCGAATTCGACCTCGATCAAGGCAGGTTCGCGCAGGTCAAAGAGTGTCCGACCTGCCTCGCAAGGCTATGGAGAACGCTATCCGGACGGCATCACACTGACCCCGTGAATACGGATAATCGACGAGTGAACCCGGCGCTGAACCTGGACTGGATCCCGGTCTCCGGATTCCGGCTCCACAAGGCGGGCGTGCGTTTCGACGCCGTACGCGTCGACGGCGACGACGGACGCCGACTGGCCGATTTCCTGGACAGGATGACGGGCGGCGACCCCGGCCCGATCGTCACCGAGGCCAACGGCTGCCGCGGTGTCTACTTCCTGCTCCCGGCGGGCACTACGGCACACCGTTCGTGGCCACGCGGGGTGACCCGCTACAACTCCGCCGCCGGGAGTGTCGGTTACGTACCCGTCCCCGCGCTCGACGGACCCACCTGGCCTCTGGCCTGGCGTGTCCCGCCCGTCGCCGACGGCCGCTTCGTGCACCCGCTGCTGCTGCGCACGGCGGCCGTCGAGCTGCTGGGCTGACGGCGTTCCGCGGCGGCGATCCGGCGACCCGGTGACCGCGATCGGGCATGCGCGGCAGGACTGCCGCGTGACCCCATCCGCGTGTTTACGCGTGGGCGGAGTCACGAGGTCCCGGAGTCCCGGGGTCACGAGTCACGGGGTCACGAGTCCCGGAGTCCCGGGGTCACGAGTGCCGGGGTCCCGGGGTCACGAGTGCCGGCGGCGGGCAGCGGGCGAAGTGCCCTGTGCTTGGCCGCCGCCCAGGCGATCGAGGACCGCCTCGGTGTGCCCGCGCCGGTCGACCCTCACCCGGAGGTTCTCACTGCCGCGCGGTGGGCGGTGCTACGGCAGCGGCAAAGGGACGGGCGGGCCGACGGGCGGAGCTGAGGGACGGCGCGGGCGGGCGGGGCCGACGGATGGCGCGGAGGAGGCGCGTGCCTGGACCGCCAAGCCGGGACCTGGCCGCTCGGACACCACGTGTGACCCCCGCCGCACCGCGCCGGGCAGGACGCCGCGGACTCGTCGGACCGATCCGCCCGAAAGCCCCGCGCGATCGGTTCCGCGACGCGTTGCCCGGGTGAGAGCGACATGTTGCCCAGGAAAGTGGCGGAGGCCATACAAGGTGGCCATGTCGACGTCGGCCGGCGCCTCCCTAACCTGGCCGCATGACCCCTCATGCCGAACCCGATCCCCAGGCCGGCGCGGCCGTGAAGGCCGCCGACCGCGCACATGTCTTCCACTCGTGGTCCGCCCAGGGCCTGATCGACCCGCTCGCCGTGGCCGGCGCGGAGGGTTCGTACTTCTGGGACTACGAGGGCAACCGCTACCTCGACTTCACCAGCGGCCTCGTCTACACCAACATCGGCTACCAGCACCCGAGGGTCGTCGAGGCGATCCAGGAGCAGGCGGGGCGACTGACCACGTTCGCGCCGGCGTTCGCCCTCGACGTGCGCTCGGAGGCGGCGCGCCTGATAGCCGAGCGCACCCCCGGCGACCTGGACAAGATCTTCTTCACCAACGGCGGCGCCGAGGCCGTCGAGAACGCGGTGCGCATGGCCCGTCTGCACACGGGCCGGGCGAAGGTGCTCTCGGCGTACCGCTCGTACCACGGCGCCACCTCCACGGCGATCAACCTCACCGGCGACCCGCGCCGCTGGGCGTCCGACACCGCGTCGGCGGGCGTCGTCCACTTCTGGGCGCCGTTCCCGTACCGCTCGCCGTTCTACTCCTCGACGGAGGCGGAGGAGTGCGCGCGGGCGCTGCGGCACCTGGAGGACACGATCGCGTTCGAGGGCCCTGCGACCGTCGCCGCGATCGTCCTGGAGACCATCCCCGGCACCGCGGGCATCATGACCCCACCGCCCGGGTACCTCGCGGGCGTCCGCGAGATCTGCGACCGCTACGGCATCGTGTTCGTCCTCGACGAGGTCATGGCGGGCTTCGGCCGCACGGGCAGATGGTTCGCTGCGGAGCACCACGACGTCGTGCCCGACCTGCTGACCTTCGCCAAGGGCGTCAACTCCGGCTATGTGCCGCTGGGCGGCGTCGCCATCTCCGCCGAGATCGCGGCGACCTTCGACCGGCGCCCCTACCCCGGCGGCCTGACCTACTCCGGCCACCCGCTCGCCTGCGCCGCCGCCGTCGCGACGATCCGGGTGATGGAGGAAGAGAAGGTCGTCGAGCACGCCGCCCACATCGGCGAGACCGTGCTCGGACCGGGGCTGCGCGCGCTGGCCGAGCGGCACCCCTCGGTGGGCGAGGTGCGCGGTCTGGGCGCGTTCTGGGCCCTGGACCTGGTCCGCGACCGTGAGACCCGGGAGCCGCTGGTGCCGTACAACGCCTCGGGCGACGCGGCCGTGCCGATGGCCGCCTTCGGCGCGGCCTGCAAGAAGAACGGCCTGTGGCCCTTCGTCAACATGAACCGCACCCACGCCGTCCCGGCCTGCAACATCACCGAGGCCGAGGCCAAGGAGGGACTGGCGGCCCTGGACGCGGCCCTGTCGGTCGCCGACGAGTACACCGTCTGACGCGGCCGTGGCCCGCGTGCGCGCGTGTCGGCGCACAGGGTGCAAGATCACGCTACTTGCTGCGCACCGCGTGCCCGCGTGCCCGCGTCGAACGCATCCCGTCGGGCATCGTCGTGAAGCCCGTGGCCCGCGTGCGCGCGTGTCGGCCACGGGCTCGGAGCCGCGGTTCCGACGGGCCTGCGGCTCATGCAGGCCCGCAGTCGGGTGGGTCCGCGGCTCATGCAGGCCCGCTGTCGGGTGGGCCCCCGGTGTTCGGGTGGGCCCCCGGTGTTCGGGTGGGCCCCGAGGGGCCGGGCCCCGGGCCCGGGGACGTACGGTGGGGCCCGCGGGAGTCTCCGGACCGGCACGGGCGGAGCAGAGCCCGCCGCGGGGCTTAGGGTGTCCGTCGAACCGGACGGAGGAGACCGACACCATGCCCGCGAACGGAGCGGTCACGCGCAACACCCTGCGGCAGCAGATCGCCGACGCGTTGCGGGACGAGGTGCTGGCCGGACGGCTGCGGCCCGGGCAGGAGTTCACGGTCAAGCAGATCGCCGAGCAGTACGGCGTCTCCACCACCCCCGTCCGCGAGGCCCTCGTGGACCTGGCCGGACAGGGCCTGCTCGACTCCAGCCAGCACCGCGGCTTCCATGTGCACCGCTTCTCCGTCGAGGACTTCCGCGGCATGGTCGAGGCCCGCTCGCTCATCGTCGACGCAGTCTTCCGCGAAGGCGGCGTTCCCCGTGCCCAGTCGGCGACGGGCGCGGCGCTGGTCTCCGTACGCCGGCGCGCGGAGGAGGCCGCACGCGCCGCCCGCTGCGGCGAGCTGAACGTCCTTATCGGCTACGACCTGCGGTTCTGGCGTGAGCTGGGCGCCCTCGTCACCAACCGCTACATCGCCGACTTCCTCGACCGGCTCAGGGTGCAGTGCTGGGTCTTCGCCGTGCCCCGGCTGCGGGGCGAGCCCGACCTCGGGAACTGCCTGTGGAGCGGTCACGAGCAGCTCGTCGACGCGATCACGCGGGGCGACGCCTCGGCGGCACGGTCGCTGATCTCGGCGGACGACGACCTCGCGCTGCGCTGGGCGGACCGGTCGGAGTGACGGTCGGAGTCACGGTCGGAGCATCGCCCGGAGTGGCGGTCGCGGTGACGGTCGGAGCATCGCCCGGAGTGGCGGCCGGGCCGGGGGGCGGCGCGGCGGGTGGTGGAGCCGGACCGGCGCCGCACCGCGAGCGGAGCCCCGCGGGGGAGCGGAGGCACACCGGCGAGGCCCCCGCTCCTGGCCCGGCCCTGGGAACCGGCCTGCCCGGGGCCGCGCGGACCGGCCCGAGGATGGGTATGTGACCTCCAGACCCCCGGCACGGTGCCGCCACCCGGGCAGGACCGGTGCCGGCTACGGCTGTCTGTGCGGGATGTGCCGGTAGCACTACGCTGTGCCGACCGTCGCACAACCTGCTACGACTCCGATGGAGAGCGAGCCCGTCTTGGCCTGTGACCTCTGGCTGGTCCCCCTCGTCGATGTGCTGTGCCACAGCCCGGACAACCCCTTCGCCGAGGAGATCGCGTCGTACGACAAGGCCCTCACCGAGGCCGGTCTGCCCACCGTTCCCGTCTTCGCCTACATGCCCGGCCTCTCGGGCGACGTCGCCCCGGTCGCCGGCTTCGACTACGACGCCCTGCACTTCCTGCGCCGGGCGTACCTCCTCCAGCTCTGCGGACTGGCGGTGACGCCCGTCGACGAACTGGGCGGCGACTACGAGCAACTGCTGGAGATGTTCGAGTCCACGGCCCAGCAGTCCCATCTGGTGTGGCACTACGACCACGCCGGCGCCTATGTCCCCGTCGACTTCCCCGAGCCCCTGTCCAACGAGGAACTCCTCGCCGGTGGCGGGCCGCTGGGCTCCTCCCAGGGCCTGCTGCGCGAACTCGAGTACGTGGCCCCGTCCATCGGCATCGACCCCGCCAACCCGCCGTCCGCCCCGGCTCCGCCCACCCGTCCCACCTCCCTGGAGGAACCGGCGGGCCCCATCCCCCACGACGACAGTCCGTTCGCCCGTGAGCGCCATGTGTGGCTGGGTTTGCACGCGGCCGCGACCCGCAGCCTGGGCCAGGGATCAATGATCATCTTCAGCTGAGCCCCGGCCCACGCGGGGGCGTCCGGTCCGCGGATCTCCACCGCCCCGGCGGCCGGTTGCTGTGACGCGCTGGGCGTCGAGCACGACCGGAGCCCGCCACTGGCCGTCCACGACCGGGACGGAAGGACCGTCTGCGCGCAGTGGCAGCAGCCGTGTTCCATCCCGGCCGCGGGTGACCGAACCCTGACCACGGACGCCGCGGCGACGCTCGTGCCGGACCGCGCCTCCACCGGCGGATGCGCCCCTTCGAACCCGGTCTCCACGAAGCCGCCTTCTCCGCCGCGGGAGAGAGCGACTGCCTCACCCTGCCGGTGCCGGAGAACGCGCGGCTGGCCGTGCGGCACCGCACTCGGCACCCGGCACCGCACCGGGCACCGGGCACCGCACTCGGCAGGGCGACGGCCACCGTCACCGGCCGATGCCGTCCGCAGCAGCCTCCCCGGGCCTCCCCGGGCCTCCCCGGGCACCCCCTGACGAAGGCCCCTAACGGGCCTCCGGCGGTCGCTGCCTCGGCATGTTCGGCCGGGTCGGCGGGTGCGGCAGGGGGAAGCGGCCCCACGACGGATGGGCGCTGTCCGGGCGCGACGGCACCGGTGCCGACTGCATCAGCAGCGGTGCCGGGCCGGCGCGGAACTCGAGCATCCAGTCGGCCGTCTCGGTGCGGACCAGTTCCGTCAGGTCCTCCGAGAAGCGGCGCAGCACGGTGAGGCACCGCTCCGCCGCCTCGCCCGCCGTGCCCTCGGTGGGCCCGAGCACCTCGCGGACGCTCTCCGACGCCCAGTCGAACTGGAGGCTCTGGAGCCGGCGGTGCACCGCCTGGGCCGCGGCCATGTCCCTCGTCCAGCCCGAGGTCAGGCCGAAGTACCGGTCGCCGGCCACGCAGGCCGCGGCGAGCAGCAGTGACAGATACCCCCAGCCCGCCGCGCCGGGCAGCATCCGCGTCAGATCCAGCAGGGGCAGCGCCGCGCCCGCGATCACGCCGAGCACCGTCCCGGCACGCAGTGCGCGGGCGCCGCGGCGCTTGCGCACGCGGTCGTCCAGATACCACTGCGCGGTCCGCAGCGCGTCGGCCTCCACCCAGCGGTACAGCTCGTCGAGACGCTCCGCGGGCTCGCCCCAGTCACCGAGCGGGAACGGCCGTCCGGCCAGATCACGGCAGCGGTCACGGCAGCCACGGCAGCCACGGCAGCCACGGCAGCCACGGCAGCGGTCACGGCAGGGGCCGCTTCCCGGGCCCGGGGCGCCGCCGGTCCCCGGGACCCCGGCCCCGCCCTCCTCCCGGGCCGCCCCCCCAGGCTGCATCTCCGGCTGGCTCACCGGTGCACTCCTCTGCGCTTTGCGTGACTGCTGCTCTGCGTGACTGCTGCTCTGCGTGACGGCGACCGTTCGTGGCGGCGGCCGTTCGTGACCACGTCGGTGCATGGCCATGTCGGCGCGTGACCGCGCGCTGTCCGCACCCGCATGCTGTGCGTGACGGTCTTGGGTCGCGTGTCCATGCGCGTGCGCGCCGCGGACACGGTTCTGCTGACCCTGCGTGACATGGTGTGTGCGCGAGGGTCTCGGTGCGTAGTGCCTTCCTACCGCCGAACGGTGGGCCGGCGGAGCGGAATCCCGGCAATTCCGCCCGCACGGGCGCCCTGATCCGGTAGAGGAGGGGGCGCCTCTCGAACCGGAAGTCACTCGAAAGAGTTGGTGCCCACTGCCCGCGGCATGCCGTCCTCCGACCGCGTAGGCTCGGTTTACCGAACAATCGACGTCGAAATGCCAGGAGTGACCGTGATTCCCGGTGGTGGCCAGCCCAATATGCAGCAGTTGCTTCAGCAGGCCCAGAAGATGCAGCAGGACCTCGCCCGTGCGCAGGAGGAACTGGCGGCGACCGAGGTCGACGGCCAGGCGGGCGGCGGTCTCGTGAAGGCGACCGTCACCGGCTCCGGCGATCTGCGCGGCCTCGTCATCGACCCCAGGGCGGTCGACCCGGACGACACCGAGACCCTCGCCGACCTCGTCGTCGCCGCCGTCCAGGCCGCCAACGAGAACGCGCAGCAGTTGCAGCAGCAGAAGCTCGGCCCGCTCGCCCAGGGACTCGGCGGCGGCGGGATCCCCGGGCTCCCCTTCTGACGCCCTTTCCGCGCCGGTCTTGACCCTGGTCGGACCGGACCAACTACCGTAACCACCGAAGCAATCCCAGAGAGGCGTTCCGTTGTACGAAGGCGTGGTTCAGGACCTCATCGACGAACTGGGCAGGCTGCCCGGCGTCGGTCCCAAGAGCGCGCAGCGGATCGCCTTCCACGTCCTCCAGGCAGAGCCGGCCGACGTCCGGCGCCTCGCCCACGCGCTGCTCGAGGTGAAGGACAAGGTCCGCTTCTGCGCGGTGTGCGGGAACGTCGCGCAGCAGGAGCACTGCGCCATCTGCCGGGACGCGCGCCGCGACCCCGCGATCCTCTGCGTGGTCGAGGAACCCAAGGACGTGGTCGCGATCGAGCGGACCAGGGAGTTCCGCGGCCGCTACCACGTGCTGGGCGGCGCGATCAGCCCGATCGAGGGCGTCGGCCCGGACGACCTGCGTATCCGCGAGCTTCTCGCGAGGCTCGCGGACGGCGCGGTCAGCGAGCTGATCCTGGCCACCGACCCCAACCTCGAGGGCGAGGCGACCGCCACGTACCTGGCGCGCATGGTCAAGCCCATGGGGCTGAAGGTGACGCGTCTCGCCAGCGGGCTTCCCGTTGGCGGCGATCTGGAATACGCCGACGAGGTCACGCTCGGGCGTGCCTTCGAGGGGAGACGACTTCTCGATGTCTGACGCAACGCTGCACTCCGCCACGCAGGACCCCGACGACTTCGCGGTCCAGATCGCCGACTCGATCGAGAGCTTCATCGTCGCCACCACCGAGGTGGCGCGGGGGGACGAGCCGGACAGCGCCGTGCCGTTCATGCTGCTGGAGGTCTCCCAGCTGCTGCTCGCGGGCGGCCGGCTGGGCGCCCACGAGGACATCGTCCCCGAGGAGCGCTACGAGACGGACACCGGACCCGACCTGGACGTCGACGACCTGCGCGAGCGGTTCGCCCGGCTCCTCGACCCGGTCGACGTCTTCTCCGAGGTCTTCGACCCCTACGAGCCGCGCAAGGCCCCGGTGCCGTTCCGGATCTCCGACAACCTCGCCGATATCGTCACCGACCTGCGCCACGGTCTGGCCCACTACCGCGCGGGCCGTACGACCGAGGCGCTGTGGTGGTGGCAGTTCTCGTACTTCTCCAACTGGGGCCCTACCGCCTCCGCGACGCTGCGCGCCCTCCAGTCGCTGGTCTCCCATGTGCGCCTCGACCAGCCCCTCCAGGAACTGGACGGGCTGGACACCGACGAGGACGTCGCCGAGGACGACCTCGCCGAGGAGGCGGGGCGCGTGATGGCTGAGGAGATCGCAGCGCCGCTCGGCCTGCGGAGGGCGCCCGCGCCCCGGTGACCGCGAGCCGCCGGCGGCTGCGGCGGAGTGCGGGAGGGGCGTCGGCGGGGTGTTGGCGGGGTGTTGGCGATGGCGGACGCGGGGCGGTTCCAGGTGCGGGGTGTCGGCGGGCGCGGGGGCGGTTCCAGGCGCCGGGCGATGGCGGGCACGGTGGCTTCGAGCGCGGAGTGTTGACCGAGGATCCGACGAGAAGCTGACGAGAAGCTGACGGGGAGCTGGCGAGGCGTTGGCGGGGTGTTGGCGGGGAGCTGACGAGGAGCCGGCAGGGGAGCCGGCAGTCGCGGCGGCCGCGGGCGGTAGACGGTCCGCGGGCGTGTTCCCGGGGCCCGGCCGGACCCCGTGCGAGATGTGACGCCGCCCACAGAGCCGCGTACCCCGCGGCCCCTTGGGCAGGTGCATCCCGAGCGGCCCGGCCTTGCCGATGATCACGGAGTGAGCGGGACATCTCATGATGTGATACGGCGGTGGCGATTCCGGGCCGCTCGTTAAACTGACGCAGACCGCAGTGCTGACTGCGGCACAGACGAGCGAGGAGCGCACGTGGGCCTTGTCGTGCAGAAGTACGGAGGCTCCTCCGTTGCCGATGCCGAGGGCATCAAGCGGGTCGCCAAGCGGATCGTCGATGCCAAGAGGAACGGCCACCAGGTGGTCGTCGTGGTCTCGGCGATGGGTGACACGACGGACGAGTTGATCGATCTCGCCGAGCAGGTATCCCCCATCCCTGCCGGGCGGGAGTTCGACATGCTGCTGACCGCCGGGGAGCGGATCTCCATGGCCCTGCTGGCGATGGCGATCAAGAACCTGGGCCACGAGGCCCAGTCGTTCACCGGCAGCCAGGCAGGCGTGATCACCGACTCGGTCCACAACAAGGCGCGCATCATCGATGTCACGCCGGGCCGGATCCGGACGGCGCTCGACGAGGGCAACATCGCCATCGTCGCGGGCTTCCAGGGCGTGTCCCAGGACAAGAAGGACATCACCACGCTCGGCCGCGGCGGGTCCGACACCACCGCCGTCGCCCTGGCCGCGGCGCTGGACGCCGAGGTCTGCGAGATCTACACGGACGTCGACGGCGTCTTCACCGCCGACCCGCGGGTGGTCAAGAAGGCCCGCAAGATCGACTGGATCTCGTTCGAGGACATGCTGGAACTCGCCAGCTCCGGTTCCAAGGTGCTTCTGCACCGCTGTGTCGAGTACGCACGCCGCTACAACATCCCGATCCACGTCCGCTCGTCCTTCTCGGGGCTGCGCGGCACCTGGGTCAGCAACGAACCGCACGCCGAGCAAGGAGCCCGCAAGGTGGAGCAGGCCATCATCTCCGGAGTCGCCCACGACACCTCCGAGGCGAAGATCACCGTGGTCGGCGTCCCGGACAAGCCGGGCGAGGCGGCCGCGATCTTCCGCGCCATCGCGGACAGCGAGATCAACCTCGACATGGTGGTGCAGAACGTCTCCGCCGCCTCCACGGGCCTCACCGACATCTCCTTCACCCTCCCCAAGACCGAGGGCCGCAAGGCGATCGACGCGCTCGAGAAGACCAAGAGCGCCATCGGCTTCGAGTCGCTGCGCTACGACGACCAGATCGCCAAGATCTCGCTCGTCGGCGCCGGCATGAAGACCAACCCGGGCGTCACCGCCTCCTTCTTCGAGGCGCTGTCCGACGCCGGTGTGAACATCGAGCTGATCTCCACATCGGAGATCCGGATCTCGGTCGTCACCCGCGCCGACGACGTCAAGGAGGCCGTCCGGGCCGTCCACACCGCCTTCGGCCTCGACAGCGACTCCGCCGAGGCCGTCGTCTACGGAGGCACCGGCCGGTGACAGTCCGGCGCGCGACGGCGGTCGCGCGATGAGCCGCAAGCCGACACTCGCGGTCGTGGGCGCGACCGGAGCCGTCGGCGCGGTGATGCTCCAGATCCTGTCCCAGCGCGCGGACGTCTGGGGCGAGATACGCCTGGTCGCCTCACCGCGCTCGGCCGGCCGAAAACTGGCCGTCCGCGGCGAGGAGACCGAGGTCGCCGCCCTCTCCGAGGAGGCCCTGACGGGGGTTGACGTCGCGCTGTTCCTGGTGCCGGCCCCGGTCGCGGCCGAGTGGGCGCCGATCGCCGTCTCCAAGGGCGCGGTGGTCGTGGACAACTCGGCCGCCTTCCGGCTGGATCCCGGCGTCCCACTCGTCGTCCCCGAGATCAATCCGCATGCCGTGCGGCGCCGGCCGCGCGGCATCGTCGCGAGCCCGGGCTGCACCACCCTGGCGATGATCGTCACGGTGGGCGCGCTGCACGCCGAGTTCTGCGTGGACGAACTCGTCGTCTGCGCTCTCCAGGCGGTCAGCGGCGCCGGGCAGTGCGGTGTCGATGCGCTCCGCACCCAGCTCGCGCTGGTCGCGGGCACCGAACTGGGCACCGGGCCGGGCGATGTGCGCCGGGCGGTCGGCGACGGACTCGGACCGTTCCCCGCACCCACGGCGCTGAACGTGGTCCCCTGGTCCGGGGCGCTCGCGGAAGACGGCTGGTCCACCGAGGAGTTCGCGATCCGGGCCGAAATCCGCAAGCTCCTCGACCTGCCCGAACTCCGGGTCTCCGCGACCTGTGTCCGGGTGCCCGTCCTCACCACCCACTCGGTCTCGGTGCACGCGCGCTTCGAGCACGAGGTCACCGTCGACCGAGCCCACGACATCCTCGCCACGTCTCCTGGCGTGGTGCTCTTCGACGACCCCGAAGCCGGTGAGTTCCCCACCCCCGCCGACGTGGTGGGCACCGATCCGACGTGGGTCGGCCGCGTCCGGCGGGCCATGGACGACCCGAGAGCCCTGGATCTCTTCGTGTGCGGGGACAACCTCCGCAAGGGCGCGGCCCTGAACACCGCTCAGCTCGCCGAGGCGATCGCCCGGGAATTCTGAGCCGGTTGTCGGTGCCCCTTTGTAGGATCTAGGAACTCCCTGTGATCAAACAACCAGGACGTGCCACTTGAACTGGTGTGATGGCATGTCCGACGATGCATTCGCGCCACTGTGCAACCGGTTGCTGTGCGGGGAGCGTCTACGCGGTCGCCTCTTCGTGGTGCCGCGCTGGCCAGGACGAGCGGGGCATTGGGGGAGATCGAAAGCTCATGAGGGCATACGGGGCATCGTCACAAGCGGTGGTGTGCGCGTACAACCCTGAGGGGGGTCGGCGCGTCCAACAATCGTGGCAGAGGTACTCGACATCAGCGCGGTGGTCCCGGTCCGCGGAAGGGCGTTCGTCCCGGCCCGGCCCCCGGGCCTGTGTCCGGCCCGGGACAGGGGCCGGGCCGCGGCCCGCGGCCCGGTGGTGCTCCCGCTCCGGGCGCCGCGCCCTTCTCCTGTTCCGGGCAGGGCCTCCGGTGGCGGGATGCCGGTGATCGCTCCCATGCCGGCCGCTCACCCCGCCCCCATACCGTCGCAGCGCGAGAGTGCCGAGGAGGCGGTTGCGGCGGGCACCACCGTCGACCACCTCACCGAGACCTACCGCGCGCACTACCGCTCGCTGCTCGGCCTCGCCGCCCTGCTGCTGGACGACACCGCGTCCTGTGAGGACGTCGTCCAGGAGGCGTTCATCCGCGTCCACTCGGCCCGCCGCCGCGTCCGGGACAAGGAGAAGACCCTCGCCTATCTGCGGCAGACGGTCGTCAACCTGTCGCGGTCCGCGCTTCGCCGGCGGATCCTCGGGCTGAAGCTGCTGTCGAAGCCGATGCCGGACATGGCGAGCGCGGAGGAGGGCGCGTACGACCAGCTGGAGCGGGACGCCCTCATCAAGGCGATGAAGGGTCTCCAGCGCCGCCAGCGCGAGGTACTGGTGCTCCGCTACTTCGCCGATATGACGGAGGCTCAGGTCGCCGCGACCCTGGGCATATCGCTGGGCTCGGTGAAGGCGTACGGCTCACGCGGCATCGCGGCCCTGCGCGTCGCCATGGGGGCCACGGCATGACCAGGCACGAGCATGGGCGCGAGGACCTCCCCGGTGAGGAGCCCGCCCGGTCAGGTCCCCCGTGGGAGGGACGGGGGCAGAACCTCACCGGACCGGGCCCGCGGTGGCAGGGCGCCGAGCAGGGCATGTCCGGTGACACGCCGGACGGGGGGCACACGACGGGGCTTTACGGGCCGGACGGGCCGTTGGACGACCGGACTGGGAAAGAGACTGTGAACGACGGGCCGCGGTACGGAACGGACGACCAGGGACCCGGGGGTGGCACTGCCCGGGGCGCCGTGCCCTCCGGCCCCCGCACCCCTCTCGGCGACCTTCCCGGACGGGACCGGCCGCTCCGTGATCTCCTGGGCGGACCGGCCCAGGACGGCCCCGCTCCGGCCGGGCGCGACCACGGCCGACCGGACGGCCCGGACGACCTGGCCGGTCTGGTCGGCGAAGGCCGGGGCCGGCACGGCGGGGAGCGCCGCACCGGCCCCGGCGCTCCGGGCGGCCACGGCGCCCCGGAAACCCCCGGTTCCGCCGCTTCGGCCGCCGCGCCCGACGTGTCGGGCACGGACGGCCTCGACCAGGACGAACTGGCGCTGCGGCGAATGCTCCAGGCCGCCGTCGGCGATCTCGAACCCACCGACGGCGCCCTGGATCAGCTGCGCCGGGCCCTTCCCGTGCGGCGTGCCCGCAAGCGTCAGGCGCTGGTGGGCATGGCGGCGTCGGTGATCCTGCTCGGTACCGCCGTCCCCGCCTTCGTCCATGTGGCGGGCTCGGACGGGCTCGACGACCGCCCGGTGAACGCCGGGCACGGCGAGCAGGCCCAGGGCGGCACCGGCGAGGAAGAGGTCCTGGGCGGTGGGCAGGCGTCGAACGGCGATCCCGCCGGGCGCCGGCCGAGCCCCCCGGGTGCGCCGCACGCCACGCAGCGGTCCGCCACCCCGGGCGCCGCCGCGACCGCGGGCGTTCCGGGCGGCACGGGGACCGAATCGCCCGACAGCGCCGCCGCCTCGACGCCGGCCTGCGAAGCCGGACAACTCGGTGTGGACGCGACACAGGCGGGCGCCCCCGACGCGGAAGGCAAGGTGTACGGCACGTTCCGCATCGCCAACGTCTCCGCGAGCGAGTGCTCGGTCGGCGCGGCGGGCGCGCTGACCTTCCGCACGGCCGGTGCCGCTGACGCCGCGAAGATCAGTGTGGTGCCGCACACCACCGGGGACGCGGCGAGTGGACTGCCCGACCCGTCCCGGGAGGTCGGCGCCGTGGTGCTCAAGCCCGAGGCCGCATACGAGGTGAAGTTCGCCTTCGTCCCCTCGGAGACCTGCCCCACGACCGGCGCCTCGCCCGAACCCTCGCCCACGGACGGTGCGTCGGGCACCAGCGACGGCACGGGAGCGGCCTCGGACACCGAAACCCAGCTCGACGGCGGAACCACGGCGGACGGCAGCGTCTCGGTGGTCCACACCCCCGAACCGGGTGCACCGCATGCGGAGGCCACGATCCCCGACGCCTGCGCGGGCACCATCTACCGCACCGGTCTCCTCAACCCGTCATGACCGCCACCGGCCGGGGACCGGCGAGGTCCGCGCCCGCGACCGCGCCCGGCGCGTGTCGGACGGAGCGGTAGGCCTGCGCCGCACAGCGGTGCCACGGCGGGGCGTCCGCGCCGTCTTCGCGCCGGCCGGGTCACTCGGCGGGGCACCGCCGGAGAGCCGGGAGGCCGACTGGCCTTGTGGGCTGCTCCGGCGGAGGCCGCGTCCCACCGGTTCGCGCGGTGACACGCGGCGGGCCGGTGCCAGCGGTCGTGCCGAAGCGTGCCGCCGGGCCCCAGCGGCTGGAGACATCGCACCTCGGCGACCGGCGCGGTCGACTCGCGACCGGTCCGGGCAGGGGCGGGTCACAGCCCAGGGGCGGGTCACGCGAGCCCGCGCCGCCGGGTCAGACCGGGTCGCGGCCGGTCAACGTCGGCGGCCACGTCCGCCCGTTCCGCCGGTTGGCGGCCGGTCCGGGCAGGGGCGGGTCACAGCGCAGGGGCGGGTCACGCGAGCCCGCGCCGCCGGGTCAGACCGGGTCGAGCCCAAGCGCCTGGTCCTTGGCCGTCTCCGCCTCACGGCGTACGAAGCGGAACCACATGAACAGTACGAAGCCCGCGAAGGCGAACCACTCCAGCGTGTAGCCGAGGTTCTGGAACGCCTTGAGGTCGAGCCCGCTGCCCTGCGGCGCTGCTGCGGGCACCGGGCGCATCCCCTCGGGCGCGGTGGTGAGCGTGATCCACGCGTCGTACACGTCGTCCGGTACGAGGTTCACCAGCGAGGCGGCGCTGATCATGCCGAGCTGGCCGCTCGGTAGCCCGCCCGCCGTGTGCGCCCCGTCGCTGCTCTGGGTCTCCGAGGCCTGGAGCGCCCCGGTGACCGTCACCTCACCGTCCGGAGCAGGCGGTGCCGTCGCCCCGGCTGGCAGCCAGCCCCGCACCACCGGCAGGGCCCTGCCGGCGTCGGTGTGGAGCAGCGTCAGGACGTATGAACCGGTCCGGCCCTCCAGCTTCCGCCCCGGCACGGTGAACTGCTCGCCGTACCGGCCGGCGGCCGTGGCGAGCCGTCCCGAGGTGCTCTTGTCCACCGGCAGCAACTCGGCGAGCGGTGCGGCGGCCCGCGCGCCCGGTTCCGTGCTCTGCTCGGCGGCCCGGTGGGTATCGACGCGGTCCTCGAACCGGCCGAGCTGCCAGGTCCCCATGAAGACGCAGAAGGGGATCGCCAGCGCGACGAAGAGATTGATCCCCCACCAGCGGGGAGTCAGCAGGAACCGGTACACGCCTACACGGTACGGAACACCCCGCTTTCCTCCTCTCCCGGGTCCCCCGATCCCGCCTCCCTGCGCACCACTTCTCGCTCATCGCCTTCTCGCCCATCGCTCCTCGTGCACCGCTTCCCCACCACCTCTCCCCCACCACCTCTCCCTCCACGCCTTCTCGCGCACCGCTTCCCGGTGGCTGACGGCGGCCCGCCGCCGGAAAGCGGTGCCGTCTGCTCCCGCTGTCGCCCCGCCTCCGTTCCGGCCGGGCCTTCGCTGTCGTCAGGGCTCGGGTGCCGTCCGACCCGCCGTGCGCCAGGAACCCGGCTCCGTCGGAACTCCCGGCTCCGTCGGAACTCCCGGCGCCGACCTGCTCCCCGTGCCGTCCGGTTGCCCATGTCGTCCTATGCCCGGCTCTCCCGTTCCCCCGCTCTCCCGATCCCCGTGCCGTCCGGGCGCCCGTGCCACAGGGGCACCGCGGCCGCCGCTACCGCAGGTGTGTCTCCGCGAATGCCAGCTCCAGCCGTACCTGCTTGATCCGCTCCTCCACCACCAGCGAACCGTGGCCCGCGTCGTACCGGTACACCTCGTGAACCGCGCCGCGGGCCGCGAGGCGGTCCACGTAGTTCTCCACCTGGCGGATCGGGCAGCGCGGGTCGTTGACCCCGGCCGAGATGTAGACCGGAGCCTTCACCTCGTCCACATACGTCAGCGGGGACGAGGCCCGGTAACGCTCCGGTACCTCCTCCGGTGTACCGCCCAGCAGCGTGCGGTCCATCGCCTTAAGAGCCTCCATCTCGTCGCGGTAGGCCGTGACGTAGTCCGCGACGGGCACCGCCGCCAGGCCGAGGGCCCAGGAATCGGGCTGGGTGCCCAGCCCGAGCAGTGTCAGATAGCCGCCCCACGAACCACCCGAGAGGACGAGCCTCGCCGGATCGGCCACGCCGGAGGCCACGGCCCACTCGCGGACCGCCGCGATGTCCTCCAGCTCGATCAGTCCGACACGGTGCTTCAGCGCGTCCGTCCACGCCCGCCCGTAACCCGTCGAGCCCCGGTAGTTGACCCGGACGACCGCATAGCCGTGGTCCACCCAGGCTGCCGGCGCGGCCGCGAACGCGTCACTGTCGTGCCAGGTCGGACCCCCGTGGATGTCGAAGACGGTCGGGAACGGCCCCTCTCCCCGAGGCCTTTGCACCAGAGCGTGGATGGGACCGCCGGGGCCCTCCACCCAGACGTCCTCCACTCCCACCGAGCCGGGTGCCTTCATCCCCGGCGGGTCCAGCACCTCCCGCCCCGCCGTGGAGCGGACCTTCGGCGGCTGCGCGGCGGACGACCACAGGTACTCCACCGTCCCGTCCGGCCTGGCCGTCGCGCCCGAGACCGTCCCCGCCGGGGTGTCCACCCGGGCCAGCTCACGGGTGGCCGGGTCGAACCGCCACAGCTCGCTGCGTGCCTCGAAGCTGTGCGCGACGAGCAGCGCGGAGCCGTCCGGATACCACTCCGCACTCACGTCGCCCGGAAGGTCGAGCGCCAGGTCGGTCTCCTCGCCCGACGCCACGTCCCACAGCATGGGCTCCCACCGCCCCCGCCGCTGGTGGCCCACCAGCAGCCGGGTGTCACCGTGCACCGGGGCGAAGCCGAGGACCTCCAGCCCCAGCTCCGTCGAGCCGCCCTTGGTGTCGTCCAGCTCGGCCACCGGCGTTCCGTCCAGCCGGACGATCCGCAATGCCGAGTGCATCGCGTCTCCGTGCTCGGTGTGCTCCAGCGCGAGCAGAGTCCCGTCGTGGGAGAGGTCGCCGACGCCCGCGGACTCCCGGTGCCGGTAGATCTCCAGCGGCGCACAACCGGGCCGCACCACATGGATCGTCGTACCTTCCTCGTCGGTGGAGCGGCCCACCACGGCCGCCCCGTCCCGGCCCAGGGCGAGGCCCGCACCGTACGAGGGCTCGAGGCCCGGTGCGGCCGGTTCGTCCGGCCCGCCGCCGAAGGGCTGCCGCATCCAGACGCCGTACTCGTCACCGTCCGTGTCCGAGAACCACCAGATCCACCGGCCGTCGGGAGTGAGTATCCCGTCCGTCGTCCCGTTCGGACGGTCGGTCACCTGGCGCTGCTCGCCGGTGGCGCGGTCCCACGCGTACAGCTCGTACGTCCCCGTCGCGTTCGAGACGAAGAGGGCGCGGTGCGGGGCGTCCTCCGCCCAGTCGGGCAGCGAGACCCGGGGCGCGCGGAACCGCTGCTCCCAGGCCGGCATGTCCGCGGACCCGCCCGCACGGCCCGCGGGCTGGTCCGCGGGAACGGCTGCGGGCGCGTCGGACGCCGTGGATTCGGTGATCTCAGTCATGCCCCCATTCTGCGCCGCGGCGCCCACAATCCCTTCGCCCCCTCCGTGGCCTGTGGATAACTCCGTGACATCTATCCATCACGCTCTCCGGACCGACGCGGGACCGCCCGCGCCCGGTGGGGCCACGCCTCCCGGGGCACGCGCGCGGCCTGGTCCGCAGCCCGGGACGGCGTGGCGCGCCAGAAGAAGGCGCGCGCGAGAAGGAGGGGCGCACAGGGCTGCGCCCCTCGCCCCCCGTGTGCGCCCCGGGTCTCCGCAGCATCGGTCACCGTCACACGGCCGGGAGCCCGTGCTTCCGCGGGAGGGGTGCGCGACCGGAAGCAGAAGCGGGAGAAGCGCGAGAAGGGGGAGGAGAGGGAGGGCAGCGAGGGCAGCGAGGAGGGGGAGGAGGGGGGAAGCGAGGGAGGACAGCGAGGCGGGGGCGGCGGGGCAGGAGGGGGGCGGGTGGTGGGAGGCCGCGCACTCGGGGGAGGGGGATCAGGCGATGCGCTTGAGCGTCGCATAGACGACGAGATTGCCCAGGTAGCCCGTCCTCTTGGTGTAGCCACCTCCACAGGTGATGACGCGCAACTGGGGAACGGTGGTGCCGGCGTACACCTTCTTGCTGGGGAAGGAGTGCTTGGGATACACCTCGACGGCGTCCACGGTGAAGTGCGCCGTGCGCCCGTCGAGCCGGGTGACCTGGATGGCGCTGCCCTTGGTGAGCG
The DNA here is from genome assembly GCF_003122365.1 of Streptomyces spongiicola. Taxonomy (NCBI): domain Bacteria; kingdom Bacillati; phylum Actinomycetota; class Actinomycetes; order Kitasatosporales; family Streptomycetaceae; genus Streptomyces; species Streptomyces spongiicola. The sequence continues at coordinate 3,923,754 of NZ_CP029254.1, forward strand.
CGCCGAGCCGGTAGAAGACGGCGCGGCCGGTCGGGGTGTCGACATGACCCGCCACGACGGCCGCACCGACCTCCCCCGGTGCGGGCCCTCGGGAGTACCAGCCCGCGAGCTGCGCACTGTCGACCGGCGGCACCTCCAGCACACCGTTCTTCCCCAGCGCCAGGTTCATCATCGGGGTGTCCACACCGATGGCCGGGATGCGCAGGCGCACCGGGACGGAGCGCGGCCGGGTACCCGGCGGCGGCGGTTTGGCGGTCCTACCGGGAGGCGGGGCGGCGAGGAGCGTCGGGACGGCCGGCCCGCGGGAGGGCGCCGCACTCGGCGCCGGCACGGTGAAGGCCTGGGCGGCGGACGGCTGGGGAGCCGTCTCGCCGCGCAGCCCGTGCATCAGCAGGCCGATGCCGACCAGCAGCATCACGCCGAACAACCTCATCGGCGTGAGGAGGGGGGAACGTCTGCGTCCCATAGCGGTCCGGGCTCCGGTCTCGATGACGGAGGTGGCGGGTCCCGTGGGCCGGCGCCGGGGGACGCTCAGGCCGCCGAACCGCTGCCGTGCCGGCGCCGCAGTGTGAGGAGACCGCCTGCCGTCGCGGTGAGGACGAGCGCGGCTCCGATGGCCAACTCCGTTCCGTTCATCCCGCCGCCGCCGCCGAATCCGCCACTCACCGCGCCGTTCGGGCGCCCGGCGACCTCGAACTCGGAGTTGACGAGGACTCCGGGAGGACACTTGACCGTGATGTCGTACGTCCCTTCCTTGGCGTTGTCCGGCACGGTGAAGGTGCCCTCCAGCGCCCCGGCGCGGCCGCTCTCGACCAGGTTGATCTGACCCCCGATCTCCGCCTGCCCCTTGGCGTAGGTCGCCTCCGGGTCGCAGGCCCCCTCCGTGCTGACGGTGATGGTCGAGCCCGGGTAACCCACCTCTGGACTGACCGTGACCTCCGACCCTTCGGCGACTGCCGCGGGAGCCGAGGTGCCGATTGCGGCCAGGGCCAGGGCACTGCCGGCGAGAAGACGTGCGGTACGCATGTTCACCACCCTCCGAGTGGCGCGGGCCAGGACTCGATGTCCCGACGATGACGCCGCGCTTCAGGGGGACAGGCAACCAGCTCTTGTGATCAAACGACCGCAGCGAAATGACCCGGCGATTCCGCGCCCATGGCGTGCCCTGGCATTCCCACAGGTCGTGGCGGCCCTAATACGCCCAAGGGCGGAATCTCGAAACACCCCGGCGAACGGGTGGCGACACGCGCGTCGTGAGGGCGGCATGCGGCGCGCGGGTCGTGCCGGCGGCGCGCGTGGCTCGGGTCGTGCCGGCCGTCGGTGTTCCGTACGGCGCCCGCCCCGTGCCCAGGGGCTCCTACGCCCGACCCGACAGGTCGCCTACCAGGAGGTCGAGGGTGACCTCCTCGTGGAGCGCTATCCCGAGAGCGGTCCTGGCGGGGGCGAGACCCGGGTCCCAGACCGCGTCGACGGGCCGGCCGTCGAGCGGCAGCCGGGGGATCCCCGCGCTCCGGCCGCGGGCGGCCAGTGCTCGTAGTCCGCGGCACCCATGCGCCTCAGCGGTGTGCGCACGGAAGAGGCGCGGCCCCTCACCTGGGATCACGTCTTCCTGCAGACGACGGACGGCATCCCGCCCCACGTCGCGGTGTGGCGTTCGGTGCGCAAGCACGGTGAGACCAAGACCAGGAAGAGCCGCCGGACCATAGCTCTGCCGAAGCAGGTGGTCGACGTCCTTGAAGAGCACATGCGATGGCAGAAGCAGGAGCGGGCGTCGAGAGGGAAGGGGTGGAGTCCGACCGGTCGTGTCTTCACGACTCGGAGCGGCGAGCCGCTCGACGCGGCCAACGTTCGGCGCGACTCCAAGGCCATCGCGAAGAAGGCCGGACTCAAGCCTGAGTGGACGCTGCGGGAGCTCCGGCACAGCTTCGTGTCCCTGCTCTCCGACCACGGCATCCCCTTGGAGCGGATTGCGCTGCTGGTCGGCCACAGCAGTCAGGCGACGACCGAGGCGGTCTACCGGAAGCAGCTCCGGCCCGTGATCACGCAGGGTGCCGAAGCGATGGACGACATCTTCGCCGAAGATCAGGAAGGGGAGGCCGCAGAGGACGACGCAGAGGGCGACGCGGTGGCCTGATCAAATTCGTTCGGCCCCCTGTTTGGCCCCCGAGTACGGTCGTGTCCCCTCATGTGGTGTAACGGAATCAAGGTGAAAGTGCAGGTCGTGGCCACAATCGGCTCGTCCGTGATCACCCATTGCCTGATGGGCGGTCAGGTTCGATAGCCTCTGCCGCGCACCTCATCCGGCTGACCTCGGGCTACATCGCGACCGAGAACACGGCGGATGGCTCGCGGCCCCTACTGCTGACACACCGGCAGAAGGGGGTGGGCGCGGCCGCCTCGATCCGCGCCTCGACCAGGGGCTATGCGGAGATCGCTGTTACACCACTCGGCGGGACACCATCCCGAGCACGTCAGAGGCCACATACGGAAATCCGTATGTGGCCTCTGACCAGCGTCGGGGTGGCGGGATTTGAACCCACGACCTCTTCGTCCCGAATGAGGTTCGGTTAATGATCTTTCCTGCCTGGATTGTGTTTGCGCAGGTCAGGTGGGTGGTCCCGGTTGGCCTCGGGTGGTGTGGAGGGGGCTCGGGGAGCGGGTCGGCTCCCAGATGGCTCCCAGAAGCGCCGGGGGTACCGATCGATCTGCAGGGTGTCCCTGGGAGCGCGTTTGTGTATGCGGTGGCCCGTCTCGGCGGGATGGTGTGTGACTCGGGCGAGTCAGCCAGGCCGCTTCTTGAGACAGGCGATCGCGCTCTCAGAGTGCGGAATGTGGCGTTCCGCCGGTCTTGTCATCGCTCGATGGTGTGACGTTGGGGCATCGCTGCCGGTCAGACGTTCGGGGTTCGCTTGGGTTATGGCATGAGCATGTGCAAGCCGTACCCGAGTGATCTCACCGACGAGCAGTGGCAGCTCGTCGAACCCGTGATCACGGCATGGAAGGCCCGGCATCCGTCGGTCAGCGGCCATCAGGGGAAGTACGCGATGCGGGAGATCGTGAACGCGATCCTGTACCAGAACCGCACCGGCTGTCAGTGGGAGTTCCTGCCCCATGACATGCCCCCGCCCGGAGCGGTGAAGTACTACTTCTACCTCTGGCGCGACGAGGGCACCGACCAGGACATTCACGACCTGCTGCGCTGGCAGCTGCGGGAGAAGCGGAAGCGATTAGCCGACCCGAGCCTGGTGGTCCTGGCCACGCAGAGCATCCACGCCGCCGTCGGCGTCCCCGCCACGACGACCGGCAAGGATGCCGCGAAAAGGGTGCCGGGCAGGAAGAGATGCCTGGCCGTCGACGTATTGGGCCTCGTCGTGGACTGCGTCGTCCTGCCCGCCTCCGCGCACGAGAACACCGCCGGCATCGCCCTGCTGGACGGTGTCGCCGGGCAGTGCGACACCGTGAAGAAGGCCCTGGTCGACCAGGGCTTCAAGAAGAAGGTGGTCGACCACGGCAAGAACGTGGGCATCGACGTCGAGATCGTCGAGCGCAACCCGGCCGACCAGGGCTTCGTTCCGCAGGCCAAGCGGTGGATCGTGGAGCAGACGAACGGGATCCTGATGTTCTACCGCCGACTCGTACGCGACTACGAACACCGCCCTGCCTCCTCCCGCTCCCGCGTCTTCTGGGCGATGACCTCCGTCATGGCCCGCCGCCTCACCGATGCCACCCTCCCCTCCTGGAGGACCGCATGAGCGAGAACCCGCAGATCACAGCGGTGCTGGAATACGTGGAGACACGTGAGCGCGAACTGGCCGACCAGGCGGCGCAACTCCGCGTCCGCATCGAGGAACTCACCGCGCAGCTCGGCGAGTTCGACGCGGAGTGCGAGAACCTGCGCATCACCCGCAAGACGCTCCTGGCTCTGCCCGCCCCCGCACCCGCCGAAGAGCCGGACCGCCCCGAGACGCCGGACCACCCCGCCTACCAGCAGATTCTCGCCGCGTTCACCGCCACCGGGCAGCCGATGCGGGCCCGCGACCTGTGCCAGGCGCTCGACCTGCCGATCGTCCCGAAGAACACCGAGGGCATCCGCTCCAAGCTGAAGCGCCTGGTCGCCAGGGGCATCCTCACCGAACCGGAACCCGGCCTGTTCACCCAGCCCGGCACCTGAACCACACCGCACCCCGATGACCAGCAGCCCTCACCCAAGCTCAACCGCGAAACGGACAACTACTCACGTTCCGCACTCTGACAGTGGCCCGGGTTCGACGTAATTCGGGGCTCCTGGAGGTTCTGCGGGTCTGAAGGTGCAGGTCACGGGGTTGGAGGTCGCTCCACGGGTCCGAAATGCCTAGAGACGCGATTTTCGTGATTCTCGTGCGCTGGCCTGGGCATGGCTCGTATGGTCTGGAGTCGTGTACGTGAAGACGACGAAGCGGGAGAACAAGTCCGGCACGGTCCGGTACCTGCACCTGGCCCACAACGAGTGGGACCCGGCCAAGGGGCGGGCGGTGCCGAAGGTGCTGTTCACCTTCGGACGCGAGGACCAGCTCGACCGCGACGCGGTCAGGCGCCTGGTCGCATCTCTATCGAGGCTGCTGGAGCCGGGCGACGCGCTGGCCGCGACGGCGGCCTCCGACCTGGAGTTCGTCTCCTCGGTGCCGTTCGGCGGCACCTACGTGCTCGACCACCTGTGGCATCGGCTGAAGATCGATCAGATCGTGGGCCGGGTCGGGCAGCCCAAGCGGGGCCGCCGCCGGGACATGACCGCCACCGAGCGGGTGCTGTTCGCCCTGGTCGCCAACCGGGCCCTTGCGCCGTCGTCCAAGCTGGCCGCCGCCGACTGGATCACCCACGACGCGCACATCGACCATCTGGCCGAGGTCGGTGAACAGCCCTGCTACCGGGCGATGGACTGGCTCCACGAGGTGACCGCCGACCTGGAGAAGCAGGTGTTCGACGAGGTCGCGAACCTGCTGAACCTGGAAGTGGACCTGCTGTTCTTCGACACCACCAGCACGTACTTCGAACTGGAGGAGCCCGACGAGCCCGTCGCCCGCGACGACACCGGCCGGCCCCTCGGCGACGACCAGGAAGGCAACGAGGCGAAGCCCGCCGGGTTCCGGACCTACGGCAAGTCGAAGGACTCCCGCGACGACCTGCCGCAGATCGTGATCGGCATGGCCGTCACAAGGGACGGGATCCCCGTCCGATGCTGGTGCTGGCCGGGCAACGCCTCCGACCAGAAGCTGATCCGCCAGGTCAAGGACGAGATGCGGGACTGGACCCTCTCCAAGATCGTGTGGGTCACCGACCGCGGCTTCTCCTCCGAGGAGAACCGCCGCTACCTGCGTCGCGGCGACCACGCCTACATCATCGGCGAGAAGGTCCGCTCCGGATCGCCCGAGGTCAAGGCCGCCCTGTCCCGGCAGGGCCGCTACACCGAAACCGCCGCGAACATGCGCGTCAAGGAGGTGCGGATCAGCGACACCGACCGGTTCGTGATCTGCCACAACCCCGAAGCCGCCGAGCGCGACCGGCACATGCGCGAGCAACTGGTCGCCCACCTGGAAGAGCTGATCGCCGACACGGACAAGCTCAGCGACTTCAAGCGGGGCGAACTGCGCGGGAGGATCGCCGACAAGCCCGGCCTGAACCGCTACCTGCGCGCCACCCCCGCCGGCAAGCTCCGCGTCGACCAGGCGAAGATCAAGACGGAGGAGAACCTCGACGGGAAGTACCTCCTGCGCTGCAGCGACCCGCACCTGAGTGCAGAGGACATCGCGTTGGGCTACAAGCAACTGCTGGAGGTTGAGCGCGGCTGGCGCGACATGAAGCAGATCATCGACCTGCGGCCCGTCTATCACCGGCTCGAAGAGCGCATCCGGGCCCACGTCGTCCTGTGCTGGCTCGCACTCTTGCTGATCCGCATCATCGAGACCCAGGCCGACACGACCTGGCCCCAGGCTCGCCGCGAGCTCCAGCGCCTCCACGTCGGGACGTTCACCGGCCCCACCGGCACGTTCCAGCAGGTCACTGGCCTGACCAAGCCGCAGTCCGACCTGCTCGCCAAGCTCGGCATCCCCCATCCCAAGCAGGTTCTGGACCTCCAGACCGCATCCCTCTGACCAGCAGAAAACGCCACCGCCTAGAGAAACGCCCTCCAGGCGGCCACACCCATGTCCGCCCAGGTCAGACCCCAGATTCGACCCTCCAGGTCACCGAATTATGTCGAACCCGGGAGTGGAACCAAACGCCAAAGATGCTTCCATTACGGTCCTTGCAGCGGGTCGCAGTCGCGATCGGTGATGAGAGAGTCCGGTCTGCGGTGGGCCGTCCGACCCGGCCGCGGACCGGTGAGATCGCGTCGAGCACAGGGAGCAGCTGAGCGAAGTCGCTACGGTTGCTGGCGGTCAGCAGGGCCGCAGTTCTCCTTGTCCGCTGGGGTGTTCCGCCGGTCAGCGCACTGACGCGGGGGTGGCGGAGCGGGCAGTGGCGTGTTGTGCGTCCGGCGGCATGCCGTAGCCCTCCGCTGGTAGAGACGCTAGACGCAGCGGAGGGGACGCCAGCCTGGTGCGGTCTGGCAGCGTCTCGTGGGGCAGGGGGGTGCTCGCCGGTAGCGGGCGGGGGTCAGCGTTGCTGCTCCCCGAGGGCTGCGCGCAGCCAGTCCAGAGAACCGGTTGCCAGGACCGCGTCCGCGAGTTCGTTGGCCGATTTCGTGGTGAGTCGGCCGCGGCTGTTGTCGATCCAACGCTGGGCGTGCTCGTAGCCCTGGGCCTTGTACTCGACGCCCTGGATCATGCACTCCAGCTTGTCGGCGTCCCGGGCGCAGATGGCTTCCTGGGACTCCTTGGCCTCGTACTCGGCGACGAGTTCGCGCACCGCGGAGGCCAGGACCTCGGGCATGCCCGCGACCTGGTCGTCGGTGACCGCGCGCGGGTCCGCCTGAGGGGCGTACTTCTTGCCCAGGTGGTTCACGTCCCCGGTGCGGGTCTCCTGCGAGTCGTGCCACACCGCCAGGTAGGCGGCCCGCGCGGGATCGGCGCCTTCGAGTTTCGCAATGATCGTCGCGAGGAGAGCGGTGCGCCAGGAGTGCTCCGCGACTGACTCCGGATCGCGTACGCCAGCCATCCACCAGCCGGTGCGCTTGGTCTGCTTCAGCGTCCCCGCCTCGTACAGAAATCGCGCTACCGCGGACAGGTCTTCAGCCACCGTCGGACTCCTCTCACGCCTCGGCGAGGCGGATCGCATACCGGATGCTCTCCAGCTCCCGGCGCCCGCGCGCCGAAAGCTCCCGGCTATCCAACATCACTGGCAGCCTGTCGCGCAGGACACGGTCGGCTGCGCCGGATCGCAGCAGGTTGGGCCGTACCCGGAGCAGGGACCACACCGAGTGGATGTTGAGGTCGACATAGCCGTGCTGCGGCGCGAGACCGTGAGCGAGGTGGGCGAGGAGTCTGTCACCCGGCCACGCCCCCGGGGTGCGGGCGGCAATGAAGTCGTCACTCAACTCCAGATGCGCGGTCTCGCCGATCCAGTACGCCCAGTAGTTCAGGTTCGCGGCCTCGCCGGCATCGTCGTCGATGAGGGCGGTGTCGATGAAGTGGCTCATCCGGTCCCGGTCTCCTTGCCGGGCCGAGACGGCGGTAACGGACCTGGAGTTGAGCCAACGCGTGAGCCAGTCGCCGGGGCGTTCGGTGGCCTGCTGGTGGGCGAGCCACTCCGACGTGTCGGCTTGGTCGTCGTACCCGGAGAGGTAGAGGGCCTGGCGGCGGAGCAGAAACTGGTCCTCCCCCCGGGCCTGCTCCGCGGTTCGCCGCATCCGCGTGAAGAACAGTGCCCGGTCGGCAGCCGACAGCTCTGGCCCGGCCGGCGCGGGTCCTCGGCGCTTGCGGGGCGGATTGGGCAGGTCGCGGACGGGCTGTGGAGGTACGTGGTTGAGGGGCCACGCGAGGACCTCGACGAGGTCGCGCTGCATCACCCAGGCCCCGAGCGGGCTTTCCTCGACTTCGGTCTCGTTGTCGAGGGCCTCGGCGAGGAGGACGTCCGCCTCCAGGGCGCGGTCCAGGGCTTGCAGGAGCGCGGGGGCAGTGCCCATCTGCATCAGCCGGTGACGGTGCACGAGCATCTGCCCGACCGGCACGGCGGTCAGGGGGCGGCGGCCGGACTCCCACCCCGCGATCGTGTCCGCGGACACCCGCAGCTGCTCAGCCGCTTCCTCCTGGGTGCGTCCCTGCTGCTCTCGGATGATCCGGAAGAGGTAGCCGGCGATGACGCCCACGCGTGGGCGTCCAGATGATCCCTGACTGCCGGTCAGTGTTTGTCGCAAACTCGACTGCATGAACAGCCCCTTTTCCCGGTGTTCGCAGCAAACCACTTGTACTCGAGGTCACTTCAAGCAGTGATCACGGTTCTCTACCGTCGTATGCATCACCGAACGAGCCTAGTAGGGCGGCTGTCACGGTGGGCTTCGTTACCGAGGCTCCCGAGCCAACCGCCGTAGGCGACAACGTCGAAGGGCTGCTGCTCACCTCGGCCACGAGGTCGGCCCGTACGGCAGGCGTGCGTCCTTCGCACACAGCCCTGACGCGGTGGTTGGGCTACACACGGAACGCGAGCACCCCGAGGGACGCGACGATGACCATGACGGCTGCAACGGTGGGACCACAGCGCTACCAGGAGCGGTACGCGGCGAGGCTGGAAGCCGCCGCTCAGGCGCGTCGGGACATAACCCTGGTGCTGGAGACCTGGGGCCTGCCTCAGCTGGTGGACGTCGCCGAGCAGGTCGTCACGGAGCTGGTGGCCAACGCGGTGGAGCACACCGACGCCGCCACGGTCGGTGCCTCGATCACACGGACAGGCACGGAGTCCGCGCGGATCGTCGTGACCGACACGTCCCGCACCAGACCCACACCTGGCGCGCCGTCCCCGGACGATGAGCACGGCCGCGGACTACTCCTCGTCGAAGCTCTGGCCCACGACTGGGGCAGCGATCCGGTGCACGGCGGGAAACGCGTCTGGGCAGAGCTGCGCGCGGACGGCACGTGGTGACCGCTCCTCCCACGGCCATCTTGACGCACGTCGAACGGCTCACTTCGCGGCAGCAGATGGCCGTGGACTGTGTGCGCTGCGCCCGCCGGTTGGGGATGGCCGGCCAGGTGTGGGGCGAAGTGCGCCACCGGGGCCTGCTGTTCCGGCTCTGGATCTGCGCGCCCGAATGCCCACCGTCCCTTGTCGGCGGCGTTACATGAGCCGCCGCCCGGCGCCGGAACCCGATGCCCGGCGCCGGGCGGTGCAAAACCCGCTCTGCGTCTGCATGACCGGCTTCCCGACTGGAGTAGAGCGGCCTCGCCAGACCCTCGGCCGTGCCCTCGCGCGCGGGCGAGACAGAGAACAGTCCGAGCACCAGCAACCACAAGGAGACACCCATGTCCACGGCAACGCTCGTCCCGTTCGGCGCCCGCGCCGAGCGCACCCCGTACACCGTGACCCTGGAGGCGGGATCGTTCGCGTACGCCCCGGCCCGGCAGGTCAACGTCCTGACCGACGGCTCCGGCGCCCTGTGGAGCCGCTCCACCTCGCTGGCCGGGAGCTGCACGAACACCAACTGGGACAGCAAGAACGACGACACGTCCGACCCGTACCTGATGCGGTGACACAGCACCTGTCCGGCGGCCCTGTGCTGGTCGTCACCAAGGAACTGGACCCCGCGGCGGACCTGGTGGTCGACGAGCTGACGACCCGGCGTGTGCCGGTGATGCGGTTCGACATGGGGGATTTCCCCCTGTCCATGTCCCTGTCCGCCGAGCACACTGCAGCACCCTGGACGGGGGTCCTGGCTGACGAGTACCGCTCCGTGCGGCTGGAGGAGGTGACGGCCGTCTACTACAGGCGGCCCCGCCTTCCCTCAGTCTCCGAGCGGATGGAGGAGCCCCACCGCACGTGGGCCAACGAGCAGGCGCTGGCCGGACTGCTCGGCACGCTGTACGCGCTGCCGGTGACGTGGGTCAACCGGCCCGACGTGGACGGAATTGCCTCCCACAAGCCCGGTCAGCTCCCCGTCGCGGCGGCGCACGGGCTCCGCACGCCTCGCTCGCTGATCACCACGGACCAGGAAGTGGCCCGGAAGTTCTGCTGTCAGGTGGACGGTCCAGTGATCTGCAAGCCGCTCATGGGCGGCCCGCTGGAGTACCCGGACGGCCACCGCACCGGGGTACCGACCCATGTGGTCGACCCCGACACGATCGACGACTCCGTGTCCCTGACAGCGCACCTGTTCCAGGAATGGGTTCCCAAGACCCACGAGGTGCGGCTGACTGTCGTGGGCAAGGAGATGTTCGCGGCCGAGATCCACGCGGGCAGCGACGCTGCTCGGGTGGACTGGCGCAGCGACTACGACGCCCTCACCTACGACGTGTGCCAAGTACCGGACGACGTACGGGCGGGCGTGCTGAGCTGGCTGGAGCACTTCCGTCTCAACTTCGGCGCGTTCGACTTCGGCGTCACCCCTGCCGGGGACTGGGTGATGTTCGAGTGCAACCCGTCCGGAGAGTGGTCCTGGATCCAGAACAAGACGGGCCTGTCCATCGCCACGCACATCGCTGATCTACTCGCCGGGGGATAGCCATGACGACACACACCGAAAAACGTGCCACGCAGTTGCGCATGGCGCTGGCCGATGTCCTGGAGGCCAACGGGCAACTGTCCGACCCGACATGGCGGAAGGTGTTCGAGGCCGTTCCCCGCCATCCGTTCGTGCCGGAGTTCTGGACCCTGGTCGGCGGCGAGCAGCGGCACTTGACCTCCGCCGACCCCGACTGGCTGGACCTGGTGTACTCGGATGACGCGCTGGCCACACAGCTCACCGACGGTGTGGCCACATCGTCGTCAACAGCGCCCGGCCTCATGCTCGTCATGCTCCAGGCCCTCGACGTCGCTCATGGTCACCGCGTGCTGGAGATCGCGACCGGCACCGGCTACAACGCGGCACTCCTGTCCGAACGGCTTGGAAGTCACCAGGTGGTTACGGCCGAGGTCGACCCGGTGCTGGCGCGGCTGGCGGGAGCGCGGCTGCGGCGCTGCGGATACACCCCGCTGGTGCAGGCCGGGGACGGCCGTGACGGCTACCCGGCCAGGGCCCCGTACGACCGGCTGATCGCCACCTGTGGCTTCACCACGATCCCGGTGGCCTGGCTGGAGCAGGTGCGGCCCGCCGGCCTCATCGTGTGCCCTGTCGGCTGGGGGACCGTGTGCCTGGTCGTCGCCGCCGATGGCCGCGCCGAGGGCCGGTTCCTGCCCGTCGGTTCCTACTTCATGGCCGTACGCGACGCCGGTGCCACCGGCGCCCCGGCTCACCCAGGCAGGCCGAGCGCGACGAGCGGTCGACTCACCGGCCTGGACCTGGCCGAGGTCGCCGGGGACGATGCGTTCCGTTTCGTGCTCTCGCTGGTCACGCCGGACACGGCTTTCGCTTCGGAGTGCGATGGCGACGGCCGGGTGACGGCAGTGGAGTTGTGGGGTGCTGACGGCGCGTGGGCGCGCGCCGAGGACGGTGGTGTACGGCAGGCCGGGCCGCGTCTGCTGTGGGACGCGGTAGAGGCGGCACACGAGCTGTACGTCGAGAATGACCGGCCTGGCCGGGAGCGCTTCGGAGTGACCGTGACCGCCGAGGAGCAGCGCACCTGGCTCGACGTCCCCAGCCGTCCCGTACCGGTTGCCCGTGCCGTGGCCCGGGGCGGGGGTAGGTCCTCGGAGAGCCCAAACTGCCGTACAGCGGCCACGTGAACGGGCGCTTCCATGGCCGCTGGCGACCGTCGCCACCCTCTGCCGGACCTGCACCCCCGTCAACTGGGAGTCCCGAGTGAGTGATCAGCCCGACAAGCCGTTCCTCCAACTCGTCGTCTGCGCGGCCGGGGTCGCCGCCGACGTCGGCCGGCTGATCAGCGCAGCACAGGAGCGGCACTGGGACGTCGGGGTCGTCGCGACCCCGCAAGGGCTCGGCTTCCTCGACGCGGACCCGTGCCATGGCAAGACCTACGTCTTCCGGGGGCAGGGCGCGGCTCGTACCGGCGGCCACCAGGGCGCGAAGCTCGCCGACGTCGCACGCCGCGCCGAAGTCTCCACGGGCACGGTGTCCAACGTCCTCAACCACCCCGACCGAGTCACCGAAGACAAGCGGGTGAGGGTGGAGCAGGCCATCGCGGACCTGGGGTTCGTGCGGGGCGGCGTGGTGCCGGAGCACGCTGCCCACTGGCGCCGAAACGGCTTCGCGACGTGGCTGTTCACCCCGGCGGTCTCCGGCTGGTACCCGAAGAAGGCACCGCAGGAAGCCCGCCCCGTACCGCTGCTCGGCGAGCCGTGGCCCGGCGTCCCGGCCCGAGGACGCGGCGCCAGCAACCGGGCCGATGCCTGCTGGCTCCCGATCGCCAAGGGCCTTACACCCCATGGCCTCCGCCACACCCATCGGACCGTGATGGAGGACCTCGGCACCGAGAAGGTCCTCATGGACCAACGCATGGGACACATCGACGGCTCGGTCTCGGCGCGCTATGCCCATGTCACCCCTGGCATGCGCAAGCGCCTCATGATCGGGCTGACCGAACAGTGGGAGGCGGCACTCGACGCCCGACTGGCGATGAGCCCCGCGTCTCCCGTTCGTGTACTCGACTCGCTGTTGCTGGCTCGTCGGATGATTCGATGGTAAGTAGCTGTTGACGCATGCGGGTGGGGCCTCCTGAACAGCTCGTTGGTGTCGAATCACCGAGCAACATCAGGAGGCCCTGGTGCCGCAGTGTCGGTGCCTGCTACTCACTCTCCTGAGCGATCAGGTCTAGATAGCGCTGGTATTTCTCGTCGACGGTTTTGCTGCCGCGGACAAGCGTGCCTTCCTCCATGCGATACGTGCGGTCGCGGTCTCCCTCGAAGGACAGCCAGTTGAAACTGGTAGTGATCCACACGTCGTCGTAGACGAGGACTTTGGCGTGGGTGGACTTCACCCGTGTGAAGGTGAACTTCTCCTTGTAGCGGCTTGCGAGGTTCTCGAGTCTGCGCACGGCGTCCCGGTCGTTCTTGGGGTCGTTGGGGGTATAGCCGTAGGCGATGTGAACGCTGACGCCGCGGCGCAGCCGGGTTTCGAGCTTGCTGATGAAGCTGGTGTCGACGATGGCGCGCTTGATCCAGGGGGCGATGAGGAGGATCCGGCGGCGTGCCTGAGTGAGGGCCTCTTCGAGCAGGTCGGAGTGCTCGAAGACGCTGATGGCTCGGATCTCGTCGCGCGGCCGCTCTTCAGCCAGCTCCTTGGGAGCGACTGCGGCGAGCTGGACCGCGGCCTGTTCCGCGCGTTTCTTGGTGACCTCGGCCAGCGGGATGCGGGCGCGTTCTAGGTCCGGATCGAGCGAGGGTCGTTCGGCGGGGGCCTCGACTTGGATACCGAGGGCCTTCGCGCCGCCCTGGCCGAGGAGACCGAGTTCGTGGTCCGGGCTCAGCTCGCCGTCGATGACGACGCCGAGCTGGATGTCGTTGCGGTCGGCGTCGGCGTAGACGAGGAGTTTGGCGGGCAGGACGCGGGGCGCCTTCGATTCGGTGATCTGCTTGACCTGCAAGACTTCACGGTCGGTCAGGCCACGTTCTCGGAGCTGGACGTTGATCGCAGCAGCGGTGAGGTCGCTCATCTCGACCGGTCGGCGCTGCGCTGCGGGGAGGAGCAACATGTTCTGTTCCTGGGCCTGGCGGCGGGGAATGATCATGCGGCGGTCGAAGGAGCTGACCTTCCACAGCAGCTGGTCGAAGACAAGCGGCTCGTTGACCCGGACAGGAGTGATCGACGAGAGCTCACGTTCCTGCTGTTCGCCGCGGGGAGTCAGCTTGAGTCGTCGCGCGCCTGCGGTGCTGTCTGATGGTCCGTAGGTCAGGAGGTCTTTGTGGAAGTGGTCGGCGATGGTGTCGGTGACCATATCGGAGGGCAGCCCAAGGAAGCCGGCGATGGCCCCTTCCGTGCGGAGGTTCGTGCTCACCAGGCGCAGGACGAACTCGTCGAGCAGAGGGATCTGTTTGCGGTCCTGGGCGAGGACGTCGGCGCTGATGCGGGCGACGGGCAGCGCGGCGTCGGCAATGGCCGTCAGCTCCAGACCCGGCCGCGCGTTATGGAAGCGTGCAGCCAGCAGACTGTCAGAGCTAAACGTGGGCATCGCGTACCTCGCAGTCCTCGGGGTGGCTGGTGATGTAGTCCAGGACCTTGCGCAGGGCGCCGGGCTTGCTGCGGGAGAAGGCGGCGTCACCGATCACGGTGAGGCCGTAGCGGGCGCAGGGCTCCGGCAAAGTCGCCCTGTAGGGCTGTGACGTGGTGTTTCTGCGTGAGATGAGGGTGCGCGGGCGTGTTCAGGTCGGGTTGGATGGAGGTTCCTACGCCGTCCGTCCGTCCGAGAGAACAACGCCCGCGCCATGTCATCGTCTCGCATCTCCGCGCCTGTCCGCATGCTCGTTCCGGATCATGAGCTTCTCGTCGACCTGCTCGGTCGGATACCCGATCCGCGCCGTCGGCGCGGGGTCCGTCATTCGGTGGGCGCTCTGATCGCGGTCGCGGTGTGCGCGGTGATCGCCGGGGCACGGGGGTTCACGGCGATCGGGGAGTGGGCCCGGGACGCGGGGGCCGACGCCTTGGGCCGGCTGGGTCTGGAGCGGGGGTCGGTGGACGAGTCGACGCTGCGCCGTCTGTTCGCGAGGCTGGACGCGGACCGTCTCGACGCGGTGCTGGGGGCCTGGGCCGTGACGCGGGCCGCGTTGGTCGCGGGCCGGCGGGTGATCGCCGTCGACGGCAAGACGGTCCGCGGCGCCCGCGGCGACAGCTCTTCCGCGCCGCACCTGGTCGCCGCCCTCGCTCACGGATCCGGGGCGGTGCTCGGCCAGGTCGCGGTGGGGGAGAAGAGCAACGAGATCCCCGCCGCCCGCCGCCTGCTCCAACTCCTGGACCTGGACGGCGTGGTCGTCACGATGGACGCACTGCACACCCAGCACGACACCGCAGCGCTGGTGACAGAGGCCGGCGCCGATTACGTCCTGACCGTGAAGGCCAACCAGAAGTCCTTGTACAACCAGCTCAAGGCCCTGCCCTGGGCCCGGATGCCCGCCCTCACCAGGACCGAGCGCGGACACGGACGCCGCGTCACCCGCACGATCAAGGTCGCCGACGTGCCCGCCTGGATCGGCTTCACCGCAGCCACGCAAGTCGCCCGACTACGGCGCACCGTCACCAGGAAGGGCAGGCGGACGGTCGAGATCGTCTACCTGATCACCAGCGCGGACGCCCACACCGCGCCGCCGGCACTCCTGGCCGCATGGGTGCAGTCGCACTGGCAGATCGAGAACCGCCTGCACTGGATCCGCGACGTCACCTTCGACGAAGACCGCTCCCAGGTCCGCACCGGCAACGCACCCCGCGTCATGGCCGCCCTGCGCAACACCGTCATCACCCTGCTCCGCCTGCACGGCCACCACAACATCGCCGCCGCCCTACGACATCACGCCCGCGACACCGACCGCCCCATCAACCTGATCCTGACCGCATGATCAACGACTTTGCCGGGACCCTGGTAGCGGGCGCGAGAGAGCGCAACGTTGATCCGCCGCCAGTAGGGCTCGCCGAGGAATCCGAAATCACCCCGTTCGTTGCTGCGGGTGACCGAGAAGACGGCCAGGTCGCATTCGCGTCCCTGGACTGCGTCGACGGACAGGACGTCGACGATGAGGTGGTTGAACTTGGCGCCAGCCAGGCGGCGGCGCAGTTCTTCGACCTGGCGTCCGTAGGGGGCGATGACCAGCACTTCCAGAGGGCGGTCACCGGAGGGCTTGATGACACCCTGGGTGACGGCTCGGTCGATGAGGGTCAGCCGATTGCAGGCGATCTGGGTTTCCATCCGGTTGGAGATGCTGGTCTCCGCGCCGGTGCGGTCTGACTCACGACGGCCAGAGATCCCGGAGGTGTCGAGCCACAGAACCGGCTTCGCAAAAGTCTCGTATCCCTTGAGGATCGTAGCGTTGGGCGAGAGTAGATCCTCGTCGTAGAAGACCGTGGAGATCATGTTTCCGATGGCCGGGGTCATGCGGTATTGCTCGCGCAGCATGTGCTTGACGGGGTGCTGCGTGTGCTTCTCCAGATAGGCGAACAGGGTGGTTGTCACCAGCTCCGGGATCAGCTGGTGGTCATCCATGATCTTCTGATCGCGCAGGATGTCCTCGTCCAGCGGGGGAAGCTGGCGGGTGTCGCCGACCAGGATCCACTTGCGGGCACGGGCAAGAGGCACAAGAGACTCCGTCGCGGTGGCCTTGCTCGCCTCGTCGAAGATGCACAAGTCGAACTCAAGGTTCCTGGCGGCAGGATGGCCGAGGAAGCCCAGCGCCGTGCCGCCGACGACCTGACGGGTCTTGAGGTAGGCAGCCAGCAGGTTGGGGTCGGTGTCCACGCGCTGCAGCCACTCGCCCTGCAGACGCAACAAGCTCAGCATGGTGCGGCCGGCGCTCTGCGGGAACAGGGCCTCGACAGCGTCCCGCGCGTCCTTGGCCGTGAGGTCCTCCCGCAGGGTCAGATCGCCTTCAAGGCCCTGCTGCACGTCGGTGAACAGCTCTTGGCGGCGCTCCAGCAGCTGGTCATGCCTGGCCTGGAACGACAGCACCTCTTCACCGAGTTCATGTGCCGAGGTGGTCCGTTCCGGAACGGGCTGCCTGGACAGCTCCTCCAGGCGTGCCTGGACGTGGTCGAGATCCGCGGCGACTGCGGCCAGCTCCTCCAGATGGAGGGCGGCCTTGAGATGACGGGCTTCCAGACCGCTACGTGCTGCGATGTCGTCGACGAAAGCTTCTGCGCGTCGCCTGACTTTGCGAGTCCAGCGCATGATCTGCCGGTTCAGGAGCAGGTGCTGGGCGCTTTCCGCGACCCGCGGGTCATCGGGGCGGCCCAGCCGGACAATGTCTGTGACGCCGGCGTCCGCGATACGGCGCAGGGCGTTGTCGATGGCGATATGTGTCTGGCTCACAATGAGGATGCGAGCCCCGGGCGTGCGCGCCAAGGTCTGTTCGACGATCTCCGCGATGACCGTGGTCTTGCCGGTACCAGGTGGCCCTTCGACTAGCAGCAGGTCCTGGCCATTCACTGCGTGGCGAACGACGTCCCGTTTGCTGTCGTCCAGATCGGCACGGAACCAGTCGGTAATCTCAGCAGGCGGCCGGGTGGCAATCGCCGACGGTGCGTTGATGATGTCGCGTAGCAGGCGGTTCGTGCTCTGCCCGGTGGACACGGTCGCGAGTGCGTCGCGCTGCCGGGCCAGAGCGGTCTGGCTCGGACCGAGGAACGGCACCAGCACGCCGCGGGCCGGTACTCGGGTGCCCGCGCGATGGAATCGCAGCGTCACCGTCTGCTCGGTTTGGGCTGTCACCTCGCCCCGTGCCACTGGCCTGCCCTGCGAGAAGGAGGCCGCCGACCACTCCTCACCCACCAGCGATGTGCTGCTTGATGTGGTGAGGTGAAAGACGGTGGTGCGGCCCGCCTCACTGATGCGTTCGTATTCCAGGAGTTCCCGCCCCTGCGCAGCGATCTCCTCGCGTGCATCGAGCAGG
This sequence comes from Streptomyces spongiicola, assembly GCF_003122365.1. NCBI lineage: Bacteria > Bacillati > Actinomycetota > Actinomycetes > Kitasatosporales > Streptomycetaceae > Streptomyces > Streptomyces spongiicola. The sequence continues at coordinate 3,941,361 of NZ_CP029254.1, forward strand.
CGGCGCCATCCGTCGAACAGATCGCCCAGGCGCTGCACGTCCTGCTCGTGTGCTGCCTGTTCCTTGTCTGCCTTGTGCTTGTCGAGGCGGTCCAGGAGCAGGTCCCAGCCCTGGTAGGCAGCTTCCTCGCCGGGATCCTTGAATGTCCAGTTGAGCACCGGCGGGAGTTTCAGGGCGTGCTCTCGCCAACGAGCCAGCCACTCCTCGCCTTTGGCCGCGGCCGACATAACCACTGCCCGCTCACGCCGGGTTTCGTCCTGCTTGAGGCGCACATACCACTCGCTGCCAGCCACGCAGATCGTGTTGGTGTCGGTCTCCTTGGTCTGCGCGTTGAAGCCGTAGTCGACGTGCACGGTTCCGCCCAGGTCGGCCAAGATGATGTTCTTGGCCCGTTCCCAGTCCGGATCGGTCCCCCGGGGCACAGCGGTGATGCTCGCCGCTGCTCCGCGGGTGAGTTGCAGCCAGAGGTGGCTGCTGCGCCGGGCCTGCCTGTTACCGCAGATCTCGTCGGCGTCCAGGAGCTGCTGCTCAAGCACGGCAGCGTTCGCAGGGCGCTTCCGCGGGTCGAAGTCGATACAGCGGGCGAGAATGGCGCGGATCTCGGACGCGAGATCCAGTTCCTTCAGGACTTCCTCAAGATGGGGATAGTCGGTGGCCTTCCCACCGGACAGGATCTGCAGCGCCAGAACACCGAAGCCGAAGACGTCCCGCGCGTACGGCACCAGATCATCTCGCTCCGGCGGGGAGTATGGGCTGGAGCGGAACTCGGCAACCGTCGCATCGGCGGCGGCGTTCACCTTTGAACGAATCTTGGCGATGCCGAAGTCGGCGAGTTTAGGGACGCCCTCCTGCGTGAGCAGTACGTTGCTGGGTTTGAGGTCTCGGTGCTCGATCTCCAGGCCGTGGGCGTAGGACAGGGCTCCGATCAAGGGCCTGCCGATCTGGTCGAAGAACGCCGCCCAGCTCATGGGCCGACGTGCTGCGAGATCGTCCTTCAAGCTGCGGTCGACCCACTCCAGCGCGATGAAGTAGCGGCCGAGGTCGCCGTCCCACCCTGAGTCGAGCATCCGCACGATGTTGGGGTGCTCCAGCTGCTTCAGCGACTGCGTCTCCCGCCCCAGGAACGTCTCCAGGACCGGGTTGTCTTCCTCCTGCCGCAGCAGTTTGATCGCCGCAAAAGCCCCGTCAGGATTGGACATGTCGAAGGCCCTACGGACCTCGGACAGCCCGCCGATTCGCAGCTCGTCTCCCAACAACATGAAACGACCATTGATCACTTTTTTGGCTGTCACGCACACCCCTCGTACAGCGGCCACGGGCGCTGCTCGCCCCCCAGGCCACCCTGCCAGCTCAGGTCACGGGCAGTCAGTGGTCAGGCACGCGAAGCTGAGCGGCCCTCGGGCTGTACAGGCATAGGGGCTCCCTGGCTGTGGGAAGCGAGGAGGATACGGCCAGCAGTCAGCGATGGGGTCAAACAGCACGCACGGAGACTCGCGGCTGGGAGCGGGATTCTGAACTCGGCTCCCAAAACGACCCCAGAAACCACTCAGGGACCCGACCCGCTAAGCGGATCAGGCCCCTGACCTGGTACTTCACTGTCGGGGTGGCGGGATTTGAACCCACGACCTCTTCGTCCCGAACGAAGCGCGCTGCCAAGCTGCGCCACACCCCGATGTCGCTGCTCTCGCGGCGACGACGTTTACTTTAGCCCACGGGCGGCCGGAGACGAAATCCGGTTTTCCGGGTCCCTCACCTGGTGCGGAGCGGCGAGAGCGGCTGCGGTCGCCGGCCTGGGAAAGGACGGGAGAGGGACGGGAGTGGGACGGGAGTGGGACGGGAGAAGGCTGGAGGGGATGGTGAGAGGGAGGGGGTTCAGCGGCCTCGGGTGTCCGTCCTCAGTCCCGAGCCACCAGGGTCAGCAGTGTCGCCTCCGGGGGACAGGCGAAGCGGACCGGGGTGTAGCGGTTGGTGCCGCAGCCGGCGGAGACGTGCAGGTAGGAGACGAGGCCGTCTGACCTGTGGGTGGACAGGCCCTTCACCCGGTCGGTGTCGATGTCGCAGTTGGTGACCAGGGCGCCGTAGAAGGGGATGCACAGTTGGCCGCCGTGGGTGTGGCCCGCGAGGATCAGGGGGTAGCCCTCGGTGGTGAAGGCGTCGAGACAGCGCAGATAGGGCGCGTGGACGACCGCCATCGAGAAGTCGGCCGTCCGGTCGGGGCCGCCGGCGACCTTCTCGTAGCGGTCTCGTTTGATGTGCGGATCGTCGAGTCCGGTGAAGGCGATCTCGAGGCCGCCGTCGAGCTTCAGGCGGCCGCGCGCGTTGCTCAGCCCGATCCAGCCGGCCGCGTCGAAGGCGTCCCGGAGGCCCTCCCATGGGTTGTGTACGACGCCCACCGCCGGGGCGTTGCCGTTGAGCCCATGGCGGCCCTGGGCCTTCTCGATCAGATAGCGGGCCGGGTTGCGCAGTTTCGGGCCGTAGTAGTCGTTCGAGCCGAAGACGTACACACCCGGGTACTCCATCAGCGGCCCGAGGGCGTCGAGTACCTCGGGCACGCCGTCGGTGTCCGAGAGGTTGTCGCCGGTGTTGACGACGAGGTCGGGACGCAGCCCCGCCAGGGACTGCAGCCAGGCGCGCTTCTTGCGCTGTCCGCAGACCATGTGGATGTCGGAGACCTGCAGTACCCGCAGCGGGCGCATCCCTCTCGGCAGTACCGGGACCGTCACCCGCCTGAGCCGGAAGGAGCGGGCTTCGAACCCGGCCGCGTAGGCGATGGAGGCTGCTCCGAGAGCCGTGACACCGGCACCGATCTTGAGAGGGAGGCCGTAGCGTGCGCGCATGTGCCCATCGTCGCAGACGGTCCGCTCTCCGCATACGGCCCGTCCCGGTCCGTGCCCGGCCCTCCGAGCGGCAGGAGCAGGAGGAGGAGCAGCGCCATCCACACATAGGCGTTGGCACCCAGGAATCCGGGTGCGCCGCCGTCGTTCCAGCGCCACAGCCAGACCATGCTGCTGCACAGGACGGCGTAGCCCACCAGAGCCCAGGTCAGCAGCCGGCGGCGGCGCCGTCCGCCCGGATCCGAGCGCAGCCCCTTGTCGGCGAGTACGGCGAGGGCCGGGATGAGCCAGACGAGGTGGTGCACCCAGGTGACCGGGCTCACCAGACAGGCGGCGGCACCTGTCAGCGCGAAGCCCGCGAGTTCGTCGCCGGCGGCTGCGGCCTGGCGTGCCCGCCGCGCCCACAGCCAGAGCAGCAGCACTACGCCGACCGCCCACACGGCGCGGCTGGGCTCGGCGAACGGTTCGGTGAGCCGGGCCAGCATGCCCTGCCAGGACTGGTTGGAGACATAGGCGAGCGAACCGACCCGGTCGGTGTTCCACATCGCCTCGGTCCAGAAAGTACGTGAAGCGGTCGGCGCCGCCCACGCCGCGAGCAGGGTCGCACCGCTCGCGGTGCCGATGGCGACTCCTGCCGCCCGCCACCGTCGGGTGACCAGCAGGTAGCAGATGAAGATCGCCGGGGTGAGCTTGATCGCGGCGGCGAGGCCGATGCCGAGACCGGCGAGCCGCCCGAGGGACGGGAAGCGTTCATGTCCGGCCGTCAGCAACCGGCAGTCGACGAGGACCAGGGCCAGGAGCAGCAGATTGACCTGGCCGAAGCTCACGGTGTCCCGGACGGGCTCCAGCAGGGCGAGCATGCAGGCCGCCGCGGTGTACGCGAACCACCGGTGGCGGCTCTCCCGCCGGATCGTCGCGTCGAGGCAGACATGGAGGACGACCGCGGCGGCCGCGATGTTCAGGAGCTGGCTTATCGCCAGTGCGCTGTGCCACCCGACGAGGGTCATGGGCAGCATGCACAGAGCCGCGAAGGGCGGATAGGTGAAGCCGTAGTGGGTTCCGGGCCTGAGGTAGTCGTAGATCGGGGCGCCGCCGATCCAGTGCTCGACCGCGCCGTAGTAGACGTGGAGGTCGAACCAGTTCCGGTGGAACGGCACGGTCGTGAGGAAGAAGACCGCCACCGCCGCCATGCCGAGACCCACCAGGACGCGCCCGCGGGTGGTCGCGGGGATCCTCACGCTGTGCTGCCCGGCGGACGGCTCGGGTCCTGCGCCGTGCCGTCGTGCTGCGGAGGCGGGTCCCAGGGCGAGGGGTCCGTCGGACGCGATGCTTACGGGAGGGCCTCCGGAAGTGGTGCCTCCGGACGGGATGCTTCCGGGAGTGGTGCCTCTGGGAGTGGTGCCTCTGGGAGTGGTGCCTGTGGAGGGGGAACCCTGCCCGCCGCCCGTGCCGTCAGCCTGTATGCGCACCACAGCGCCAGTCCCCCCAGTGTGCTTCCGCCGACTGCGATCAACAGCCGATTATGGTCGGGCGCGAACCCGCTCGGCATCACCGCAGGAGCGAGCACTCCGCTCGGCAGAGCCGCCGCGTTCGCCGGACGCACCGAGCCCCTGAGGGCCGCGGCGGCGATCAGGAACACGCTCCACAAGAGGTACCACGGCCGGATCGCGGGGCGCCCGGGACGGCCAACCGCGGCCGGACCGATTCCGGCCGAGTACGCCGGCCGCCGCAGACGGCGGCGCATCCGGAACACGAGGACGGCGAGCGCGGTGGCGACGGCGAGTCCCGCCGAGTGTCGGCGGGTCCGGCCGAGTGTCGGCGGGTCCGGCCGAGTGCCGGCGCTGTGCGGGTCGGCGCCGCCGTGCCGGGCGAGCGCCGGGAGGCACTGCCCCGTCAGTGCCACGCCGGGCAGCACGGCCGGCCGCGTACCCGAGGACCCGGGGACCACCCGGGTGGCGGCGAACTCGGCCATCGCGGCGGCACACCGAGGACGACCGGACCGTACGGGGTCGGGGCTGCCGGGGAGCGGAGGATCGCAGGTCGCGAGGCAGGGGAGGACCGCAGGTCGCGGCCGTGCCGCGAGGGCCGTCCCGGCCGGGCCGCCCGGCGTGGGAGTGCGGCGCGAGCCGGGGAAACGCGCGGGCACACCGGAGCGCGCGCCTGCCACAATCGACGCATGACCACGCTCAAGTCCCAGTTGAAGGAAGACCTCACCGAGGCGATCAGGGCACGCGACGAGCTGCGCTCCTCGACGCTCCGGCTGACGCTCTCCGCGATCACCAAGGAGGAGGTCGCGGGCAAGGAGGCGCGTGAGCTCTCCGACGACGAGGTCCGGAAGGTGATCGCCAAGGAGGCGAAGAAGCGGCGCGAGGCGGCCGAAGCCTTCGCCCAGGGCGGTCGTGCCGAGCAGGCGGACCGCGAGAGGGCGGAGGGCGCGCTCCTCGACGCCTACCTCCCCCGGCAGTTGACGGACGACGAGCTGAACGGGGTCGTGGCCCAGGCCGTCGAGGAGGCCAGGGCGGCGGGTGCCGAGGGCCCCCGGGCGATGGGTGCGGTCATGAAGATCGTCAACCCGAGGGTGTCGGGCCGTGCAGAGGGCGGCCGGGTGGCCGCGGCGGTCAGGAGGCTGCTCGCCGGCTGACGAGGCAGGCCGCGCGTGGGGCACGCGGTCCGCAGGGGAGCCGCTCGGCGAAGGGACCCGTCCGCATCGGGCCGCTTCGCCGATCCGCCGGCCGCCTCCGTCGCCGTGCCGTGCCCCGCTGTCCGAACCGGCCGGGGCCGCCGTACCGCGGTGGGCGCCGGGTCAGTCCCGCTGCCGGCCTCCGTCCGCGCCCCCGTCTCCGGCGCCGTTCCCGCCTCCGTCCTGGCCGCGGGTGATGTTGCCGCCGATGAAGTCCGGCGGGAGCGAGATGTCGGGGAAGGGGTCCCGGCCGGCGCTCCTGCCGGGCTTGTCGTCGCCACCGTCGCCGTCACCGTCGCCGTCGTCCCGGCGCCGGTCCTCCTCGTCCCCGCCCTCCGGCGCGTCGGGCACATGGACCGTGTTGAAGCCCGGGTTCTCCTTGCCCCGCAGGGCTCCCGCCATCGCGTCCTTCCAGATCGGGCCCGGGACCTGGCCGCCGAAGACCTTCCCGTGGTAGCGCCCGCCGATCCGGATGTCGAACATCTTCACCTTCTGGGAGGCGCTGCCGACCCAGACCGCGCCGGACAGGTTCGGGGTGTAGCCGACGAACCAGGCGTTCTTGCGCTCGTCCGTCGTACCCGTCTTGCCCGCGTTGTCGCGGTCCGTCAGGCCGGCCTCCTGGCCCGTACCGGAGTCGACCACGCCGCGCAGCAGCGTGTTGACGGTGTCGGCGGTGCGTTCCGACATCACCTTGCCGCACTCGGTCTGCGGCACCCGGAGGCTCTTGCCGTCGGCGGTCCTGATCGACTCGATGGCGGTCGGCGTGCAGTGCGTGCCGCGGTTCGCGAACGTCGCGTACGCGTTGGCCATCGTCAGCGGCGAGATGCCCGTCGAGCCCAGGGTCAGCGGCGCGGGGCTGGCCGGGAGTTTCTCCCCGTTGCCCTGCACCACGCCCAGGCGGTCGGTCATCTCCACGACGGGGCAGAGGCCGATGTCTCCTATCATCTGCACGAAGTACGTGTTGACGGACAGCTCCATCGCCTCGCGGAGCGCGTAGGGCCCGACTTCCTTCTCGTTCTCGTTCTCCACCGTGTCGCCGCCGCGGTTGCGCCAGGGCCGGTCGGAGCAGCTCGCGATCGAGTCCGGGTAGGGCATCTTGTACGGCGCCGGGTACGACTGCGTCGGCGGACGGCCCTGCTCCAGCGCGGCGGCGGCCACGAACGGCTTGAAGGTCGAACCCACCGGGAAGCCGTAGTTGGAGCCGCCCATCCTGGCGTTGACCGAGTAGTTGATCTGGGTCTCGTTCTCGCCGAAGCCGTACGGCTTGGACTGGCCCATGGCGACGATCCTGCCCGTCCCGGGTTCGACCAGAGTGATCGCCGCCGCGACCTTGTCGTCCTGGTAGACGTGGTCCCCCAGCGACTCCTGGGCGGACTTCTGCGCCTGCGGGTCCAGGGTCGTACGGATCGTCAGGCCGCCCTGGTTCCAGACCTTGGCCCGCTCCTCGCGGGTCTTGCCGAAGACCGGGTCCGTGAGGAAGACCTCGCGCACGTAGTCGCAGAAGAAACCGGCGCCGTCGACGGCGGTGATGCAGCCGTTCTTGGGCTTGCTGACCTTCAGCTCGATCGGTGTCTCCTTGGCCCTGTCGGCCTCGGCCTGGGAGATGTCGCCGACGTCGGCCATCCGCTGCAGCACGGTGTTCCGGCGCTTGGCGGCCTCCTCGCCGTCGTTGACGGGGTCGTAGCGGCTGGGCGACTGGACGATGCCGGCCAGCAGCGCGGCCTCCTCAAGCTTCAGGTACTTGGCCGACTTCGAGAAGTAGCGCTTGGACGCCGCCTCGACGCCGTAGGCCTGCTGGCCGAAGAAGGTGATGTTCAGGTAGTTCTCGAGGATCTTCTTCTTCCCCAGCTCCTCCTCGACCTGGATCGCGAACTTGAGTTCGCGGACCTTGCGGCCGATGGTCTGCTGGGTGGCCTGGGCGACCTTGTCCGGGTCGTCCCCCGCCTCCTCGACGAACACGTTCTTCACATACTGCTGGGTGAGCGTCGACGCTCCCTGGGTGACGCCGCCTTCCTGCGCGTTGCGGTTGAGCGCGCGCAGCACGCCCTTGAGGTCGATCGCCCCGTGCTCGTAGAAGCGCGCGTCCTCGATGGCCACGATCGCCTTCTGCATGTACGGCGAGATGTCCTTGAGCTTGACCACCGTGCGGTCGCGTGAGTAGACGGTGGCGATCTGCCCCCCGTCGGCGTCGAGGATCGTCGTGCGCTGGCTCAGCGGAGGGGTCTTGAGGTTGGCGGGGATCTCGTCGAACCCCTCGACCGTGCCCTTGGCGGCCAGTCCCAGCGCGCCGGCGGCCGGCAGGGCGAGACCGGCAAGCACAGCTCCCGCGAGCACGCTGACTCCGAGGAACTTCGCGGCCTGCTGGGTCCCGGTCAGGCCACCGCCCGATCGCTTCTTCGACATGGGGGCAGCCTACGTTCTTATTCTCCGGACACGTGTATAGGCCTTGGCCTAGGCTGCTCCCAGCTGTCACAGCAGTGCGGTTGCGCATCACGGCAGCGCGCTGTCTCCCACGCTGTCCACGCTGTTTCCGCTGTCCCCGAGCCTCTCTCAGGGCGATCCCCACCCGGCGGCCTCTTCCACTTGCCCATCTTATGTACCGGATTCCTTACGTATGCCCTCGGGTCACTCCCCCGGGTGATCTGCCGCTTACGCATAGTCCGTTCGGACCATTCAAGATTGGGCCCGAAGGGGGTGTTGCGCTCTGCCCACCTTCCGTAACGTCCTCAACTGGCAGCGGTGAATATGCCGCTGCCGCCGTGGGGGAGCCTCGATTCGGGAGAGGACGGCGCCGGCATGGGCTGGGTAACCGACTGGAGTGCGCAGGCAGCTTGCCGCACTACCGATCCGGATGAACTGTTCGTACAAGGAGCGGCGCAGAACAGGGCCAAGGCGGTGTGCACCGGATGCCCGGTGCGGACGGAGTGCCTGGCCGACGCGCTCGACAATCGCGTCGAGTTCGGAGTGTGGGGTGGTATGACCGAGCGGGAGAGGCGCGCGTTGCTGCGCAGGCGCCCCACGGTCACCTCCTGGCGTCGCCTGCTGGAAACCGCGCGTACGGAATACGAGCGAAGCGCGGGCATTCTGCCTGTGGGCCTCGAGGACGACGAGACCTACGAGACTTTCGCGGCCGTGGGCTGAGCTGAACCGGCGGCCGGTGCGGCCAGGGCGCGCCATGGCGTGTCCCCGCGCGGTTGGGATTCGGCCAGGCCTTCCGTCGCCTCCGGCCGTCCCACGGCTCGTACGCCGGGGTCCTCGTACCTCTGCGGTCCGGTGGTGGCCCGCGAGACGGCACTGCGCGAGAAGGCGCGGTGCGGCTTGGTGGTGCTGCGGTGGTACTGCCACCCGGTGTCTGCCGACTCCGTACCGTCTGCGCGCTGCGTGCCACAGTTCCGGCGGGTGCCGTACGGAGAGCGTCGACCGCTGAGTCGGCCTCGCGCCGAGCGTGGCTCGCCCGCGACGTGCCCGGTGTCGAACCCGCCCGTTCGAGTGTGAGGTATCACACGCCGAACTGTGGAGCGTCGGCCCGGGGGTCTCCGGGGGTCGGCATGCGCACGACCGGTCGGTGCGGTCGGCCGACCGTTACGGACGACTCCGCCGAACCGGCCGTGCGCACGGTTGGCACGGGCGGGTCGGCACGGGCACGGCCGAGTGCCGGCCGGGAGCGCCGTCGAGCCGGCCACCCGGCCGCTAGGCGGCTCCGGCCGGGAGGCCACCGCCCGCCAGTCTGTCCCCGATGGTGCGCAGGCCTGCGAGATCGTGCACATCACCGGGCAGAGCGGCCACTTCGGTCACCGGCACCTCGGGGTGGAGCGCGGTGAAGCGGTCACGCGTGCGCTGCTCTCGGGACAGCACCTGCATCCGTTCGGCATGCAAGCGCAGTAGCCCGGCGGTCAGTTGTGAGGTCGGGGGCGCCGAAGGCCGACCGGGCTCGGATTCGGGCTCGGGCGTGTACTCGGGTTCCGGCTCCACGGCGGAAGGGGTGGGAGAGGACCCCGCGGAGCCACGCTCAGCAGCCTTCCCGGCCTCCTGATCGACAATGCGGCCCTCGTCAAGATTTTCTGCGGCGGCGAGCGCCCGCTCGGCCGAGAGCCGTGCGGCGCCGCTGCCGTGGACGCGGTTGAGTACCAGTCCGGCCAGGGGCATCTCCTCCGACGCCAGACGCTCCACGAAGTACGCCGCCTCGCGCAGGGCGTCCCGTTCCGGGGCGGCGACCACCAGGAACGCCGTCCCGGGAGCCTGGAGCAGCCGGTAGGTGGCATCGGCACGGGTGCGGAACCCGCCGAACATCGTGTCCATCGCCGCCACGAAGGTCTGTACGTCGCGCAGGAACTGACCCCCCAGCAGCTTGCCCAGCGTCCCGGTCATCATCGACATACCGACGTTGAGGAACTTCATCCCGGCCCGCCCGCCCATCTTGGCGGGGGCCATCAGCAGCCTGATGAACTTGCCGTCCAGGAAGGACCCGAGCCGCTTCGGTGCGTCCAGGAAGTCCAGCGCCGACCGCGACGGGGGAGTGTCCACCACGATGAGGTCCCACTCGTCGCGCGCCCGCAGCTGCCCCAGCTTCTCCATCGCCATGTACTCCTGCGTGCCCGCGAAGCCGGCCGACAGGGACTGGTAGAAGGGGTTGTCCAGGATGGCGCGGGCCCGCGACGGGTCCGCGTGCGCCTCGACGATCTCGTCGAAGGTGCGCTTCATGTCGAGCATCATGGCGTGCAACTCGCCGTCGCCCTTGATGCCGTCCACCCGGCGCGGGGTGTTGTCCAGCAGGTCGATCCCCATCGACTGGGCCAGCCGGCGGGCGGGGTCGATGGTGAGTACGACCGCCCGGCGGCCGCGCTCCGCCGCCCGTACCCCGAGGGCGGCCGCGGTCGTCGTCTTGCCCACCCCGCCGGCGCCGCAGCACACGACGATGCGGATGCCAGGGTCGTCGAGCAGGGCGTCGACCTCGAGCAGCGGTGTGTCCTGCAGCGCGCTGCCGCGCGTCATCGACGACGTCATCCGGCCACTCCGGCCACTTTGGCTGCTCCGGCTGCTCCGGGGCCTTCGGCGACTTCGGCCTCTTGGGTCAGCCCCGCCATTTCGCTTGCTCCGGTCGCTCCGGTCGCTCGGATCACTGCGGTCGCCCGGGTCGCTGGGATCACTGCGGTCACTGGGCATCCCCCCCGGCATCGGCTCCGCTGTTCACTCCGAGCTTTCGCAGCTCGGTCGCCAGCTGGAACAGCCCGGCCAGGTCGACCCCTTCGCTCAGCAGCGGGAGTTCGTACGCCGGCAGCTCCAGCGCCTCCAGAGCGGCGCGCTGCTCGCGCTCCAGCTCGACGCGCTGGGCGTGCTCGGCGGCCTGCTCGAGCAGCGGCCCGACCAGTCCGGCCGCGCCGCTCACCCCCGCCCCGCTCAGCGACCTGGCGATGTCCTTGCGGCGGGTGGCGGTCCCGGCGCTCCGCACCGCCTCCTCGTCGAGGACGTGCGGACGCACCATGTTCACGATCACCATGCCGGTGGGGAGGTCCGCTGCACGCAGCTCGGCGATGCCGTCCGCGGTCTCCTGCACGGGCATCTCCTCCAGCAGTGTGACCAGGTGGACGGCGGTCTCGGCGGACTTGAGGACGCGCATCACCGCCTGGGCCTGATGGTGTATCGGGCCGATCTTGGCGAGACCGGCGACCTCGTCGTTGACGTTCAGGAAACGGGTGATGCGGCCGGTCGGAGGGGCGTCCATGACGACGTGGTCGTAGACATACCGGCCCTGCTTGTCCCGGCGGCGCACGGCCTCGCAGGCCTTGCCGGTCAGGAGGACGTCTCGCACGCCCGGCGCGATGGTCGTGGCGAAGTCGATCGCGCCGAGCTTCTTCAGGGCCCGGCCCGCCGACCCCAGTTTGTAGAACATCTGGAGGTAGTCGAGGAGGGCCCGCTCGGCGTCGATGGCCAGCGCGCACACCTCGCCGCCGCCGGGAGCCACGGCGATCTTGCGTTCCTCGTAGGGCAGTGCCTCCGTCTCGAAGAGCTGTGCGATACCTTGCCTGCCCTCGACCTCGACGAGGAGGGTGCGCTTTCCCTCGGTCGCGAGGGCGAGCGAGAGGGCCGCGGCGACCGTCGTCTTACCGGTCCCGCCCTTGCCGCTGACGACCTGGAGCCTGCTCACGTCCTGGAGCCTAACCAGTCGACCCGAAGGCTAAGCGCCCCCGGGTCGCCCTGGCCGACCGGCCAGGGCCCGGCGTCGCGCGTACCGATCGGCCGGCCGGCCGCGGCGTCGCGCGCGTACCGACCGAACCTGTGTCACCGGGCCGCCCGCCGGTGCGGCTACAGTCGGCTCCATGACCAAGTGGGAATACGCGACCGTGCCCCTTCTCGTGCACGCGACCAAGCAGATCCTGGACACCTGGGGCGAGGACGGCTGGGAACTCGTCCAGGTCGTCCCCGGGCCGAACAACCCCGAGCAGCTCGTGGCCTACCTCAAGCGGGAGAAGTCATGAGCGGTGCCGTCGAGGGCAGGCTCACCGAACTCGGGCTGACGCTGCCGGCCGTCGTGCCGCCGCTGGCGGCCTATCAGCCGGCCGTGCAGTCGGGTCCGTACGTATACACCTCCGGGCAGCTCCCGATGGTGGAGGGGAAGCTTCCGGTGACCGGCAAGGTCGGCGCGGAGGTGACCCCCGAGGAGGCCAGGGAACTGGCCGCCACCTGTGCGCTGAACGCGCTGGCCGCCGTGAAGTCCATCGCCGGCGACCTGGACCGGATCGCCCGGGTCGTGAAGGTGGTCGGCTTCGTCGCCTCCGCCTCCGACTTCACGGGTCAGCCCGCCGTCGTCAACGGAGCGAGTGAGTTGCTCGGCGCGGTCCTCGGCGACAGGGGCGTGCACGCGCGCAGCGCCGTGGGTGTCGCCGTGCTGCCGCTGGACGCGCCCGTCGAGGTCGAGATCCAGGTGGAGCTCGTCCAGGGCTGAGCCGTCGCGAGGCCGGACCCCCCGCCGGAGGTGCCCCGGCCTTTTCACGGGAGCCCGGAACCCCGGTCCGGACCCGGAGACCGCCGTCGGAAACGGATCCCGAGCTGCTGTGAGGTGCCGAGGCGCCGAGGTGCCGAGAACGGCCGTGGGAGAGGTGCCCGCCGACCGGCCGCGGGGATGTCCGCATGGGGGGGCGGGCCGACGGTCCGGCCGCCCCCGCGCCGGCCGGTCCGGGCACCCCTCGAACATCCGCGCGTGAGCGCATAGCATCCGGCCATGTCCAATGGTCAGTGGTACCCACCGGAATGGCCCGACCGGATCCGGGCGCTCGCCGCGGGCGAGCTCACCGCCGTCGTCCCGCGCCGGGCGGCGACCGTGATGCTGCTCAAGGACACCTCCGAGGGCGTACACGTCCATATGCTGCGCCGCCGCGCCTCCATGGCCTTCGCCGGGGGCGCGTACGTCTACCCGGGCGGCGGGGTGGACGAGCGCGACGCACGGCCGGTGCGCTGGGCGGGGCCCTCCCTGTCCGAGTGGGCGCGGCGGCTCGGTGTCGAGGACGAGGCGTCCGCGCAGGCCGTGGTCTGCGCGGCGGTCCGGGAGACATACGAGGAGGCAGGCGTCCTGCTGGCCGGCGAGACCGGTGACTCCGTCGTCGAGGACACCACCGGCGCCGACTGGGAGGCCGACCGCGCGGCCCTCGTCGACCGGACGCTGCCCTTCGCCGAGTTCCTCGACCGCAGGGGCCTGGTTCTGCGGTCGGACCTGCTGGGGGCGTGGGCGCGGTGGATCACCCCGGAGTTCGAGCCGCGCCGTTTCGACACCTGGTTCTTCGCCGCCTCACTGCCGCGAGGCCAGCGGACCAGGAACGCCTCCACCGAGGCCGACCGCACGGTGTGGATCCGGCCGACGGACGCCGCCGCCGGGTACGACGCGGGCGAGCTGCTGATGATGCCGCCGACGATCGCCACGCTGCGGGTGCTGGGACGGTTCGCCAGCGCCGCGGACGCCCTCGCCGCGGCGGCCGGCCGGGACCTGGCGCCGATCCTGGCTCAGGCACGCTTGGAGGAGGGGGGAGTGGTGCTCAGCTGGCCGGGCCACGACGAGTTCACCAAGCACATCCCCGTGGGCGGAACGGGTCCGGCCGGGGCGACGGGAGGCGCGCTGTGACCAACGCATCCGTGCTGCCGGGGCAGCCGCGCGGCGCGGTCGTGTCCGGTCGCGCGACCGCCCGCACGATCAACGTCCTGGCACCCAATCCGTCCGCGATGACACTGGACGGCACCAACACGTGGATCGTCGCCGAGCCGGACTCGGACCTCGCCGTCGTCGTCGACCCGGGACCGCTCGACCAGGGCCATCTGCGGAACGTCGTCGCCACGGCGGAGAAGGCGGGCAAGCGGATCGCACTGACCCTGCTCACCCACGGACATCCGGACCACGCCGAGGGAGCCGCCCGGTTCGCCGAGCTGACCGGGACGAAGGTGCGTGCCCTCGACCCCGCACTCCGGCTCGGCGACGAGGGGCTGGCCGCGGGGGACGTGATCCGTACCGGCGGTCTGGAGCTGAGGGTCGTACCGACGCCCGGGCACACGGCGGACTCGCTCTGCTTTCATCTGGCCGCCGACCAGGCCGTGCTGACCGGTGACACCGTCCTCGGCCGGGGTACCACGGTCGTCGCGCATCCGGACGGCCGCCTCGGCGACTATCTGGACTCGCTGCGCCGGCTGCGCTCCCTGACCGTGGACGACGGGGTGCACACGGTGCTTCCCGGGCACGGCCCGGTGCTGGAGGACGCCCAGGGCGCCGTGGAGTACTACCTCGCCCACCGGGCGAGCCGGCTGGCGCAGATCGAGACGGCCGTGGAGAACGGCTACCGCTCGGCGGCCGACGTGGTCGCACACGTGTACGCCGATGTCGACCGGTCGCTGTGGCCCGCGGCGGAACTCTCGGTGCGGGCACAGCTCGAGTACCTGCGAGAACACGGCCTCATCTAAGGCTCGTCCAGGTCTCGTCCAGGTCTCTTCCAGGGCTTATCCAGGGCCACCGCTCCGGTGCCCGCCCGGTGCCCCCGCCCCGGACCGGCCGCACGGTCCTCGCCCACTGCGCGGCGACGGCCCGAGTGCGCGGGGCCCGCCGAGAACCTTGACCCGAGCACTGCCGGGCGGGCCCTGATACCCCTGTTGCCCCGTGACCCGGTGCGCGACCCGCTGGACCGGCGCGCCGGGCGCCCGCGGCGCGCGTGACCGTACGGGTTCCGCGGCGGAGCCGGGCGGCTAACGGGAACGCTTGGCGAGGCGCTCCACGTCGAGCAGGATGACCGCGCGGGCCTCGAGCCGGAGCCAGCCGCGCTGCGCGAAGTCGGCCAGCGCCTTGTTCACGGTTTCACGGGAGGCGCCGACGAGCTGGGCCAGCTCTTCCTGGGTCAGGTCGTGGACGACGTGGATGCCCTCCTCCGACTGCACGCCGAAACGGCGCGAGAGGTCGAGGAGCGCCCGGGCGACACGACCGGGAACGTCGGAGAAGACCAGGTCGGACATCTGGTCGTTGGTCTTGCGGAGTCTGCGGGCGACGGCGCGAAGGAGCGCGGTGGCCACCTCGGGGCGCGCGTTCAGCCAGGGTTGCAGGTCGCCGTGGCCCAGGCCGAGGAGCTTGACCTCGGTGAGAGCGGTGGCGGTGGCGGTACGCGGTCCCGGGTCGAAGAGGGACAGCTCGCCGATCAGCTCGCCGGGGCCGAGCACGGCCAGCATGTTCTCCCGGCCGTCGGGGGAGGTGCGGTGGAGCTTGACCTTGCCCTCGGTGACCACGTAGAGGCGGTCGCCCGGGTCACCCTCGTGGAAGAGCGCGTCGCCGCGGGCGAGCGTCACTTCACTCATCGAGGCGCGGAGCTCCGCGGCCTGCTCGTCATCGAGCGCCGCGAAGAGCGGGGCGCGCCGCAGAACGTCGTCCACGAGTTCTCTCCTTGTCGACCTGCTCAGGGGACGGTGGTCCCCATGATGCCGTACGGGAAAACAGTGCGATCGATCACAAGGGCCGACACAAGTCTGACGCACCGGCCTCTCCGGCAGTGCCTCAGGGGCCGATTCGAGTGGTGATGCGCCATGGCCGGGGCGGATGTCCGTGGCGGCCCTTAGGCTGGCCGGGTGTCCAACTCGCCGGTGAGAGCACAGGCCGAGGGGGCTGTGAGAGTGGCAGGGGACGAAAATTCCGCTGTGGGCGAACGCCATTCGCCACGTTCCGGCATATGTAGCAAAAGCGAAAAATAGGACTACTTTTATGGCTTCCCCGAAGACGCCGCGGGCAGCGGCGCGGAAATCGGCCGTGGCGCAGACGCCTGCGGCGAAGGCGGCTGGGACGGAGAAGTCCGCGGCCGGGGCCTCCGCTGAGGCGGCGGCGCCGAAGGGCACCACCAGGAAGTCCGCGGCCGGGAAGCCCACCGCTGCGGCGATGCCCACCACCAAGAAGAAGCCGGACGCCAAGAAGAAGCCGGACGCGAAGAACAGGCCGGATGCAGAGGGCAAGCCGGACGCCAAGAGCAAACCGGACGCCGGGAAGGAGTACGGCAGGAAGAAGTCGCGGGCCGTGCCGGCCGCCGGGTCCGAGTCCCGGCTGGCGATGGTGCGCAGGGCGCGCCGGATCAACCGTGAGCTTGCCGACGTGTATCCGTACGCACACCCCGAGCTTGACTTCCGCAACCCCTTCCAGTTGCTCGTCGCGACCGTACTGTCCGCTCAGACGACGGACCTGCGGGTGAACCAGACGACGCCCGCGCTCTTCGCCAGGTACCCGGCGCCCGAGGACATGGCCGCGGCCGTGCCGGAGGAGGTGGAGGAGCTGATCAGGCCGACCGGATTCTTCCGGGCCAAGGCGAAGTCCCTCATCGGCCTGTCCAAGGCGCTGCGGGACGACTTCGGCGGCGAGGTTCCCGGTCGGCTGGAGGACCTGGTCACGCTGCCCGGTGTCGGGCGCAAGACGGCCTTCGTGGTGCTGGGGAACGCGTTCGGGGTCCCGGGTATCACCGTGGACACCCACTTCATGCGGCTCGCCCGCCGGTGGAAGTGGACCGAGCAGGAGGACCCGGTCAAGATCGAGGCTGAGGTCGCCGGCATCTTCCCGAAGAGCGAGTGGACGATGCTCTCCCACCGGGTCATCTTCCATGGCCGCCGGATCTGCCACGCCCGCAAACCGGCGTGCGGCGCATGCCCCATCGCCCATCTCTGCCCCTCGTACGGGGAAGGCGAGACCGATCCGGAAAGGGCGAGGAAGCTCCTCAAGTACGAGATGGGCGGCTTCCCGGGGCAGCGTCTGAATCCTCCGCCCGACTACCCGGGCAAGCCCGCAGCCCCGCTGGGGGCCGGGTGATCCCTCCGATGCCCCGCCCACCGGGCCGGCACCGGACGCCGGATCCCGGCCGCCCGGCTCCGGTACTGCTGCCTCACCGGGCTCCGTTGTCCCAGCTGCCCCAGTCGGTTCGGCTGCCCCAGTCGGTCCAGTCGCTCTCGCCGTTCTTCCGGGCTTCCCGCAGCGCGCCGGTGCCGGGGTCTGCCGGAGCCCGCAGGAACGTTCCCGGCCATCGCGGCCGTTGCACACCACGGGGGTGCCCATGACACGTACGCACGGGACGCACGGGAGACACGGCGGCGACGCGGTGGTGAGTGGCGAGGACCTGCCCGACTGGCTGGAACCCGTGTCACGGTCCGCCGGAACCATAGCTGCCGAGCAGCTCAGCCGGTTTCTCCCGCCCGCGGGTGGCGGAGGGCGTCAGTCCGCCGTGCTGATCCTGTTCGGCGACGGCTCCCGGGGCCCCGAGCTGCTGCTCATGGAGCGGGCGACCAGCCTGCGCTCCCACGCCGGCCAGCCGTCGTTTCCCGGCGGTGCCCTCGATCCCGGGGACGGCGATCCGGCCACCACGGGGCCGCTCCGCGCCGCTCTCCGGGAGGCCGAGGAGGAGACCGGCCTCGATCCGTCCGGCGTCCAGATCTTCGGGGTGCTGCCCCGCCTGTACATCCCGGTGAGCGGCTTCGTCGTGACCCCGGTCCTCGGCTGGTGGCGCGACCGCTCCCCGGTCACCGCAGTCGACCCCGCCGAGACCGCCCGGGTCTTCACCGTGCCCGTGGCGGATCTCACGGACCCGGTGAACCGGGCCACGGCCGTCCACCCCAGCGGTCACCTCGGTCCGGCCTTCCTGGTCGAGTCGGCTCTGGTCTGGGGTTTCACCGGCGGATTGATCGACCGCATCCTGCACTTCGCGGGCTGGGAGCGACCGTGGGACCGTGCCAGGCAGGTCCCGCTCGACTGGCGTTCGTGAGACCGTTGCCCACGTGCTGTGCTCTCCCGGTGGTCGGTCCGGCGCCACCGGGAGCTGATCCGGGGTTCCCCTGCCGGGCGGAGTGCCGGACGACGAAACTGCGAGGCTGACGACGGTGAACCTGCTGGACATCCTGCTGTTGCTCGCCGCCGTGTGGTTCGCCGTCGTCGGATATCGCCAGGGCTTCGTCGTCGGCGTCCTGTCGGTGGTCGGGTTTCTCGGCGGTGGGCTCGTCGCCGTCTACTCGCTCCCCTTTCTCTGGGACCGGACGACGAACGGGACGGAGGTGTCCACGGCAGCCGCGATAGTCGCCGTCGTGATCGTGATCGTGTTCGCCTCCGTCGGCCAGGCACTCACCACCCACCTGGGCAACAAGCTCCGCCGCTACATCACATGGACCCCGGCACGTGCGCTAGACGCGACCGGTGGTGCCCTGGTGAACGTCGCCGCGCTGCTGCTGGTGGCCTGGATCATCGGCCTCCTCGTGGAAGGCACGGCGCTGCCTCTGTTCGGCACGGAGGCCAGGAACTCCAAGATCCTGCACGGCGTCACCCGGGTGCTGCCGGCGCAGGCGCCGACATGGTTCCAGGACTACCGGTCCATCCTCGCGCAGAACGGCTTCCCCCAGGTCTTCAGCCCCTTCGCCAACGAGCCCATCACCGAGGTCAGGCCGCCGGACCCGGCGCTGGTCGACAGCCCGGTGGCGGCCCGGGCGCAGCGGTCCATCGTCAAGGTCGTCGGCACGGCGCAGAGTTGCAACAAGGTCCTCGAGGGCACGGGTTTCGTCTTCTCCGAACGGCGGGTCATGACGAACGCGCACGTCGTGGGCGGAGTCGACGAGCCGACGGTGCAGATAGGCGGGGAGGGCAGGCGGTACGACGCCAAGGTCGTCCTCTACGACTGGCAGCGCGACATCGCCGTGCTGGACGTCCCCGACCTGAAGGCGCCGCCGCTGCGCTTCAGCGACGAGGACGCCCGCAGCGGTGACAGCGCGATCGTCGCGGGTTTCCCGGAGAACGGGTCCTACGATGTCCGCTCCGCGCGGGTCCGGGGTCGCATAGAGGCCGAGGGCCGCGACATCTACCGCCGCGGCGACGTGCGCCGTGATGTCTACTCGCTGTTCACGACGGTCCGCCAGGGCAACTCCGGCGGCCCGCTGCTCACGGCCGACGGTGACGTGTACGGAGTGATCTTCGCCCGGTCGCTGGACGACGCCGACACCGGTTACGCACTGACGGCCGACGAGATCCGCGACGACATCAGACTCGGCCGCACGGCCGACCAGGAGGTCGACAGCCAGGGCTGCGCGCTCTGACGCGCGGGGCGCAGGAAGATGCCGCGACCTGCGGCGCGCCCGCGCGGGGCAGCCGCTTCTGCGCGCCGGCGGAGATGCCGTCCGAGAATCTGCGGCGCGCCCGCGCGGGGTAGCCGCCGGGGTCCGCGTACAGCCGGCGGCGCGCCCGTGTCCGGCATACGCCGGGTCCGTGCATACGAGTGCCGGGAGCGGCGTTGCCGGCGACACGGCAGCAGCCGGAGGGCGGAAGACCCCTCGCCCCGCGCAGGCTCCCGCGCCCCACGGTGCGTCCGTGCCGTGGAGGGTGCGGGAGCAGGAGAGCGGGCCGCCGGTGTGACGGCGTCAGCCGCGAGGATGGCGCAGTCGCGCCGATACCCAGCGGGCGCGACGGCGGAGGATACGCGGGATCCCGAGACGGGGATCATGACCCCGCCCCTGGGGGCCGCCCCTTTCGCCCGTTACCGGCGCGGAGGCCGAGTGGGAGTTGCGTGCTGTGTCACTGTAGTCGTGCGTCCAGCCCATACCCCGACGTGTGCCCGTGCCCCAAGGTCGGTAACCGCATCGGGGCCCGCCAATTGGCCTATGCGCCGGGCAATCCCCGTTCGCCGCACACCCGTTCGCACGGCCCCGCACCTCGGTCGGCGGCAGGCGGCCGCCTCGTCGGGAACCACCGCGGTGTGCGGAGGAGCGGCGCGGGCAGTCGCGGCCCCGGGGTGTGCCGGTCGGCCCCGGGGTGGGCAGGTCGGGGCTCAGGTCACCGGTCGGGCTCGGGATCCTTCAGCCAGTTGACGAGTTCGCTGGAGAACGCGACCGGGTCCTCCTCATGGGGGAAGTGGCCGAGCCCGTCGAACAGCCTCCAGCGGTAGGGGGCTTCGACGTACTGACCGGAGCCCGCCGCGCTGCGCGTGCGCATCGCCGTGTCCAGCGAGCCATGGAGATGGAGCGTCGGCACCCGGACCGGACGCTTCATCCTGCGGTTGAACTGGATACCGTCCGGACGGGCCATCGACCGCACCATCCACCGGTACGGCTCGATCGAGCAATGCGCCGTCGACGGGATGGACATGGCCCGGCGGTAGACGTCGAGAGCCTCCTCCTCGGGAGGGCGGGGCCCCGACCACTCCCTGATCAGCCGCCCTACCAGGGCCGCGTCGTCCGCGAGGAGCTGACGCTCCGGCAGCCAGGGCCGCTGGAAGCCCCACACATACGAGCCGGCGCGGCTCTGCGCGAAGTCGCCGAGCATCGACGAGCGCCAGCGGCGCGGGTGCGGCATCGAGGAGACCGCGAGTCGCCGGACGAGCTTGGGCCGCATCACGGCCGCCGTCCAGGCGAGATAGCCGCCGAGGCCGTGGCCCACGAGCGCCGCGTCGGGCTCGCCGAGGGACCGCACCACGCCGGTGATGTCGAGTGCGAGGTTCGCGGGGTCGTAACCCCGGGGTGTGCGGTCGCTGCCTCCGACGCCGCGGAGGTCCATCGCGACCGCGCGGAAGCCGGCGTCGGCCAGGGCGGGCAGCTGGTGCCGCCATGTCCACCAGAACTGCGGAAAGCCGTGCAGCAGCAGCACCAGCGGTCCGTCGCCCAGCTCCGCGATGTGGAAGCGGGCGCCGTTGGCCGCCACGTCCCGATGGGTCCAGGGCCCGTCGATCCGGATGGGGCCGCCGTTCCCGGCGCCGTTCCCGCTACCGTTTCCGTTCCCGGCGCCGCTCCAGTTCCCGTTCCCGGCGGCGTTTCCGTTCCCGGTGCTGCTTCCGTTGCCGACAGAGGGCGTATCGGGTGCCGTCATGCGGACGAGCGTGCCACGGATGCGGAGGGGGCCTTCGTCCCGCGGGGGTGCGGCTTGGCGTTCTGCAGCACGGCGGCCGTCTGCTTGGCCGACGCGATGGTGCGCTCCGGCGGCTTGACCTTCTTGAACTTGGTCACGGCCAGCAGTGCCGCCAGGCCCGCCAGCAGCAGGAAGGCCGCTCCCACGATCAGGAACGACCAGGCGAGTCCCAGACCGAGGTTGTGGATTCCGTAGGCGGCGGCGAAGCTCAGCACCGGCAGGGAGAACAGGGCGAGGACCCCGGCGACCGTGCCGGCCACCCCGCCCGTCACCCCCCGCTTGACGTCCTGCCTGAGTTCCGCCTTGGCCAGCGCGATCTCGTCGTGCACCAGGGCGGACATCTCGGCGGTCGCCGTCGCCACCAGCTGCCCCAGGGACTTGTCAGCGCCGGCCAGCCGGACCGGTCCGACCGTGTCACCCGCGGCTTCGAGGGTGGTGGTCGTGCTGCCGGGGTCGCTCATCGGTGACTCCCTCATCTCTGCTTCGGGTCTGCTGTCAGATCATGCCGGACTGTCGCCTTCGGCGCGCGACGCACTCGCGACTTCCGCCATGCGCCGGTGCTCCGCCGCCTTCTTCTCGTGGATCTCGGCCATCCTCAGGTGGTAATCCGGGTTGTCCTTCTCGTACACGTCCGGGATGCCGTCCTGGTCCTCGTCGAGATCCTCCGCCGCGCACAGGGCCTGGTACTTGCGTACCCGGAGTTTCAGCAGCACACAGGCCAGCAGTGCGGCCGTCAGCGAGCCGAGCAGAACGGCCGCCTTGATCTCGTCCGTCATCTCGGGGTCGCCGGCGAAGGCCAGCTCGCCGATGAGCAGGGAGACGGTGAAGCCGATGCCGGCCAGCGCCGAGACCGCCAGGACGTCGGGCCAGGCCAGGTCCTCGTTGAGTTCGGCCTTGGTGAAGCGGGCGGCCAGCCAGGTGCCGCCGAAGATGCCGAACGTCTTGCCGACCACCAGACCGAGGATCACGCCGAGGGTCTCGGGACGGGTGAAGACCGCGTGCAGGGCATCGCCGGAGACGCTGACCCCGGCCGAGAACAGAGCGAACATCGGTACGGCGAAACCGGCTGAAACCGGTCGTACGAGATGTTCGATGTGCTCGCCCGGGGAGTGCTCCTCGCCCTCGCGCCTGGTGCAGCGCAGCATCAGGCCCATGGCGACACCCGCGATGGTGGCGTGGACGCCGCTGTTGTACATCAGCCCCCAGATGACCAGGGCCAGCGGGACGTACACGTACCAGCCGCGTACGCCCTTGCGGAGCAGCAGCCAGAAGACCAGGAGGCCGGCCAGGGCCCCGCCGAGCGCTGCGAAGTTCAGGGAGCTGGTGAAGAAGAAGGCGATGATCAGGATCGCGAAGAGGTCGTCGACGACGGCGAGCGTGAGGAGGAAGGCGCGGATCGCCGACGGCAGCGATGTGCCGATCACCGCCAGTACGCCCAGGGCGAAGGCGATGTCGGTCGCCGTGGGCACGGCCCAACCGGCCAGGGAGCCGCCGCCGAGTGAGCTGACCAGCACGTAGGTGAGTGCGGGCGCGGCCATGCCGCAGACGGCGGCGATCACGGGGAGCGCGGCGGCCTTGGGGTCGCGCAGATCGCCTGCCACGAGTTCCCGCTTGAGTTCGATACCGGCGACGAAGAAGAAGATCGCGAGCAGTCCGTCGGCGGCCCAGTGCTGGATGGACAGGTCTAGCCCGAGGGCCGCCGGGCCCAGGTGGAAGTCGGACACGGCCTGGTAACTGGAGGCCAGGGGAGTGTTCGCCCAGAGCAGCGCGGCGATGGCGGCGGCGAGGAGGAGGATTCCGCCGACGGTCTCGGTGCGCAGGGCATCCGCCACGAAGTTGCGCTCGGGGAGGGAGAGGAGCCCGAGGAACTTACGGGGGGTGGGGGTCGGCGCTGCCACGGGTGGGGACCTCCGGTCGGATAGGCAGGGCAAAGCACGTGCCGACCAGACTTCCCGGCGCACCTCGGTTTCCTGTCGCGTCCTTGACGCAGTTCCTTACCTTACCTAATGACTTCGTCCGGGTGAACGGGGGTACGTCCGGTTGATCTTTCACCATAGGCGTAGAAGGGGCACCCGGCGCGTTCGCCCCGGGTGCCCTTCGGGGTGGCTTCGGGTGCCCCTTCGCGGTTGCTTCGGGTGTTCAGTCCTCCGAGGCCGCCGTCGGCAGTTTGGACTGGATGAGGTCCATCACCGAGGAGTCCGTGAGGGTCGTGACGTCACCGAGGCGGCGGTTCTCCGCCACGTCCCGCAGCAGCCGGCGCATGATCTTGCCGGAGCGGGTCTTGGGCAGCTCGGCCACCGGCAGGACCCGCTTGGGCTTCGCGATCGGCCCCAGTGTCGCCCCGACGTGGTTGCGGAGTTCGGCGACGAGGTTCTCGTCCTCGTGCGCCGTACCGCGCAGGATCACGAACGCCACGATGGCCTGCCCGGTCGTCTCGTCGGCCGCGCCGACGACGGCCGCCTCGGCGACCTTGGGGTGGGAGACCAGGGCGGACTCGACCTCGGTCGTCGAGATGTTGTGGCCGGACACCAGCATCACGTCGTCGACACGGCCCAGCAGCCAGATGTCGCCGTCGTCGTCCTTCTTCGCGCCGTCGCCCGCGAAGTACCGGCCCTCGAAGCGCGACCAGTAGGTGTCGACGAAGCGCTGGTCGTCGCCCCAGATGGTGCGCAGCATCGAGGGCCACGGCTCGGTGAGGACGAGATAGCCACCGCCGCCGTCGGGCACCTCGCGGCCGTCGTCGTCGACGACCGTCGCGGCGATGCCGGGAAGGGCGCGCTGGGCCGAGCCGGGCTTGGTCTCGGTGGCGCCGGGGAGCGGCGAGATCATCATGGCGCCGGTCTCGGTCTGCCACCAGGTGTCCACGACGGGGGTGGTGCCGCCGCCGATGTGCTCCCGGTACCAGATCCAGGCCTCGGGGTTGATCGGCTCGCCGACCGAGCCGAGGACGCGCAGGCTCGACAGGTCGGACTTGGCGGGGATGTCGTCGCCCCACTTCATGAACGTGCGGATCGCCGTCGGTGCCGTGTAGAGGATCGTCACTCCGTACTTCTGGACGATCTCCCAGAAGCGGCCCTGGTGCGGGGTTTCGGGTGTGCCCTCGTACATCACCTGCGTCGCACCGTTGGCGAGCGGACCGTACACGATGTACGAGTGGCCCGTCACCCAGCCGATGTCCGCCGTGCACCAGTAGACGTCGGTCTCCGGCTTGAGGTCGAAGACGGCGTGGTGGGTGTAGGCCGCCTGGGTGAGGTAGCCGCCGGAGGTGTGCAGGATCCCCTTGGGCTTACCGGTCGTGCCGGAGGTGTAGAGGATGAAGAGCGGGTGCTCGGCGCCGAACGCCTCGGGGGTGTGCTCGGCCGGCTGACGATCGACGGCGTCGTGCCACCACACGTCGCGGCCTTCGGCCATCGCGGTGTCCTGGCCGGTGCGGCGGACCACCAGCACGTGTTCGACCTGAGGGCACCTGGCGACGGCCTCGTCGATGGCGGGCTTGAGCGCGCTGGGCTTGCCGCGGCGGTGGCCGCCGTCGGCGGTGATCACCAGTTTGGCGTCGGCGTCCTGGATGCGGGAGGCCACGGCCTCTGCCGAGAACCCTCCGAAGACCACCGAGTGCGCGGCACCGATCCGGGCGCAGGCCAGCATCGCCACTGCGGCCTCGGGAATCATGGGCAGGTAGATCGCCACCCGGTCGCCCGTGCGCACACCCAGCTCCGTCAGTGCGTTGGCGGCCCGGGAGACCTCGTCCTTGAGTTCGGCGTAGGTGAGGGAACGGGTGTCGCCCGGTTCACCCTCGAAGTGGATGGCGACGCGGTCCCCGTGCCCGGCCTCGACATGGCGGTCCACACAGTTGTACGCGACGTTGAGCCTGCCGTCGGCGAACCACTTGGCGAAGGGAGGGTTCGACCAGTCCAGGATCTCGGTCGGCTCCTCGGCCCAGGTGAGCCGCCGCGCCTGCTCGGCCCAGAAGCCGAGCCTGTCCGCCGCGGCCCGCTCGTACGCCTCCGCCGTCACGTTGGCGTGCGCGGCCAGCTCGGCCGGCGGGGCGAACCGCCGCTCTTCCTTCAAGAGGTTGGCCAGGCTCTCGTTGCTCACGACATCTCCCTTTCCCAGGGCGTCCTATGTGCCTATGTGTCCCAGGCCATAGCTCATCAGGCGGACGGCCGGGTGACAAGGGCCTTCAGGAAATTGGTATAGACCTATTGGGTTGGCTGTTGAGGCTGCGTGCGGCGGGTGGTGCGTGGGGCCGGTGAGTCGTGGGGCGGGCGGTGCGTTCGGCGTGAGGCCTTGGGGCGTGAGGTCGCTCGCCCCGGGTGGGTGGCCCCTTCTCCCGGGCGGTGGGGGAAGGGGCCACCCGTACTCACGTGCGCCGCGACGAGTCGGTTCACCCCGGTCGAACGACCCGCGCGGCCATCCCGTTTCCCCATCCCGTCCCCCCATCCCGAGCCGGACGCCCGAGGGCCGATGTGCCGCATGCCGGGGCGGTGCGCTGGCATCAGGACGCTTGCGCGGAGACCCCGAGAACCGGAGCGGGGATCTGCCCGCGGCCCGCTCTCGGTAGACGAAATGCCATGACGAGTGAAGGGCGGAAGGCGACTCCCGGAGATGAAGAGAACTCTTATGTCATCCAATCCGGTGATTAGTCATCCCGGCTCGGCCTGCCTCCCCCGCTCCATCCGCCCGGGTGGGAGGTTTTGCGGGTCCGCAGTCGTATCGGCGTATCGATTCGCGTATCACAGACACGACGGAAGAGGGTGGACGGATGCTGCCCGCCGCACGGAGGGCCGTCCTCGGCGCCGTGGCCATCGCGCTCGCCACGGGCCTGGCCGCATGCACCGGAGGCGACGGAGGGGCGGGACTCTCCGGTGCCCTGGGCGACCAGCTGGGCCGGATCGGGGACGGCTCGACCTCGTACACCGGGACCCAGCCGGGCCTCGTGGGCCCGGATCGGCTGAAGCCGGGTCAGAAGCCGCCGCAGTTCGTGGTCTTCTCCTGGGACGGGGCGGGAGAGGACCGCGCCAGGCTCTTCGCCCGCTTCCGGGAAGTGGGGAAGAAGCAGGGCATCACCATGACCTACTTCCTCAGCGGTGTGTATCTCCTCCCCGAGGACAAGGCCGAACTGTACGACCCGCCCCGGCACAAGCGGGGGCGCTCCGACATCGGCTTCAACGACACCGAGGGCATCAAGGCCACCGTCCGCGAACTGCGCGCCGCCTGGCTGGACGGGAACGAGATCGGCACCCACTTCAACGGCCACTTCTGCGGGCCGGTGGGCGGGGGTGCCACCTGGTCGCCCGACGAGTGGAGGAGCGAGCTCGACCAGGCAAGGTCGTTCGTGAAGAACTGGCGGACCAACGCGGGCCTGCCGCGTGAGCGCTCGCTGCCGTTCGACTACGACCGGGAACTCATCGGTGCCCGCACGCCCTGTCTCGAAGGGCGTGACAACTTCCTCGCGATCGCGGCGCGGCAGGGCTTCCGCTACGACAGCAGCGGCATCAGCGAGCAGATCTGGCCGGACCGGAAGCACGGCGTGTGGGACCTCTCCCTGCAGATGGTCCCCGTGCCCGGCCGCGCCTTCGAGACGCTGTCCACCGACTACAACTTCATGATCAACCAGTCCGGTACCGCCAAGGGCGCCCCCAGCATGCACACCCTCTGGGGAAACCAGATGCGCGACGGACTGATCCAGGGCTTCAACCGCGCCTACCAGGGCAATCGCGCGCCGCTCATCATCGGCAACCACTTCGAGTCGTGGAACGGCGGCACCTATATGCGCGCGGTCGAGCAGGCCATCGGCTACATCTGCGTGCAGCGTGACGTGCGGTGTGTGTCGTTCCGCCGGCTCGTCGACTGGCTGGACGCGCAGGATCCCGAGGTGCTGAAGCGACTGCGCACGCTGCCGGTCGGCCGGGCGCCGGACAGTGGCTGGAAGGACTTTCTGACCACGTCCTCCCCTGGATCCGACAAGCCCGGCGGCAGTCCGGCGGCCGGTACGGCTCCCCGTCCGGGGGCGGGGGCGGCCGAACCCGGTACGGGCAGGGCGGCCGGTGCGGCAGGGGCGGCACCGGCGGCGTAGCGTGCCCCGGCCCGAGGGTCGCCTCCGACTCCCCCGACGCGGACCCCGCCTCCGCCCCCGCCGACCCCGCCTTCCCTGACCCCGCCTTCCCTGACCGCGACCCCGACGCCGGCCGAGCGGGTCCGGTCCGGCCGGCGTCGGGGTAGGCCGGGGGTGAAGGCCGGCGGTGAGGTCGACTGTGAGGTTGGAGCTGAAGGCGGGCCTCTCCCGGCTCGGCCCGCGCCCGGCCGACCCGATACGGTCAGGCCGGTTGCGGCGCGCTGACCTGCGCCGCCTGCTCCCCGAGCACGAAGCCGGGGTCGACCTGGGCGGCCAGGTCGCTCCCCGTCTTCGCATTGCCCCAGCTCTCCGCGTTCTTCAGGTGGAAGTGCACCATCTGCCGGGTGTACCGCACCCAGTCGCGCCGCGCGTAGGAGGCGTCGGCCGCCTGCCGCAGCGTGCGAAGCGCTGCGTGGTTGGGTTCCTCCAGTTCCGCGAAGCGCGGCGGACGGCCCTTCTCCATCGACCGCACCCAGTCCGAGTGCCCGACGGTCACGAGAAGGTCGTCACCCACCTCCTCGCGCAGGAACCCGAGGTCGTCCGGACCCTGGATCTTGTTCCCGACGACCCTGAGCGCAACGCCGAAGTCCCGTGCGTAGTCCCGGTACTGGCGGTACACCGAGACGCCCTTGCGGGTGGGCTCGGCCACGAGGAACGTCATGTCGAAGCGGGTGAACATGCCGGAGGCGAAGGAGTCGGAGCCCGCCGTCATGTCGACCACGACATACTCGTCCGGGCCGTCGACGAGGTGGTTGAGGCACAGCTCCACCGCTCCGACCTTGGAGTGGTAGCAGGCGACGCCGAGGTCCGACTCGGTGAACGGGCCGGTCGCCATCAACCTGATCCGCCCGTCGTCGAGCAGCACCGTCCGGGCACAGGCGTCGAAGACCGGGTTGTCCTCAACGACGCGCAGCAGCCGTGATCCCCTTCCGGGCGGCGTCGTCTTGATCATCTTCTCCGCGGACGTGATCCGCGGATTGGTGCCGCGCAGGTACTCCTTGATCAGCGCCAGGTGGGCGCCCATCGCGGGCAGCCTTCCGGCCTCGTGTTCGTCGAGTCCGAGCGCGGCGCCGAGGTGCTGGTTGATGTCGGCGTCCACCGCGACGACACGGGCCTGCTGGGCGGCGAGGTGGCGGATGAAGAGCGAGGACAGCGTCGTCTTGCCGCTACCGCCCTTTCCCACGAAAGCGATCTTCATGTTCAGTAAGGTAGCGGTTCGGTGGCTCGCGGTGCCCGAGGACGGTGAAGAAGACCACTCCGACGCGGGGCGTGCGGTCGGGGCGCGTAGCCTCCCTGCTTATGAGTACGAACCCCTCTGACCCCCTGGCCGCACTGGGCGATCTTCCCGGGGCCTCGGATGCCGTGGACTCCGTGCGCAAGGCCGTGGACCGCGTCTACGGGCACCGCGTCATGCGGCGCCGCAGCACCGAGGTCACCTCGGAGGCAGCGCTCCGCGGAGCCCGGGCGTCTGCCGCGCTCTCGGGCGCGGACTGGGCGCTGGAGGAGGTGCGCCGGCGTACGGACTTCGGCAGCGGGGCAGAGGCCCGTACGGTGGGGGCCGCCCTCCGGCTGACCGCCGAGGCGGGCCAGCTGCTGTCCGTCTGGAGGCAGTCCCCGCTGCGTGTACTGGCCCGGCTGCATCTGGTCGCGGAAGGCGGAGCCGCCCCCGCGGACACGGTCGGCAGGCCGCGGCTGGCCGGAGAGCAGGTCGACGAGCCGCTGATCGACGCTCCGCTTCCGGACGCGGGGGAGGTCGCCGGGCGGCTCGAGGGGCTCTCGCGCCTGGTCATCGCGGGGAGTTCGGCCCCTGCGCTGGTGATGGCCGCCGTGGTGCACGGCGAACTGCTCGCCCTGCGCCCGTTCTCCTCGGCCAACGGCCTGGTCGCCAGGGCGGCGGAGCGCGTTGTTCTCGTCGGCAGCGGACTGGACCCCAAGTCGATCTGCCCCGCGGAGGTCGGCCACGCGGAACTCGGCCGCGCGGCGTACCTCAAGGCGTTCGAGGGCTATCTGTCCGGGACCCCGGAGGGGTTGAGCGCCTGGATCGCCCACTGCGGCCACGCTGTGGAACTCGGTGTCCGGGAGTCGACGGCCGTGTGCGAAGCGCTTCAGCGCGGAGCGGCGTGACGCCGTCCGGCAGGGCCCAAGGGTGCCGGAGGCGTTGACGGCACTGAAGCCGTCGACGGCGGAGGGCGACGGAGGCTGGGCAAAAGGGCTGCGGCGGTACCGGGTGGTACCGCCGCTGGCATGTCGGCCGAGTTACCAAGCGTCCTCGATGTACTGCCCATCAGGTCGGGAACTTTGCCCGTCACCTGGTGCGGCTGGCCCGTATTCGACGGGTCGACGTCGCGTGGGTGCTCGGCTTCCATGCTCGGTCCGTGGGGCCTTTGTTGCGTAGAAGGTGATCCTCTCGGATGTCCCAGGTCTCGCGGGCCGTTAACTCCTTTGTACTCCGACCGTACGGCAAGCGGAACCCCCGGCCGCACTTTTTACTTTCCCTCTCAAAGGCGGGCACAGGCGGCAGTGCCGCGACGCCGGCCGGCGTACCAGACGAGCCCGGCGGCGACGGCGGCCGCTCCCACCGCCGCGGCCGCGAGGAGTGTGGGGCGCGGGGGCATCGCGAACCCGGGGATCCGCTGCTTCAGCCGCACCGGCCGGTTGAACACGAGCACCGGCCAGCCGCGTGAGGACGCCTCACGGCGCAGCGCCCGGTCGGGGTTGACCGCGTACGGATGACCCACGGCTTCCAGCATCGGGAGGTCGGTGACGGAGTCGCTGTAGGCGTAGCAGCGCCCGAGGTCGTACCCCTCGGACGAGGCCAGCTCCTTCACGGCTTCGGCCTTGGTGGGGCCGTACGCGTAGTACTCCACCTCGCCGGTGAAGCAGCCGTCCTCGCCGACCACCAGCCGCGTCGCCACCACACGATCGGCTCCCAGGAGCTCGCCGATCGGCTCGACGACCTCGGCGCCCGAACTGGAGACGATGACGACGTCGCGGCCGGCGGTGTGATGGTCCTCGATCAGTGAGGCGGCCTCGTCGTAGATGATCGGGTCGATGAGATCGTGCAGGGTCTCGGCGACGATCTCCTTCACCTGCTCCACGTTCCAGCCCTTGCAGAGCGAGGACAAGTACTTCCGCATTCGCTCCATCTGGTCGTGGTCGGCACCGCCCGAGAGAAAGACGAACTGGGTGTAGGCCGTCCTGAGCACGGCGCGGCGGTTGATCAGCCCTCCGTGGTAGAAGGACTTGCTGAAGGTCAGCGCCGATGACTTCGCGATGACCGTCTTGTCCAGGTCAAAGAAGGCTGCTGTGCGCGGCAAGGAGTGGTTTTCCACGACGCAGAGCATATGCGCCCTCCATTCGGCGTAAGGTGGGGCGCGTGGGTTTGCCTGAGAAGGCTCTCGGGTACACCATGGAAGTCACGGATCGTTCGCGACCGTGCTAACCCGGTCCGACTCCTCCCCCCCCGAGTCGGCCGTGGGGACGACCCCCGCTCTCCCCCCCGGCGGGGGTCGTCGCATGTCCGGACGCGTTTTTGTCGGCCATCGCCGATCACTCTCCCCCTTGCTGCCCGGAACGGCGCTGTCCGCCGTCTCCGCTCGACAGTCACTCTGCGTGAGCAGAGTGCTGCGCTGCGGAAATCATGCCGTAAGTCACCGGTACGGGCTACCGGGTTATTCACAAGCGGTGAGTTATCCACAGTTTTTGAGCAAGATCCACACGATTTTCCGTCACCCTGCACGGTGATTCCGCCCGTGAAGTTCTCGGGCTGGAGGAATCACCGATCCCGGATCGCTCCCACGACAAGTGGGAGCGGTCCGGCACGCGGGGACTGCCGCACGGCACCCTGCGAGAGCCGCCGCGGCTGCGCGGCGAGAGGGGGACAAGACGTGGTGGGACACATGATGGCCGGGGCGCCGGGCGCCGACCGTGCCGGCCGTGCTGAGGGCGCCGACCGTGCCGAGGGCGCTGACGGCGCTGACGGCGGCGAGGGGCTCCGGGGCGAGAGCCGGGCCGGCCCCTTGATCATCACCGAGGATCCGGCACTCCTGGACGACCTGCTGCGGCTGTGCGCCGCGGCGGGCGCCGAGCCTCAGGTGCACCACGCGGTGCCGGAAGCCCACGGCGGCTGGGACGCTGCCCCCCTGGTCCTGGTC
Organism: Streptomyces spongiicola; assembly: GCF_003122365.1. Taxonomy (NCBI): domain Bacteria; kingdom Bacillati; phylum Actinomycetota; class Actinomycetes; order Kitasatosporales; family Streptomycetaceae; genus Streptomyces; species Streptomyces spongiicola. Next base: position 3,972,511 of record NZ_CP029254.1, read on the forward strand.
GGTGACGACGCGGCAGCCCGGTGCGTCGGAGCCACCCGCCGGAGGGGTGTCCTCCTCGTCGGGCACGATCAGGATGATCCGCAGGTGTGGCGCCGGGCGGTGGAGATCGGCGCCGACTGCGTGCTGAGGCTCCCGGACGCCGAGGGATGGCTCGTCGACAGGATCGCCGACGTCGCCGAGGGCGCGGGCCGCCCGGCGCTCACCGTCGGCGTGATCGGCGGGCGGGGCGGAGCGGGTGCGTCCACGCTGGCCTGCGCGCTCGCGGTGACAGCGGCCCGCGAAGGGCGGCGCACGATGCTCGTCGACGGTGATCCGCTCGGCGGCGGCCTCGACGTGCTCCTCGGCGGAGAGCAGCAGGCCGGGCGGCGCTGGCCCGACTTCGCGGCGTCCAGAGGCCGCGTCGCCGGCGGGGCGCTGGAGGAGGCGCTGCCATCGGTACACGGGCTGCGGGTGCTCAGCTGGGACCGGGGCGACTCGGTGGCGATTCCGCCGGAGGCCATGCGGTCGGTGCTGGCCGCCGCACGCAGGCGCGGTGGCGTCGTCGTCGTGGATCTGCCCCGCCGGGTCGACGAGGGGACCGCGGAGGCACTCGCCCAACTCGACGTCGGGCTCCTCGTGGTGCCGGGGGATCTGCGTGCCGTGGCGGCCGCGCGGCGGGTCGCCTCGACGGTCCGCATGGTGCTGGGCGATCTGCGGGCCGTCGTCCGCGGGCCCTGGGGCTCGGGGCTCGACGAGCAGTGGGTTGCCGAGGCGCTGGAACTGCCACTGGCCGGTGAACTCCCCCTGGAAGCGGGGCTGGCCGCCGATCTCGATGCGGGAGTTCCGCCGGGCGCCGGGGACCGCGACCCGCTCGCCCGGTTCTGTACCGCCTTCTGGGCGCGGGTGCACTCCGGTGGAGGTGCGCAGTGACAGCGGTGCTTCTCGAAGCGGTGCGTCAGCGCCTGGCGGAGAGCGGGGTGGAACCGACCCCGGCGGGGGTCGCGGCGGCACTGCGGGCGCACGGGCGGCTGCTCGGGGACGCGGAGGTGCTCGGTGCCGCCGAGGAACTGCGGTGCGAACTGGTCGGCACCGGGCCGCTGGAGCCGCTTCTCGCGGACCCCGCCGTGACCGACGTGCTGGTCTCGGCACCGGACCGGGTGTGGGTCGACCGGGGCTGCGGACTCCGGCTGACGGACGTGGGCTTCACCGATGCGGCGGCGGTGCGCCGGCTGGCGCAGCGGCTCGCGGCTGTGGCGGGGCGGCGGCTGGACGACGCCCGCCCCTGGGTGGACGCGCGGCTTCCCGACGGCACCCGGATGCACGCGGTGCTGCCTCCGGTGGCCGTCGGCTCGACCTGCCTCTCGCTGAGGGTGGTCAGACCCCGGGCGTTCTCGCTGGGCGAGCTGACGGAGGCCGGGACGGTACCGCCGGGCGGTGACCGGCTCTTCAGGGCGCTGATCGACGCCAGGGTCTCCTATCTCGTCAGCGGTGGCACGGGCTCCGGGAAGACGACGCTGCTGTCCACCCTGCTGGGACTGGTGGGCGGGCACGAACGCATCGTGCTCGCGGAGGACTCGGCGGAACTGCGTCCCGACCATCCGCACGTGGTGCGGCTGGAATCGCGTCCGGCCAACCAGGAGGGCGCCGGCCTGGTGACCCTTCGCGACCTGGTGCGCCAGGCGCTCCGGATGCGCCCCGACCGGTTGGTCGTCGGCGAGGTGCGCGGTTCCGAGGTGACCGATCTGCTGGCGGCGTTGAACACCGGGCACGACGGGTGCGGGACCGTCCATGCGAACACGGCCGCGGATGTCCCCGCACGGCTGGAGGCTCTGGGCACGGCCGCCGGTCTCGACCGGCTCGCTCTGCACAGCCAGTTGGCCGCGGCACTGTCGGTCGTGGTGCATCTTGTCCGGGGGCGGGACGGCGGCCGCCGCGTCGCCGAGATCCACGTTCTTGAGCGGGACGCGACGGGGCTGGTGGCGACCGTGCCCGCGCTGCGCTGGGGCGCGGAGCACTTCGTCCGCGAGCGCGGCTGGGAGCGGCTGCGATCGCTGATCGGGGGATCGCGATGACGACGGTGGCGATGTACACGGCGGTGTGCGCGGCGGTGTGCGCGGGGGCTGCCGTCTGCCTGACGGTCGGCCGCGACGAGGGACTGCGGCGGGCGCGGCTGCTGCTGGCGTCCGGCAGCCTGGTTCGGGAGGGGCCCCGACGGCTCCCGGTTCACTGGAGGAGACTCGTCGACCCGATGCGGCGGGAGTGGCTGTGCCTGCCGGCGGGCGTGCTTCTGGCCGTCCTCGGGGAGTCGGTGCTTCCACTGCTCGCGGGCGCGGTGGCCGTCCCTCTGACAGGGCGCCGGCTGAGGGCTTCCGAGCAGCGCAGGGCGGAGGCCGACAGAGCGGCCGCGGTGATCGCGCTGTGCGGCGGCATCGTGGGGGAGCTGAGGGCCGGAGGCCAGCCGGGACAGGCGCTGCTGGCCGCGGGCCGGGCCACCGGCGCGCTGGGCGCCGCCGAGGCGGCGGTGCTGTCCGCCGCCCGGTTCGGCGGGGACGTTCCCGCCGAACTGAGGCGCGCGTCCCGTGAGCCGGGAGCCGAGGGGCTGGCCGGGCTGGCAGCCTGCTGGCTTGTCGCCGTCGACAGTGGTGCCGGTCTGGCGGCGGGGCTCGACCGGCTCGAGGCCGCCCTCAGGTCGGAGCGGGATCAACAGGCATCCCTGCGAGCTCAGTTGGCGGGAGCCCGGGCGACGGTCGTGGTGCTGGCACTGCTACCGGTGATCGGGCTTGCTCTCGGCTGGGCGCTCGGCGCTGATCCCCTGCGGATCCTGCTGCACAGCCCCGCGGGACTTGGCTGCCTCGTGGTGGGCGGACTGCTGGAGGCCGTCGGACTGTACTGGGCCGCTCGTATCGTGCGGGCGGCGGAGCGGCCATGAGCGACGAGTTCATCAGAGGCATGGGCATCGCATTCCTGCTCTGCGCGCCCGCGGCATGGATGGTGAGGGGGCGTCTGCGGCTCCGGCGGGCGCGCAGACGGCTCCATGCCCTCCTGGGGCCGAGCGCTGTGCCGCACCGGACACGGCGGCTCCGTCGGCGCCCGGTTGGCGCCTCAGCGAAGCTGGGGCCATGGGCACCGGTGATCGTGGCGGTGGCCACCGGCTGGGTCCTGGCAGGGGGAGTCACGGGGTGCCTGCTGGGATTCGCCGGGGCGTACGCCCTGCGCAGATGGCAGCTCGGTCGTGCTCGAGACCGGGCGGAGGGCGCCTGGGTGAGCGCGGTGTCCGGGCAACTGCCCCTCGCCGCTGAACTCCTGGCGGCCTGTGCCTCGGCCGGAGCCGGACCGCGTGAGGCGGCGCGTGCGGCCGGGCAGTCGCTTGGAGGGCCGGTCGGAGAGCGGCTGGAGCAGACGGCGGCCGAGCTTCGGCTGGGAAGCGAACCTGCCCGTGCATGGGGGAGGTTCGGGGAGATCCCGGGTGCGGCGGCGCTCGCCCGCTGCCTGGAGCAGGCGGCCGCATCGGGAGCGCCGGCCGCCGAGCCGGTCGCCCGGCTCGCTGCGGGTCTCCGGGCGGAGCGGGCCCGCGCCGCGGCGTCCCGGGCGCAACGCGCCCAGGTGCTGATCACCGCACCGGTGGGGCTCTGCTTTCTGCCCGCCTTTCTCGCGGTCGGGGTGGCTCCCGTGGTGATCGGTCTGGCGACAGGGCTGCTGCAGGGGAAGGGAGGCAGCTGACCGGTGGCACACCCCACCAGCCCGTCGGTGTCGGCAGCATCGGCTTCAGCAATCACAGCAATCACAGCAATCACAGCAACCGCATCAATCACAGCAACCGCCTCAGCGGGTCAACGGCATCGACAGCAGCGGCGGAATTCGCCAACGAGGAGATCGACATGATCATCAACGACCTGAGGGCCTGGACGACGGGATACACCGGAAGGAAGCTCGCCTCCAACATGTGCACCCGGGTTGTCGCCCGGACCAGGGGGATTCTCACCAGGGCTCGCGACCGGCTGCCCCGTGGCGACGCCGGGATGACGACATCGGAGTATGCGATTGGCACGATCGCGGCGTGTGCCTTCGCGGCCGTGCTGTATCAGGTGATCACGAGCGACACGGTCTCCGGGGCACTTGAGTCGATCATCGGCAAGGCGCTCAGTGCGCAGTTCTGACGCCGCCGCCACTGCGGGCCCGCTCCCCGGGGCGGAACGGGGATCGGTCACAGCGGAAGCAGCGCTGGCCGTGCCGGCGCTGCTGGTGTTCACGATGGCGCTGGTCTGGGCGCTGATGGCGGCGTCGGCGCAGATCCAGTGCGTGGACGCCGCCAGGGCGGGGGCCCGGGCGGCCGCCCGCTCGGAACCCGAGGCCGCCGCGGTCTCCGCCGCCCGTTCGGCCGCACCGCCTGGGGCGAAGATCTCACTGGGCAGGGACGGAGATTTCTGGCGGGTGCGGGTCGAGGCCCCGAGCCCAGGCCCCGTGGCACCGTCCCTCACTCTGGCGGCCGAAGCGGTCGCACTCGCGGAGGACGCGGTGGGGAGAGGCGAACCATGAGGAGGCGAGACAGGGGGTCGGCCACCGTGTGGGCGGCCATGGCTGCGTGCGCGATGTGCGCGGTCTTCGCCGTGGTGCTCGCGCTCGGGCAGGCAGTGGTCGCCCGTCACCGCGCGGCTGCCGCGGCCGACCTCGCGGCACTCGCAGCGGCCGACCGGGCGCTGGAGGGAGCCGGCGAGGCGTGCGCCCAGGCAACCCGGGTGGCCGGGGCGCAAGGGGCGGTGGTCGTGCGGTGCGCGGTAGCCGGTGAGATCGCAGATGTCACGGCCGGCGCGGCCCTCGGCCCTTACCGACCGGAGGTCAGATCCCGCGCAGGTCCGCCCGCCTCGTCCAGCTCTCGGGTTCCTTCAGTCCCTTCAGTCATGCCGGTCTCTTCCGATCCTCCGGACCCGCGCGGTGTGCCGGGCCGGTCGCCGGAGGCGTCGCGGGCGGGCCGGCGGCCGGGTCCACCCGGACGGCCCGCTTCGGGCGGCCGGCCCGGTCCGCCGAGATCCGGGACCTGCGTCAGCGCTCGGAGGTCCCCCGCCCCTCCCGGTGTTCTGGCCCAGCCGGGTTTCCCGATTCCGGCTCCGAGAGGCGCCCTGCCTCCGACTGCGCAGGGTTCCCCTGGTGCGAAGGGCTTCGCTGCCGTGGGCCCCGTGGGGCTGCCGGATCCTCCTGACGGCCCGGCGCCTCTTCGGTCCCCGCCACGTCCCCGTCCTGGGAAGCCGGGGCCTCCGGGGAGCCCGGGGCACCGCTGCGGGGGGCACCCGGGGCATCACCGACGAGGACGGTGAGCAGGCGGACGGCGGCTTGCTTGTGGAGCGGGTCATTGCCGTTGCCGCACTTGGGGGACTGGATGCAGGACGGGCAGCCCGCCTCGCACTCGCACGAGGCGATGGCTTCCCGGGTCGCCTCCAGCCAGTCACGGGCCGTGTGGAAGGCCCGCTCGGCGAAGCCCGCACCCCCCGGGTGGCCGTCGTACACGAACACCGTGGGCAGCAGGGTGTCCGGGTGCAGCGGTACGGAGACCCCGCCGATGTCCCAGCGGTCGCAGGTGGCGAAGAGCGGGAGCAGCCCGATGGAAGCGTGCTCGGCGGCGTGCAGCGCCCCGCCCAGTTGCTCCGGGTGCACCCGGGCGGCGTCCAGCTGGTCCTCGGTCACGGTCCACCACACGGCGCGGGTGCGCAGGGTGCGCGGCGGCAGATCCAGCCTGGTCTCGCCGAGGACCTCTCCGGTGATCGGTTTCCGGCGCAGGTAGGAGACGACCTGGTTGGTGACCTCGACGGAGCCGTAGCAGAGGCGGCCGGCACCCCAGGGAACCGCGGTGTCGGTCTCGAGTACGGAGATGGAGGTGGTGTCCCGGGCGGTGGTGGAGTACGGCGGGTCGGCCTCCTCGACCAGGGCGACGGAGTCCTCCAGGTCCAGCCGCTTCACCAGGTACGTACGGCCCTGGTGGAGGTGTACGGCGCCGTCGTGTACGGCGGTGTGGGCGGCGGGCTCGTCGACGGTGCCGAGCAGCCGGCCGGTGGCGGCCTCGACGATCTGCACGGGCCTGCCACCCTCGCCGCGGATGTCGGCGAGGTCGGCGGCCCGCTCCCGGCGGGTCCAGTACCAGCCGGCGCTGCGCCTGCGCAGCAGCCCGGCGCTCTCCAGCTGGGGCAGCAGTCCGGGTGCGGCCGGGCCGAACAGCTCCAGGTCCTGCTCGGTCAGGGGCAGCTCCGCCGCGGCCGCGCAGAGGTGCGGCGCCAGGACGTAGGGGTTGTCCGGGTCGAGGACGGTGGACTCGACGGGCCGGCGGAACAGGGCCTCGGGATGGTGGACGAGAAAGGTGTCCAGCGGGTCGTCGCGGGCGACCAGTACCGCGAGGGCGCCCTGCCCGGAGCGGCCGGCCCGGCCCGCCTGCTGCCAGAGCGAGGCGCGGGTGCCGGGGTAGCCGGCGATGAGGACGGCGTCCAGGCCGGAGACGTCGACGCCCAGTTCCAGGGCTGTGGTGGCGGCGAGTCCGAGCAGTTCGCCCGAGTGCAGCGCCCGTTCCAGCGCGCGCCGCTCCTCCGGAAGGTAGCCGCCCCGGTATGCGGCGACACGCCGTGCGAGGTTCCGGTCGACCTCGGTCAGCCGCTCCCGGCTGATGACCGAGATCAGCTCGGCGCTCCGGCGCGAGCGCACGAAGGCGACCGTACGGACGCCCTGGACGGCCAGGTCGGTCAGGAGGTCTGCGGTCTCCGCGGTGGCGGTGCGGCGTACCGGGGCGCCCTTCTCGCCGTGCAGCTCGGTGAGCGGCGGTTCCCAGAGGGCGAAGACGAGTTCACCGCGCGGCGAGGCGTCGTCCGAGACCTCGGTCACGTTCAGCCCGGTCAGACGGCCGGCCGCGACGGCGGGATCGGCGGACGTCGCCGAGGCCAGCAGGAACACCGGATGGGCGCCGTACCGGGCGCACACGCGGCGCAGCCGGCGGAGTACCTGGGCGACGTGGGATCCGAAGACGCCGCGATAGGTGTGGCACTCGTCGATCACGACGTAGCGCAACGAGCGCAGGAAGGAGGACCAGCGTGGATGCGACGGGAGTATGCCGCGGTGCAGCATGTCCGGGTTGGTGAGGACGTGGTTCGCGTACTGGCGGACCCACTCGCGCTCCTCGAAGGGGGTGTCGCCGTCGTACACGGCCGGGCGTACACGGTGGCCGAGCGGCGAGGCGAGTTCCCTCACGGCACGGCACTGGTCGGCGGCGAGGGCCTTCGTCGGGGCCAGGTACAGGGCGGTGGTGCCGCGTCCGCTGGGCGCCTCGGAGCCGTCCAGCAGGGTGCTGAGGACCGGCGCCAGGTAGGCGAGCGACTTGCCGGACGCGGTGCCGGTGGCGATCACGACCGACTCGCCGTCCAGGGCGTGCTCGGCTGCCGTGGCCTGGTGGGCCCAGGGGTGCTCGATTCCCGCCCGCTGGATGGCGTCGATCACTTCCGGGCGGATGCGGTGCGGCCAGGTTGCATGGCGACCCGGCCTTGGGGGCAAGTGCTCCGTATGAGTGATGCGCGCAGCCCGGCCCGCCCCCGTGGCGAGCCGGTCGAGGACCGTACCGGGGGAGGGGCGGGCTTCCCCGCTCCCGGGGGGTCGTCTGGGTCGGTGATTCATGGCCATCGGCACCGAGTGTGTCACCGGCGTGACGGACAATGGTCCCAAGGCGTCGTGCATGGCTGCTGGTAAGTGATTGAATGCCATCGCGGCTGGCGATCCGTCGCCTGGCTCCGCCGGGGAGACCGAGGGGCGACCGCTCGATAGCAAGGTGCTGGAGGATCCGTGGACCTGTCCCTGTCGACTCGCAATGTGTCCGGCCCTGGCGGCGACCGCACGGTCGTCGAGGTCGGTGGCGAGATTGATGTGTATACCGCGCCCAAGCTGCGCGAGCAGTTGGTCGAGTTGGTGAACGACGGCAGCTACCACCTGGTCGTCGACATGGAGGGCGTGGACTTCCTCGACTCGACCGGCCTCGGCGTGCTCGTGGGCGGTCTGAAGCGCGTACGTGCGCATGAAGGCTCGCTGCGCCTGGTCTGCAACCAGGAGCGCATTCTCAAGATCTTCCGGATCACTGGTCTGACCAAGGTGTTTCCCATCCACACCACGGTCGACGAGGCCGTCGCGGCGACCGACTGAGTCGCCGGGGGTTCCCCGGGGGCTCCGGTCCGTCCGGAGGCTCCGGGGAGTCCGGAGGAAGGCCAGGGTGCCGGGCGTCGGCCCGGTGCCCCTGAGAAGCACGCTCGTACGTCCGAGGGGGACCGCATGGCCACCGTTGAACTCCGCTTCAGTGCTCAGCCCGAGCATGTCAGGACGGCACGCCTGGTGGCGGCCGCAGTGGCGCGGCGGGCGCGGGTCGACGAGGCGGTGCTGGACGAGGTCAGGCTGGCCGTCGGTGAGGCGTGCAGCCGTGCGGTGGGGCTGCACCGCAGCCATGGTGTCACCGCTCCGGTGCGCGTCCTGCTCACCGAGGAGGAGAAGTCCTTCTCCATCGAGGTCGGTGACGAGGTGCCCGCTCCGGGTGGCTCGTCGGGGTCCGGCGCCGGGAAGCACGGCGCCGGTCCCGGGGACGACCACGAGGACGACGACGGTCGCGACCAGATGGGGCTCGCGGTGATCAGCGGTCTCGTCGACGATGTCGAGGTGACGACGAGTGGGCAAGGAGGCGTCATCCGCATGAGCTGGCCGACGAATCCGGCCACGATCGTGTCATGACCCGATGATCGTGCCTGACGCGCCGCACTGACGGCGGCATATGCGTTCGCCCTTTTGAGAGGCCCTGCTGAGCAGGGCCTTTTTCATTTCGCTAGATCATTGATCAATCGTCAATGCTTTTGCCCCGTTACCGCTTTCGGGGGCAATCCTGAGCCGCGATCATTTGGTGAGGAGCGGACGAAGGTCAATTCCCATTGTCGCGCACTGTTTTGATCAGGTTCCGCTCCCTACAATCCGTCCACATCTTGGGCTCTGAACGTCAAGGAGGACGAATGGCGGGGCTCTTCAACCCGACCCTGACCGAACCCACATCTCTCGCGGCCGCGGTACTCACCGATGACAACAGAATGATCGTAATTGTCATCGCGGTCGTCGCGATCGCGGCGCTGGTCGTCGCCCAGCTGCTGGTGCGCCAAGTGCTGGCGGCCGGTGAGGGCACCGACTCCATGAAGAAGATCGCGGCAGCCGTTCAGGAGGGCGCAAACGCCTATCTGGCGCGGCAGTTGCGCACACTCGGCATTTTCGCCGTGATCGTCTTCTTCCTGCTGATGCTGCTGCCTGCGGACGACTGGTCGCAGAGGCTGGGGCGTTCGGTCTTCTTCCTGGTGGGTGCGGTGTTCTCGGCCGCCACCGGATACATCGGAATGCGGCTCGCGGTGCGCGCGAATGTGCGCGTGGCCGCGGCGGCGCGTGAGGCGACCCCCGCCGAAGGGGAGCCGGCCAAGGATCTGACGACCGTCGCGCACAAGGCCATGAAGATCGCTTTCCGTACCGGCGGTGTGGTGGGCATGATCACGGTGGGCCTCGGCCTGCTCGGCGCCGCCTGCGTGGTTCTCGTCTACGCCGCGGACGCCCCCAAGGTCCTGGAGGGCTTCGGCCTCGGCGCCGCGCTGATCGCCATGTTCATGCGGGTCGGCGGTGGCATCTTCACCAAGGCCGCGGACGTCGGCGCCGACCTCGTCGGCAAGGTCGAGCAGGGCATCCCCGAGGACGACCCGCGCAATGCGGCGACCATCGCGGACAACGTCGGCGACAACGTCGGCGACTGCGCCGGCATGGCCGCCGACCTCTTCGAGTCGTATGCCGTCACGCTCGTTGCCGCCCTCATCCTGGGCAAGGCCGCCTTCGGCGATCTGGGACTGGCCTTCCCGCTGATCGTCCCGGCGATCGGCGTGGTCACCGCGATGATCGGTATCTTCGCGGTCGCCCCGCGGCGCGCCGACCGCAGCGGGATGTCCGCCATCAACCGGGGCTTCTTCATCTCCGCGGTGATCTCACTGGCCCTCGTGGCCGCGGCGGTCTACGCCTATCTGCCGTCCTCGTACGCCGAGCTGAGCGGTGTCACCGAGCCCGCGATCAGGGGCCACGAGGGAGACCCGCGCATCCTCGCGCTGGTCGCCGTGGCGATCGGCATCGTGCTGGCCGCCCTGATCCAGCAGCTGACGGGGTACTTCACCGAGACGAACCGGCGCCCGGTCCGCGACATCGGCAAGTCCTCGCTCACCGGCCCGGCCACCGTCGTGCTCGCCGGTATCTCCATCGGCCTGGAATCGGCCGTCTACACCGCGCTGCTGATCGGTCTCGGCGTCTACGGGGCGTTCCTGCTCGGTGGCACGTCGATCATGCTCGCGCTGTTCGCCGTGGCCCTCGCCGGGACCGGTCTCCTCACCACGGTCGGTGTCATCGTCGCCATGGACACCTTCGGCCCGGTGTCCGACAACGCCCAGGGCATCGCGGAGATGTCCGGCGACGTCGAGGGCGCGGGTGCGCAGGTCCTCACCGACCTGGACGCCGTCGGCAACACCACGAAGGCGATCACCAAGGGCATCGCCATCGCGACGGCCGTCCTCGCCGCGGCAGCGCTCTTCGGCTCGTACCGGGACGCGATCGCCACGGCCGTCGCGGAGGTGAGCGCGAAGGCCGGGGAGATGAACCTGAGCCTGGACATCTCCCAGCCCAACAACCTGGTGGGCCTGGTCCTCGGTGCCGCCGTCGTCTTCCTCTTCTCCGGGCTGGCGATCAACGCCGTTTCCCGGTCCGCCGGATCCGTGGTCTTCGAGGTGCGGCGGCAGTTCCGTGAGCACCCCGGGATCATGGACTACAGCGAGAAGCCGGAGTACGGGCGCGTCGTCGACATCTGCACCAAGGACGCCCTGCGCGAACTGGCCACACCGGGTCTGCTCGCGGTCATGGCGCCAATCGCGGTCGGCTTCACGTTCGGCGTCGGCGCTCTCGGCTCGTACCTCGCCGGCGCGATCGGCACGGGCACCCTCATGGCCGTCTTCCTCGCCAACTCGGGTGGCGCGTGGGACAACGCCAAGAAGCTCGTCGAGGACGGGCACCACGGCGGAAAGGGCAGTGAGGCGCATTCGGCCACGGTCATCGGCGACACCGTCGGCGACCCGTTCAAGGACACCGCGGGTCCGGCGATCAACCCGCTGCTGAAGGTGATGAACCTCGTGGCGCTGCTCATCGCGCCCGCGGTCGTGCAGTTCAGCTATGGCGACGACGCCAACGCGGGTGTCCGCGCGGCGATCGCCACCCTGGCGATCCTGGTCATCGTCGTCGCGGTGTACCTCTCCAAGAGGCGCTCGGTCGCGGTGGGTGACGAAAACAACGCAGCCGATCGGTCGTCGAAGTCACCGGACCCGGCGGTCGTTTCGCAGTAGCCGTCTCACCCGAACGAAACGCCTGCTCACAGCACGGGCGGATGGCGCGGTCGACCGCGCCGTCCGCCCGTCCGCCGGTCCGCCGGCGGTCGGGGAGCGGGACGGCCGGTGAGTCTTGTCTCCCATAGGGCAAAACCCCCTCACTGGAACATCTCGGGCATTCGCCCCGGGGTCGTTGTGTGCGGGCCGTGTATCTTCCGGGGCCGAGAGCCTTGGAAGGGACCGATCCGGTGAAGGTGAACAAGAAGGTTGCGGCCGCCGTGTCCGGCGGCGCCGTGCTGGTGCTCGCGCTGACGGGCTGCGGCGGCGAAGACGACGGCGCAAAGGCGGACGCCTGGGCGAAGAGCGTCTGCGAGAAGGCGCAGCCGCAGATCCAGAAGCGGGCCGACGCCCAGCAGACCATCATCTCGACCTCTGTCGACGGCAAGCCCGCAGACATACAGGCGGCCGACTCCAAGGCATTCGAGGACATCGCCGACGCCAACAGGGCACTGGCCTCCGCGGTGCAGGCCGCCGGCACCCCGCCCGGCGAGGGCCAGGAGCAGCTCCGGCAGGACGCGATCAAGGAACTCAACGCCACCGCCACCGCGTATCTGGACCTCAAGAAGCAGGTCGACGCACTCGACCCCAAGGACCAGCAGAAGTTCGCTGACGGCCTGCAGGACGTCGCGAACGGGCTGAAGAAGATCCAGAAGACGGACCAGGTCGCCCTCGGCAGACTGCAGTCCGGTGATCTCGGTAAGGCGATGGGGCAGCAGAAGGGCTGCCAGCGGGTCGAACCGTCGGTCACCGCGTCCGCAGGCGCGGGCGACGGCTCCCTCGAACCCGGCAGCAAGCCGTCGAACGCGGCCGGCCCGTCGAAGTCGGCCGGGTCCGCGGAGCCCGAGACGACCGAGTAGCGGACCGGTCACACGCAGGGGTGGGGGCGGACGCGGGGCCGGACGGACGTGCGAGCGGACGGACCTGCAGGAGCGCGTGTGGAGGTGCGGACGGGCGGGCGTGCAGGAGCGCGTGTGGACGGGCGGGCGCGCAGACCTGCCCGGCCGCGCCCCGCTGCCGCGCCGCGGCAGTGACGGCGCGGGCCGGATGCCGCGGGTCAGAATGGTTCCGTGAGTACGACCAGCCTCGCCGCAGGCCTTCCCGTTCCCGACCGGTCCGCACGGCTCCGTGACGCCCTGATCGCCGCCGACTTCACCGCCGACGGGCTGCTCGAGCTGCTCGGTGCGCCCGCCTACAGCGCTCTCGCCCGCAGCGAGACCGTGCCCGCCCTGCGTGCCACGCGAGGCGACTCCCCGCTGGAGACGCTGGTCCGGCTCTTCCTGCTGCAGCGGCCGGTGGCGGCCGCACGCGCCCGGGAGGCCCTGCCCCTGGACGCAGGACTCGCCGACGGCTGGGTCGCCGAGTCCTCCGACGGTGTCCGGGCGACGGTGGACATCCGCCCGTACGGCGGGCCTGAAGGGCAGGACTGGTACATCGTCTCCGACCTCGGCTGCGCGGTGGGCGGTGCCGGCGGCGCGAGCGGCCGTGCCGAGGGTGTCGTCCTGGGGGTCGGCGGAGCCTCCACCACCCTCGCCGGCATCACGGTCCGCGATCCGGTCGCCTCCGCCCTCGACCTCGGCACCGGCTCCGGCATCCAGGCACTCCACGCCACCCGGCACGCCACCCGGGTCACGGCCACCGACCTCAACCCGCGGGCCCTGGTCTTCACCCGGCTCACCCTGGCGCTGTCCGGCGCCCCTGAGGCGGATCTGCGCCAGGGTTCGCTCTACACGCCGGTCGGATCGGATACATACGACCTGATCGTGTCGAACCCGCCGTTCGTCATCTCCCCGGGTGCGCGGCTCACGTACCGGGACGGCGGAATGGGCGGGGACGATCTGTGCCGCTCGCTCGTTCAGCAGGCCGGGGAACGGCTCAACGACGGGGGGTACGCGCAGTTCCTCGCGAACTGGCAGCACATGGCGGGGGAGGACTGGCAGGAGCGCGTGCGCTCCTGGGTGCCCCGCGGCTGCGACGCCTGGATCGTTCAGCGCGAGGCCCAGGACGTGACGCAGTACGCCGAACTGTGGCTCCGGGACAGCGGTGACCACCGCGCCGCTCCCGAGGAGTACGCCGCGCGGTACGACGCATGGCTCGACGAGTTCGAGGCGCGCGGGACCAAGGCGGTCGGCTTCGGCTGGATCGCACTGCGGAAGACGGACTCGGAGCGGCCGTCGATCCTCGTCGAGGAGTGGCCCCACCCGGTCGAGCAGCCGCTCGGCGACGCCGTGCGGGACCACTTCGTCCGGCAGGACTATCTGCGCACGCACGACGACGCGGCGCTGCTCGCCGACCGCTTCGTGCTCGTCGGCGACGTGCTGCAGGAGCAGCTCGGGCTGCCCGGCGCAGAGGACCCGGAGCACGTCGTGCTGCGCCAGAGCCGCGGTATGCGTCGTGCCACGGAGGTGGACACCGTCGGTGCCGGCTTCGCGGGTGTCTGCGACGGCACGCTGAGCGCGGGGCGGATCCTCGACGCCATCGCCCAGCTGGTCGGCGAGGACCCGGTGCTGCTGCGCGACCGCACGCCGGAGGCGATCAGGCTGCTGGTGGGCGAGGGCTTCCTGGAGCCTGCCGCTCGGCGTGGCTGATGTGCGCCGTGCCGGGCGTGCCACCGTCGTGCCGTGCCGCTCCGCGCGCCTGAGCCGGGTGCCGGGTGCCGGGTGCGACCGCCCCGGACCGGACCGCCCCGGACCGGACCGGACCGCCCCGGACCGGACCGCCCCGGACCGGACCGCCCCGGACCGGACCGGACCGCCCCGGACCGGACCGTCCCGGACAGGCCCGGACCGGCCGTGCCCGGGCGTGCGGACGGCGCGCGGCGTCCGTCCGAATCGGCAACCCGGGCGCGTGGTGGACGCCCTGCGCCGGAAGTTCTCCTTCCTCACCGGACGGATGAAGGGTCCGGTCTGTCGCCTCAAGACGCCTCAAGACCGGGGTGCCGCACCGGGCCCGCAACCGTTCACTCCGGAAATCGTCCGTACCGGCGCCGCCCGGGTGAACCCGTGCCGCGTTCACCTGGAATTCGCGTGGCCGACGCCCGGGGGTGCCAGCCTCGGCCACGGGACTTCCCCGGCCAGGGCGAGAAACGGGAGACGGGCATGGAAAGCGGTCCGGCGGTCTTCGCGGGAACGGTGTTCGCGCTGTTCGGAGCCGCACTGCTGATATGGACGGGGGCGAGGGTCCGGCACCGCGCCCCGGTCGCGCACGGCGTGAATCCCGCCACGGCCGCGACCCTGAGCATGATCTTCGGAACCGCTTTCCTGCTCGCCGGCCTCTGGTGCCTCAGCCGCGTCTGAATGCCCCCGCGACCCCCGTCAGGCCGCCTCCGTCCGTCGTCCGCCGCGGGAGTCCGGGCGGCAGGAATGCCCGGAGTCGGGTTACCGTTCGAGTGGCCGTTGCGAACTTTTGCCGTTTGACACGGGGGCGGGTTGTACCGTCACACTCCGCAGCGACAGCAAAGCGCAGTACGGCCGTACGCCGTAAGTTGTACGCCGTACGAGCCCACCGAGCGTCGACCGGAGAGAAGAGCGAAGTTGTCCCCGACCAGCGAGACCGCACAGGGCGGCCGCCGACTCGTCATCGTCGAGTCGCCTGCCAAGGCGAAGACGATCAAGGGCTACCTGGGCCCCGGCTATGTCGTCGAGGCGAGCGTCGGGCACATCCGCGACCTCCCGAACGGTGCCGCCGAGGTCCCCGAGAAGTACACCGGCGAGGTGCGGCGTCTCGGGGTGGACGTCGAGCACGACTTCCAACCCGTCTATGTCGTGAACTCGGACAAGAAGGCGCAGGTCAGGAGGCTCAAGGAGCAGCTCGCCGACTCGGACGAGCTCTACCTCGCCACCGATGAGGACCGCGAGGGCGAGGCCATCGCCTGGCATCTGCTGGAGGTCCTCAAGCCCAAGGTCCCGGTCAAGCGGATGGTCTTCCACGAGATCACCAAGGCCGCGATCCAGGAGGCCGTCGCCAACCCGCGCGAACTCAACAAGCGCATGGTCGACGCCCAGGAGACCCGCCGCATCCTCGACCGCCTCTACGGCTACGAGGTGTCGCCGGTCCTCTGGAAGAAGGTCATGCCGCGGCTGTCGGCGGGCCGTGTCCAGTCCGTGGCCACCCGCCTGGTCGTCGAGCGGGAGCGGGAGCGCATCGCCTTCCGCTCCGCCGAGTACTGGGACCTGACCGGCACGTTCTCCACGGGCCGCGCCGGATGGGGCACGGCCCCGGAGGCCGGTGGAGCGCCCGATCCGGCCGCCTTCACCGCCCGGCTGGCCACCGTCGACGGGCGGCGCGTCGCCCAGGGCCGTGACTTCGGCCCGGACGGACGGCTCAAGTCGGACCAGGTACTCCACCTCGACGAGGAGAACGCGCGCGCCCTGAGGGCCGCGCTCGAGAACGCGGCGTTCTCGGTCCGCTCGGTCGAGTCCAAGCCGTACCGCCGCTCGCCGTACGCCCCGTTCCGTACGACGACGCTCCAGCAGGAGGCCTCGCGCAAGCTCGGCTTCGGGGCGAAGGCGACGATGCAGATCGCGCAGAAGCTGTACGAGAACGGCTTCATCACCTATATGCGTACGGACTCGACCACGCTCTCCGACACGGCCGTCGCGGCGGCCCGGGCCCAGGTCACCCAGCTGTACGGCGGCGACTACCTGCCCGAGAAGCCGCGCACCTACGCCGGGAAGGTCAAGAACGCCCAGGAGGCGCACGAGGCGATCCGCCCCTCGGGCGACCGCTTCCGCACCCCGGCCGAGACCGGGCTGACCGGCGACCAGTTCCGTCTCTACGAGCTGATCTGGAAGCGGACCGTCGCCTCCCAGATGAAGGACGCGGTCGGCAGCTCCGTCACCGTCAGAATCGGCGGAACCGGCTCCGACGGCCGGGACGCCGAGTTCTCCGCCTCCGGCAAGACCATCACGTTCCACGGCTTCATGAAGGCCTACGTCGAGGGCGCCGACGATCCCAACGCCGAGCTGGACGACCGCGAGCGCCGGCTGCCGCAGGTCGCCGAGGGCGACCGGCTCACCGCCGAGGAGATCACGGCGGACGGGCACGCCACCAAGCCCCCGGCCCGCTACACCGAGGCCAGCCTGGTCAAGGAGCTGGAGGAGCGCGAGATCGGCCGCCCGTCGACCTACGCGTCGATCATCGGCACCATCCTCGATCGCGGCTACGTCTTCAAGAAGGGCACGGCACTCGTGCCGTCATTCCTCTCCTTCGCCGTGGTCAACCTGCTGGAGAAGCACTTCGGCCGGCTCGTCGACTACGACTTCACCGCCAGGATGGAGGACGACCTCGACCGCATCGCGCGGGGCGAGGCCCAGGCGGTGCCGTGGCTGAGGCGCTTCTACTTCGGCGAGACCGTGCCCGGCGGCGGATTCGCCGCGGGGGCGGAGGGGGGTGCCGCCGAGGCCGGCAACGGCGACGGCGACCACCTCGGCGGACTCAAGGAACTCGTCACCGACCTCGGCGCGATCGACGCCCGGGAGATCTCGTCCTTCCCGGTCGGCGGCGGCATCGTGCTGCGGGTCGGCCGATACGGGCCGTACGTCGAGCGCGGCGAGAAGGACGCGGAAAGCCACCAGCGCGCCGACGTGCCGGCCGACCTCGCGCCGGACGAGCTGACCGCAGAACTCGCCGAGGAACTGCTGGCCAAGCCGAGCGGCGACTTCGAGCTGGGCAAGGACCCCGAGACCGGCCACGAGATCGTCGCGAGGGACGGCCGATACGGCCCGTACGTCACCGAGGTCCTGCCCGAGGGCACGCCGAAGACCGGCAAGAACGCGGTGAAGCCGCGGACCGCGTCCCTCCTCAGGTCGATGGCCCTCGACACGGTGACCCTGGAGGACGCGCTCAGGCTGATGTCGCTGCCGCGCGTCGTCGGCAAGGACGCCGAGGGTGTCGAGATCACCGCGCAGAACGGCCGCTACGGCCCGTATCTGAAGAAGGGCACGGACTCCCGCTCACTGGAGACCGAGGACCAGATCTTCGGCATCACCCTGGACGAGGCCCTGGCGATCTACGCGCAGCCCAAGCAGCGCGGCCGCGCGGCCGCCAAGCCGCCGCTGAAGGAACTCGGCACGGATCCGGTCAGCGAGCGCCCGGTCGTGGTGAAGGACGGCCGCTTCGGCCCGTACGTCACCGACGGCGAGACCAACGCGACCCTGCGGACCGCCGACAGTGTCGAGACCATCACACCGGAGCGCGGTTACGAGCTGCTCGCCGAGAAGCGGGCCAAGGGACCGGTGAAGAAGGCCGCCAGGAAGGCCCCCGCGAAGAAGGCTGCGGTCAAGAAGACCGCAGCGAAGAAGACCGCAGCGAAGAAGACCGCAGCGAAGAAGACCGCAGCGAAGAAGACGGCGGCCAAGAAGACGACGGCGAAGAAGACCGTGGCGAAGAGCACGGCCGCCGGGAAGACGGCCACCGGGAAGACCGCGCCCGAGAAGGCCGCGGTGAGGACGCCGTCCTCGGACGCGTAGCGGGGCGCATTCGACGCACGCCTCCGGGCGGAGGGGCGCCCCGCGGAGGACGCGGGACACCCCGGTCGTCCCGGCGGGCGCTCGCCGCCCGTTTGTTCGGGCGGCATCTCCGAGGAGCGACGTCCTCCGGATAGGCTGGGCGGATGACGCGAGCCGAGCAGCCAACGGCCCAGAGCCCCACCTCTGAACCCGAAGCCCGTGCCGCCGACGCACTGGCAGCGGACTCACGCGAGCGCGCCGTACGGTCGCTCCTGCGCGTACCCGCCCTGCGGCGGCTGTGGAGTGCGCAAGCCGTCGGCGGCACCGGTGACGCGCTCGCCCTGCTGGTGCTGGTCCTCCTGGCGCTCCAGACGGCGGTCACCGAAGGGGCCTTCGGCGGCGGATACCGGGGTGCCGCCTTCGCCGTCGCCGCCGTCTTCGGGGTCCGCCTCCTCGCCACGGTCCTCTTCGGGGCGGTACTCCTCGGTCCGCTCACCGCGCTGACCGCACCGAGCGGGCCCCTGGACCGGCGCTGGACGATGATCGGCGCCGACGGCCTCCGCGTCGCCCTCCTCGTGGTCGCCCCGCTGTGGATCGGCTGGACCCCGGGCAGCGCGGTGGCGTACGTGCTCGCCACGGTCTTCGTCACCGGCGTCGCGGAACGCTTCTGGACCGTCGCCCGGGAGAGCGCCGCTCCGGCGCTGCTCCCCCCGCCGCCTCCGGAGGGCGCCGCCGTCCGCCCGCTGCCCGACCATCAGGACGCTCTGCGGCGACTGTCCCTCCGCACCTCCTTCGCGGTCGTCCCGGCCGGTGCCGCCGCTCTGCTGGTGGCGACGCTGATCGGCAACCTGCTCGGCACCGGTGTCGAGTGGTTCTCGGCGAACCAGGCCGCGCTCGGGTCGTATGTGGCGGCGGGTCTGTTCGCCGCTTCCCTGTCCGTCCTGGCCGCCGTCGAACTCCCCGACGCCCAGACGCCGCGTCCCCGGTCCCCGCTGGAGGGCCTGCGCCGCCCGTCCACCGGCGCCCGGGACAAGGGCCGCAC
Source organism: Streptomyces spongiicola (assembly GCF_003122365.1). Classification (NCBI taxonomy): domain Bacteria; kingdom Bacillati; phylum Actinomycetota; class Actinomycetes; order Kitasatosporales; family Streptomycetaceae; genus Streptomyces; species Streptomyces spongiicola. The sequence goes on from NZ_CP029254.1 coordinate 3,991,428, forward strand.
CGGCGCCGTCCCGCTGCTGGTGGCGGCCTGCGCCGCGATCGCCGGGGCCATCGCCTCCGCGGCGGCCGTGTCCGTCCTGCACTCGCGGGACCTGGGTGGCGGCCCGGTCGCCTTCGCCCTGCTCGTCCTCGCCCTGACCGGGGGCGCGGCCCTCGGCGTCCGGGGTGCCCCGAGCGTGCTGCCGGCACTGTCCCGCCGCAGGCTGCTCGCGCTGGTGATCGCCGTCACCGGCGTGGCGCTGCTGGCGATGGGGCTCGTCCCGGACACGGCGACGGTGCTGTTCCTCGCGGTCCTCGCGGGGGGTTCGGCCGGTGCCGCCGCGCACACCGGGCACGCGCTGATCGACCTGGAGACCGAGGAGTTCCGGCGGCCGCGGGTCACCGAGCATCTGCAGGCCGTGGTACGGGTCGCCATCGGGCTCGCCGCGGTCGGCGCCCCGCTGCTCGCCGCCGCCATCGGTCCGCACCGCCTGGCCAGTGGCGACTTCGTCTTCGCACACGGCGGCGCCGCCTTCACCCTGATGCTGGTCGGTGCGCTGCTGCTGCCCGTCTCCGTGATCGTACTCGCCAGGACCGACGACCGATCCGGAGTGCCGCTGCGCCGCGACCTGGCCGACGCGGTCCGGCGCGGCGCGGACCCCGCCCAGGCAGCCGCGGCCACCGGCTTCTTCATCGCCGTCGAAGGCGGCGACGGCGCCGGCAAGTCCACCCAGGTCGAGGTGCTCGCGGAGTGGATCCGGGCCAAGGGGCACGAGGTCGTCGTCACCCGGGAGCCCGGTGCCACCCCCGTGGGCAAGCGGCTGCGCTCCATCCTGCTCGACGTCTCGTCGGCCGGGCTCTCCCACCGCGCCGAGGCCCTCCTGTACGCAGCCGACCGAGCAGAGCACGTCGACACCGTCGTCCGCCCCGCGCTGGAGCGCGGCGCCGTCGTCATCTCGGACCGCTACATCGACTCGTCGGTGGCGTACCAGGGCGCGGGACGCGACCTCTCCCCCACCGAGATCGCCCGGATCTCCCGTTGGGCGACGGACGGGCTCGTACCGCATCTGACCGTGCTGCTCGACGTCTCCCCGGAGACCGCGCGAGAGCGCTTCACGGAGGCGCCGGACCGGCTGGAGTCCGAGCCGGCCGAGTTCCACGGGCGGGTACGGGCCGGGTTCCTCACCTTGGCCGCCGCCGACCCGGGCCGCTACCTCGTCGTGGACGCGGGCCAGGAGCCCGAGGCCGTCACCACGGTCGTGCGGCACCGGCTCGACCGGATGCTCCCGCTCTCCGAGGCCGAGGTGAGGGCCCGCGAGGAGGCGCGGAAGGCCGCCGAGGAGGAGGCCCGCCGCAGGGCCGAGGAAGAGGCCGCCCGGAAGGCCGAGGAGGAGCGCCTCGAGCGCGAGCGCCAAGCGCAGCTGGCGAAGCTGCGCGCCGAGGAGGAGGAGCGCAAGCGGCGCGAACTGGAGGAGGCGCGCCGTCGGGAGGCCGAGCGTCAGGCGGAGGAGGCCAGGCAGCGCGCCGAGGAGGCGAGGCGGCTGGCCGAGGAGGAGCGGCGCCGGCGCGAGGCCGAGGAGAAGACCGTTCGCGAGGAGGAGGAGCGCCGCCGTCGCCAGGCCGAGGAGGAGGCCCGGCTGAGGGCCGAGGCCGAGGAGCGCCGCCGGGAGAAGCAGCGCAAGGCCGAGGAGGCCCTGCTCCGGGCCGAGGAGGCGCGCCGGGCCGGCGAGGCGGTCTCCGCGCAGTCCTCGGCCGCCGAGACGACGGTTCCCACTCCTGTGGTGGGGCCGGACGCCGCGCCGCAGGCGGTCGAGACGCCGCGCCCGCGCATCGACACGACGAAGGCGGACGAGAAGGAAAAGAGAGGCAAGGGAGACAAGGGAGACAAGGGAGACGAGGGGGGCAAGGAGGATAGGGGGGACGCGGAGACGGCGGTCCTCCCGCAGGTCCCGCGGTCTCCGGACGGAGTCGCGCAGGGCGCACGTGGAGCACAACCGGGGAGCGCACCGGCCTCCTCCGGGCAGGCCGACGAGACGGCGGTGCTTCCGCCGCTGCGGGGTGACGGGCCGGGGGCCGCCGCAGCCGGCGAGACCGCGGTGCTGCCTCCGGTCCGGGGCGAGAGCCCCGCGGACCGTATGCCGCCGGGCCTCTTCCGTGACGAGCGGTCCGCCCGGGCCGAGGAGCAGCGCACGCGCGAACTGCCCCGGGTCGACGAGGAGGGACGGCCGCGCCGCCGCTCCGACTGGGCGGAGGAGACGCCGCTCGACGACCTGCCGACGCTGGCGGACGAACTGCTGGGTACCCGCGACGACGAGGACGACGGGCGCCGGGGGCGCTAGGCGGTCCGGTCCGGCTTGGCTGTTGCTGTTGCTGTTGCTGTTGCTGTTGCTGTTGCGGCGGCGGCCGGGCGCGGGCCGCGCGGCGGAGGCGCTTGCCGGCGGGTGGCTGCCGGGCCGCCGGTCGTCCACGGGCGGCAGCCAGTGTCCGACCCCTGCTCCACAATGGGAACCCGGTGCGGGACTCGTGGCGCGCAGCCCGCGTCTCGCAGCTCATGGCTCATGGCTCATGGCTCATGGCTCATACGACGGCGGAAGGCGGTGGCGGCAGCATGGCCGTGTGGGACGACCTGATCGGACAGGAGCGTGTCCAGGAGCAGCTTGCCGCCGCGGCGCGGGATGCCGACGCGCTCGTCACGGCGCAGTCGGCGGGGGAGGAGGCACCCGCCGCGTCGAGGATGACCCACGCCTGGCTGTTCACCGGCCCGCCCGGTTCGGGCCGTTCCACCGCGGCTCGCGCCTTCGCGGCTGCCCTGCAGTGCACCAGCCCCGACCGGGCGCTGGGCGGCGCACCGGGCTGCGGGTTCTGCGACGGCTGCCACACCAGCCTGGTCGGCACGCATTCCGACGTCGAGGTGGTTCGGACGGATCTGCTGTCCATCGGTGTGAAGGAGACCCGTGACCTCGTCCGCCGCGCGCAGCTCTCGCCCGCGGTCGGCCGTTGGCAGGTCATCGTCCTTGAGGACGCCGACCGTCTCACCGAGGGCGCGGGCAACGTCCTGCTGAAGGCCGTGGAGGAGCCCGCCCCGCGCACGGTCTGGCTGTTGTGCGCGCCGTCCCTCGAGGACGTACTTCCCACGATCCGTTCCCGCTGCCGTCACCTGTCGCTCCGCACCCCGTCCGTCGAGGCCGTTGCGGACATGCTGACCAGACGGGACGGCATCGAGCCCGAGGCCGCCCGGTCAGCCGCCCGGGCGACCCAGGGGCACATCGGCAGGGCCCGCCGGCTCGCCACCGACGAGGCTTCGCGCACCCGCCGGGCGGCCGTGCTGAAGCTCCCGCTGAGGGTGGAGGACGTAGGTGGCTGCCTGAGGGCGGCACAGGAGCTGATCGACGCGGCCGCCGACGACGCGCGGCAGGTCTCGGAGGAGGTCGACGCCAGGGAGACCGAGGACCTCAGGGCTGCCCTGGGCGCGGCGGCGGGCGGCCGGATGCCGCGGGGCACCGCGGGGGTGATGAAGGAGCTGGAGGACAGGCAGAAGCGCCGTCGCACCCGCACCCAGCGGGACAGCCTCGATCTCGCGCTCACCGATCTCACCGGCTTCTACCGGGACGTGCTCGCGCTGCAACTCGGTTCGAGGGTCGCCCTCGCCAACGACGACGTGCGGGAGGCACTCGACCGGGTGGCGCGTCATTCCAGTCCGGAGGGGACCCTGCGCCGGATGGAGGCGGTCCTCGCCTGCCGTGAGGCCCTGGACACGAATGTGGCGCCGCTGCTGGCGGTGGAGGCCATGACGATGGCGCTGCGCACGGGGTGAACTCGCCGACTCCCGGTCCGGCCGGTCGGTCGGGGGAGCGTTCGGTACCGGACCTCGGGCTTCGGGCGCCGTCCGGCACCGGGTCCCTGGCGGGTGGCGGTGCCGTGCGGGTGCCCATGGCCGGGGCGCCAGGGATCTTCCGCGTGAATCACCCATACGGATGGAAAGGGGTTTGAATCCCCTTTGTGTCGATAGGCTCCCAGGATGGACACCAGGCAGTTCCTCAGGACCTCCGCCATCGCGTTCACCACAGCCCTGGGGCTGCTGGTCTCGGGCTGCAGCGGCGGCAGCCCGTCCTCGGAGGCGCCCGGACCCTCGGGTTCGGTGCCGGGAGCGGCAGCACCTTCCCCGGTGTCGGCCGCCGCCATGAAGCCGTACTACGGCCAGAAACTGGACTGGCGCAACTGCGGTGCCCCCGGCTTCCAGTGCGCCACGCTCAAGGCGCCGCTCGACTACTCCAAGCCCGAGGGCCCGTCGGTCGAGCTCGCCGTCGCCCGGGTGAAGGCCACCGGCCCGGGCAAGCGGATCGGATCACTCCAGGTGAATCCGGGAGGCCCGGGAGGCTCGGCCGTCGGGTACCTCCAGGCCTATGCGGGTGTCGGCTACCCCGCCCCGGTGCGGGCCAGGTACGACATGGTGGCCGTCGACCCGCGCGGAGTGGCCCGCAGCGAGCCCGTCACATGCCTCGACGGCAAGGAGATGGACGCCTACACCCAGAGCGACCAGACGCCCGACGACCCGGCTGAGATCGACAGGCTCAGCACGGCGTTCAAGGGCTTCGCAGCAGGTTGCAAGGAGCAGTCGTCCATGGTCCTTCCGCATGTCTCCACGGTCGAGGCGGCGCGGGACATGGACATCTTCCGGTCCGCGCTGGGTGACGAGAAGCTGTCGTACGTCGGGGCCTCCTACGGCACCTTCCTCGGTGCGACCTACGCCGAACTCTTCCCGGAACGGGTCGGCCGGCTGGTGCTCGACGGGGCGATGGACCCCTCCCTCCCGGCCCGCCAGATGAACCGAGACCAGACCGAGGGCTTCGAGACGGCCTTCAAGTCGTTCGCCGCCGACTGCACGCGGCGCTCGGACTGTCCACTCGGCACCAAGTCCACCGCGGACGCGGCGGCCCGGATGAAGGCGTTCTTCGCCGAGCTGGACGCCAAGCCGCTGCCCACCGGGGAGAGCCGCGAGCTCACCGAGTCCCTCGCCACCACCGGAGTGATCGCCGCTATGTACGACGAGGGCGCCTGGCCGCAGCTCCGCGGCGGGCTCGCCGAGGCCATGAACGGCGACGGCGCCGGGTTGCTGGCCCTCTCCGACAGCTACTACGAGCGCGAGAGCGACGGCTCCTACTCCAACCTGATGTCCGCCTACTCCGCGGTCAGCTGCCTCGACCTGCCGCCCGCCTTCACCACGCCCGACGAGGTCAAGGCCTCCACGGCGGACTTCGAGAAGGCGTCCCCCGTCTTCGGCAGGAACTTCGCCTGGGCCTCCCTGGGCTGCGCCTACTGGCCCACACCCGCCACCGGGTCCCCCCATCGCATCAAGGCCGAGGGCGCTGCCCCGATCCTGGTCGTCGGCACCACCCGCGACCCGGCCACCCCCTACAAGTGGGCGCAGGCCCTCGCCCGCCAGCTCGACTCGGGGACACTGCTGACGTACGAGGGCGACGGGCACACCGCGTACGGCCGCGGCAGTGACTGCGTCGACACGGCGATCAACACATACCTGTTGACCGGCACTCCCCCGGCGGACGGCACGCGCTGCCGCTGACAGACGCTGACAGCAGGGGCACGCGCCCATACGGCCGGCCCGGACCGCTTGGTGACCGGGCTGGTCAGGGGCACCCCGAACAACCCTGTAGACTTGGCGCCGCTGCTGATGCGAGCCTGCTCCCGCCGGAACGGGCCTGCCCGCAGCTTGCCGCCTTAGCTCAGTTGGCCAGAGCAACGCACTCGTAATGCGTAGGTCTCGGGTTCGAATCCCGAAGGCGGCTCAGTGAAGACCCAGGTTAGATGGCCTCTGACCTGGGTCTTTTGTTATTTCTTTACCTTGCTTCTGCTGGAGTGCCAGGCTGGAAGCCCGGTCAGGCGCCTCCCGGTGGCCGAACGGTGGCCAAACGTGCAAGGGGCGTGCAGAGGTGGTGGCCAAGAGGGTTGCTGGCAGCGCGGCGCGGGCTGCTCGACTGTTGTCGCATCTCCACAAGCGTGGGCGGACAGCCGGGTTGGCGCATGCCAGAGAGCAGAACGTGCGGAGTTCGGGATCGACGCCGACCCGGGCAGCCTGTTCGCGGGGAATGCCTGGAGCGTGGGAGTGCTGCTGGAGGGCCACGACGTCGGAAACCCAAGGCGCACCAGCGGGCCGCGCTGGCAGGATCACCGCATGCTCATCACACCGCGCCCCGGCGCAGACCGGAAGAACATCCGGCAGGCCCTCAGCAGCGTCCACACCACGGCAATGAACCTGCAACGGCCGTACAGCAGCGCCTTCGAGGGGCTGCTGACGTATCTGGAGTGGGTCACCGAGTCCGCGCGGATGCTGCGCTCCCAGATCAGCGACCGGGACCTCGACCAGCTCGTGTTCACCGACCGCTACCGGGCGCTGCTGGGCAGCTGCGGCACGCTGGCCGGGACCGCCCAGGAGCGCCTCGTGAACGGCCTGGTCCAACTTGAGGTCGCCGAACGGATCGAGGCGTTCGAGGCGGCCGTGGCCGCGCTCGATACTCAGATCGGCCGGTGGAGCCAGCGGGAGGTGTTCGTCGTGGCCGACTCCAGCTTCTACATCCAGAACGAGGTGAAGCTGGCCGACGTCGACCTGCACGCGGTGCTCGACGTACCGCGCTGGCAATACGTGCGCCTGCTGTTCCCGATCGTGGTGGTCGACGAGCTTGACGACCTCAAGGACGCCAGCAAGCAGCGGGCCCGCTGGCGTGCCGCCCACACGCTCGGTCTTCTCGACGGGGTCCTCAACGGCGGCACCCACGGGGTCCTGCATGAGGGGGAGCACACCGCTCAGGACGGCGAGACTCGCGGCAGGGTCAACGTGGAGATCGTCCTCGACCCCCCGGGCCACGTGCGCCTGGACCGTCCCGATGTCGAGATCATCGACCGGACGGTGGCCATCCAGGGCCTGGCTGGCCGCGACGTTCAGCTGCTGACGTGCGATACGAGTCAGCACACCCGGGGCCGGGCCGCAGGGCTGCAGGTGGCCAAGGTGGCGACGAAGGACCCCGGGGACGAACCGGACTGGTCGGCCCCGGACAGGTCTGGCACTGGAGTACGCGCGCAGCGGCGCGCCCGGCAGGCCGAAGCCGAGGCTCCGGCAGCCAGTTGAGAATCGCGCACCACGGCAGTAACTGACATTCACACAATCATCGTTGCCCCACCGACTTCTGGAATCATCCAGGTGGCACATGCGCGAGTAGGGGGGTAGCAATGGACGCCAGCGACTGGATCTCCGTCGGTTCAGGTGGCGTGGCTCTGGTGGCGGCAGCGATCGCGTTCGGGTGCGGCTCGGTTTGAAGGACGGTGATCACGCCGCGAGAGTGAGGCCGTCGCGGTAGCGGATCGCGTGAACCCGCAGGTGCTCGCGCTGTGTGTGATACTCCCAGTACTCCTCGAAGTCGCCGTTGCTGATCACCGCGCGGAGCTTGAGGACGGCCTCGGCCCCGGCCAGGCCCCAGCGGGCGCCGGTGATGTCCATCCGGTCCTTGATCAGGTGCCGGCACGCCCCCTCGATCACGCCTGTCGCGATCGGCCAGCCCTCGGCGAGAGCGATGTCGTAGCCGAGGTAGGGGAGTTTCGCGCGCAGGTAGCCGACCGCCTTGTCCACTCCGGAACGGCGCTGGTCGTCCAGTTCCTCCGCATCCGCCTGTGCTTCGAGCGCGTCGGTGACCTGAGCGGCCTCGCCGCCCAGCACGCGGAGCGCAGTCTGGCCAACCCATGCCTCCGCAGCCGGGTCGGTCCTGGCGAAGAAGCACCAGGCCGCGCCCCAGAGGTACTCGATCACATGGACGAAGTCGATGAGGATGCGCACCTCCGTGCCCCGGACGTCGCACTGATCATGGATCAGGTCCAGCTGGTGGCAGGCGCCGTCGACCAGCATCACCCACTCCCGCTCCCGGTCAGGATCGCGGCGCTCGGCCTCGTCGAACACCGTGCCGATGACCTGCTCGGCGTCGCGTTCGACAGAGGCGGTCAGCCACTTCGCCCGCGCCCTGGAGCGTTCGGGGCGATCCGTGCGATCGGTGTTGTCGCCACCTCTGATCACATCGCCGGGGTCACGCGGCATCGGCGCGAAGTCGTAGACCGCGCCGACGGTCGCCATCCGTTTGCGCCCGTTCTTCTCCCCGCCGGCCAGGCGGGTGGCGAACGGCCCGCCCCCGGATGCGGCCTTCTTCGCGGCGGCCCGCCTGGTCTCCTCGCGCAGCGCCTCCGGGCGCATGACAATCCCCTTGCTGTCCGCCGAGAGCACCAGCAGCAACTCCTCGGAGCCGGAGCCGGAGCCGGAGCCGGAGCCGGAGCCGGAGCTGCGTGCGTATGCGTAGAAGTCGTCCACGTCCGCCGCGGCGCGCTGGACCAGCTGCTCGACCTGCCGCTTGCCCATGTGCGTACCGGTGGTCCGCTCGATCGCGGCGACCGCCGCCTCGAACGAGCCGCGCACCGCCTCGACGGCGGCGAGCTTCTTCAGAACGTGGGAGTGCAGTGCGACGGGCAGGTCCAGATCCGCGTCGGCGGGGTAGAGGTTGGCCGCTCCCCTGACGCGGTAGGCGATCCGTTCCACCTCCACGGTGCCGAACTGCGTGGACAGCAGCCGCTTGTGGCCCGCCTCGGCGGCGCGCCGCACCACCTGGTCGGATCCGGCGACCTGCGGCAGGCGCTCCTCGCGCTGCGCGCGCTGATCCAGCCACTCCTGCAGCATCAGGCGGTGCACCTCGCGGCCGCGCGTGGTGATGAACTCCTCCACCTCGGCGTGAGAGGCGTCCTCGCGGTCGGACAGGCCAGCGAGCAGCTGCTCGAAGGCGGCGCGGGGCGGCGGGAAACGCCCCGGCGGGCACGGCGGGGCCATAGGCTGGCCTCGGGCTCTTCCCTATCGTCGGTGCGGGCTTGTCACCAGGCACGACGCGGGGAAGAGCCCGCCTTGTCAGGGTCGATCGGGTGCGCGAACGCCGTCGGCCAGCGTGAACAGGCCCCTGGACGGCTCGGCCAGCCACCCGCGGCGCACCATGCGCTTCAGCCGCATCCGCAACGTCTCGACGTGCCGGTGATCGGCCACCTCCTCCAGCCGCTCACAGATCTCCTTCGCCCGCAGCGGCGTATCCGCGCTGGCCAGCAGGGCCAGAACAGGCCAGTCGCCCTCCGCGGGCATCTCGCCGGTCGTGATACGCACGACCGGCGGCAGGGAGCCGGACAGATTGTCCGGATCCGCATCCTGTGCGGGTACCCGTTCGAACTCCCCTTCGTCCGCGTCGCGTTCAGCGAGCACACGGGCGAGGGTCACCTGGGTGACCACCAGATCGGACAGCGACTCCTCGGCGGCAGCGATCTGCTCGTTCAGCGCGCCAGCTCGGATCGCAGCTCTTCCACCCGCTGCCGGGCCGCCTCCTCGTGCTGCTTCAGCAGCGCCAGCAGATCCTGCTCCACGCGCCCCTCCCGGCGATGCCGCCGACGCAACCACGCCGGGCCCAACCTCCGCACCACCCAAGGACTTACCGGACCACCGGGACGCGAAACTCCTCACGATCACCGTCCCTCAAACCGAGCCGCACCCAACCGCAATCTGCTCGGCCCCGCGGCGACCAGTGCACGCAGGCAGCCGTCTGGCCGACCTCGCATCGTGGACAAGCTCGCGATGTCGGGGTCGGCAACGGGCCAGGGAAGCAGCCGGATCCACGCGAACCCATCGATCGTGACGATTCTTGAGGAGAAGGCCAGGTTCGCGTGCAGTCAGATGCCTGCGTGCAAGTGGGCCGCCCAGAGATAGGGAAACCTTGGGTCTCGATCACGGAACCTGCGCACAGTCTGGTGCAACGCACCCGCCGCCTCATCCGTGTCGAGGCCACCACGCTGGCTGGTGAGTCTCCCGAGCTCGGTGTAGAAATCAGCTGCCATCTGTGAGGCCACCTCGTCGTTGATCTCCCAGAGGGTGCCGATGACCTGGGGAAACCCCGCGAGCTGAAAGGCCGAGGTGAGATGAATGGCCTCGTCGATCAGTTCCACGGAGTCCATGAACGCTGTGCGGCAGGCTGACAGGTAAGCCAACTGGGAAGATTCCAGCCTCATTTCGGCAAGGTTCGCCACGCTGAGCGGATCATGTTCGTGGTCGTGCAGAAGCAACAGACTCCTGGACGGGTCGCTGGGGTCGTGGGCACCGTGGCACGCGAAGTGAACGATCCTGCAATCGGAGAGATTCTCCAGGACCCGAGCCTTGGTCGGTCTTGTCTCAGCCCAGGGGCCAGTCCTGCCGTCAGCAGGGGCGTCCGGCTCGATGAGCAGCGTCGGCCTCGGCAACAGGTTGCAGAGCATTGCGGCTTCCTCCGAGACGTGGTCCAGGCGGCCCGGGACACCAGGAGTCGTGGGCATAGCCACAATCAGCGACCGGCCCACGGACGGCGCCGAGGTGTGGTGGCGGCGTGCGTGGTGCAGAGCGCGGATGGTGGTGGTGTAGGAGGAGACGACACTGTCCATGACCGTTCGCCCGTCCCCCTTCCTCAGGCCCGCCGGCGGCGGCTCGGCGTGATAGCCGGCAGCATGCAGGGGAAGCAGCGAGAGGAGCCCACCGGGCGCCCACCAGACGCGGGGCCACGGCTGTCCGGAGGAAGGCTCACTAGTGAAACCGAGGCTGTGCAAGACCGGTTCGGCCGCCGCGTCCCACAGCCACTCCAAGACGGTGCGCAGCGTCGCTTGGGCCTGCTTACGCGCGAGAGGCGTCGTACGCGGGGCCGCAACGACTTCCAGGGCCCGGTGGAAGGTCTGGATCTGGTCGACGACGAGGTCGTACGTGAGGTCTGGCAGGCTGAGGGACTCGATTCCGTCGGACGTCAACAGCAGCGCGTCGCTGCGGTAGCGGCTGACGTTCAAGCTCACCACGGGGCCGAAGGCGGCTTGTGCCAAGAGTTCGCCGACAGCGGGAGGGCGAGCGAATCTCGCGAATCCGTCCTGCGCTCGAATGCGGTCCAGCGTGACCTGAAGCCGGCCGACGAGTTCGCGTCGGCGTTCCTCAGCGTCAACCGCGTGTACGGCGGTGCTGACTTGCACCATGGGATCCGCGGGGGAAGCTGTCGCGTCCATCGGCCGGTCGAGCTCGTTACGGAGAACCTCGAAGCGATGAGCCAGGTCGGGATGGCACTCGCGAAGCTCAGCGAGGTCGCTCCGCATGTCCAGCGCCTGACTATGGAGGACGCCGCGGCCCACCTCGATCAACTGCAGTGCCCGCACTGCCCGATCAGTGGGTGCGCCTTCGTGAGAAGCAAGAGCCAGTGCCGCAGCATCTCCGGCCAGCCCGGACCACTTGCCCATGGCGTGCTGCTGGTCACGACGGCTCAGCCGGCGGTCTGCCACTTCGGGCAGTAGGTGTACGGCACCGGCCAGGAGATCGGCTGCGAGATCAGGATCCGACCGTCCGGTCATTGAGGCCGCTGCCTGAGCGGCCCGAATCCGAATCGAGGGCCTGGACCCGTCGGCTCGCGCGCCTTCCATGTGGGCGGCCAAGGCGCGATCAAAGTCGTGTCGCGAGTGGGTCCGCTGATACCGGCGATGCAGGGCCGTCCCGAGCTGGAACAGGTAGTCGGCGCGCTCCGGATGTTCCGCGGGCGCGATGTCGAGCGCAGCCTGGCACGCAACCACCGCGTCATCCAGATCCGCTATAGACCCCGTCTTCTCGAACCTGACGGTCAGCACACCTCCCAGTATGGACAAGTACCTCGGGCGCTCAGGGTGGTGGGGCGGGACGGTGGCGGTCGCATCATGTCCCGCCGCGGCCGCTCCATCCAGGTCCTCAGAGCCTCCAGTGCGCTGAAAACGGGCGTGCAGGGCGGCGCACAGATTCGCGAGAAAACGAGGGCGGTCAGGACTGCTTGCATCCACAATGCCGAGGACCTCGCGGTTCCTTCGGATCACCTCGTCGAGGTCTTGAGGGTCCCCGTTCCGTTCGTAACGTTGCAACAAGACTGTGGCGAGATTGGACAGCATCGCCGCCAAGGCGGAGTGTTCACGGGGTGCCGTATTCACAGCTCCGTGCGCGAACTCGATCGCGGCGTCCAGGTCCGACAACGCCCCGGTGTGCTTGAACCGAGTCCACAGCATCAGACCGGTGTTGGACAGCCGGGTCGGCCGGTCGACGTGACCGTCCGCGGTGGCCTGAGCGGAAGCGCGACTGGCACTGATCGCCTCGTCCAGGTCGGCCATATCACCAGTGCGTTCGAAACGCTGCCCGAGAGAGATGGCCAGGTTGTTGAGGACCGCGTTGAACTCGGTCTGATGCGGGGTGATTTCCCGGGAGGCAGCGCGGTTCATCTCGATCGCCGTATCGAGGTCAGATCTGTCGCCGCCGAGGCGGTATCGCGCCAGGAGAGCTTGACCCAGGCCGGAGAGACGAAGCCCACGAGCCCGGTGCCCCGGCGGGGGCATCTCCAGAGCTTCCCGGAACGCAATGACAGATCGGTCCAAATACGCTGTTTCATCGGTGCGCTGGAATCGAGTCAGCGTGACGGTGCCGAGCCCAGACAGGAACATGGAGCGCGCAGGATGTTCCTCGGGAGCCGCCTCGACTGCGGCCTGGCAGCACTCGATCGCGTTGTCCAGATCCGCCAGCACGCCGGTGCTTTCATATCGGCCGTGCCAGGCGGTCCCCAGATTGTGAAGAACTCCTGACTTTTCGTGGTCCTCGGTACAGAGGTCTGACGCTTCCTGGAAGGCTTCGATCGCCGCGTCCAGGTCCGACAGGATGCCCTTCTCAGTGAACCTGGCCTTCAGCGCGGTCCCCAGATTGTTGAGTCCGCCAGCCCGGTCGGCAGGGAATCCCACGGAGGCTTGGACTGCCAATCGGCCAGTCTCGATCGCATCGTCCAGGTCCGCCACCGCGCCTGTATGAGTGAAGCGCTGCATCAGCACACCTGACAGGTTGGACAGCATGACCGACTGGTTCGGGTGCCCTGTTGCCGTGCTTTCCACTGCGCCCTGGGCAACGTCGATCGCCGCTTCCATATCCGCTGGTTCGCCACCGGCGTCGAAGTGGGATTTCAGGATGACAGAAAGATTGGACAGCGTTTCCGCGTGCTCACTTGCTCCACGTGGAATAGCTCCTGCGATGCGCCGCAGGAGATCGGTCACTCTTGCACGCAGCGCCGGGTCCGGCGAAGGGTTCATCCCTTGCTGGATCCTCCAGACGAAGGCGAGCGCGCGCTGGGCCACGTCTGGAAGCAGTTCGTCCGGCAATTCCTCCTCACCGGCGCCGAACAGGAAGCAGGGCGTGAACTTGGCGACGGCCTGCTCTCTGTCCCGCTGCCCAGCCTCTTCGGGAAGTGCCCGGAACCTGAAAGCGTGCAACCAGCCGAGGACATAATAACCTTCCAGGTCGGACTCGTCGTTTAGGAGTATCGCCGCAAGTTGGCGTGCCTCGACCAATGCTTCCGGCTCCAGTGCCACAGCGAGGTCTTGTTCCCGGGCCAGCCGTTCCAGCCGTAAGCCCACTACAGCAATCCGCTTATCCAGTTCGTCTTCCCTTGCGAAGTCCTGCTCACGACCCTGCATGAACCGCCCTGTCACTTCCCGTTCCTCGGTAGATCTGGTTGCTACGCCATTCAGGCCCGACGAGGCGAACCTTTACATTCGATGGAGCTCACGAAACTGGTCCCGACACGGGCGCCGGACTGTTCAGCCGCCTCATGACCTCGCCACCCAGCAAAGGTCCCATCGGTTGTTCCTCGATGCGTAGCTTGTCGGCCAGGTCCGTCAGGTGAAGGCGTACGGATGCCTCCAGCAGCGCGGCATAGGTGTCCGAAGCCGTACGGAGGCGACGTGCCGAAATGATCAGGAGCGTAGCGCTGAGCGGCGCTGCGGGCCACCACCACCAGGCCAGAGGCAGATAGAGCAGGGCCCACCCACCGAGAACGGCAGCCCGTGTCAGCGCCGCGCGTCCCCTTCCGATCTCACCGCGTATCTCTTCCGACAGCAGGATCCAGAGATGTGGCCAAACGATGAGGAGATTGACGTGTGCGTCTCGGTCCAGCCGGACCGTCGCGGCGTGGATTCGGTCACCGCTCCAGGTCGGCCGTTCAGGCCGTTCTACGGAGATGCGCTCGCACTTGCGCGCCGCACGATGACGCTCCCGGATCTTGGGCCGGTCAGCCGGACGCGGAGCGCGTTCCCGAAGCATCAGAGATTCGTACTCCGCCCGCGCCTCGTCCCAGCGATGCTGTCTGCGTGCCACACGGTACTCGGCCAGCTCGCCGAACGGCCACGGCCAGACGCCCCAGCCAGCGGCCAGGGCGACACGCTCGACAACGGAGCCGAGGGACTGGGCGGCCAGTCCGGCGGCGGCCGCGCCGGCCAGGATGGCAGCTAGCAGCACGATCTGGCCGCCCACCGTGGTGACTTGGGGAGCCTTGGCGGCGTTCGAGATCGCGTGGATGAGCTGGCCAACGTCCAGCGCGGCACTATGCCCGAGGGCGTGTCCGGCTGCTGCCACCGCCAAGTACAGCGCGCCTGGCAGTACGAGGAGGGTCAGCCACCGCTCGGCCAGCTTCTTGCCGAGTTCGCCGAGAAGTACTCCCACTACGGGAGCCTCTCCCGGATCAGCGCCGTCTCTGCGGGGGCGAACCTGCAGCGTGGCATGTCGTCGCCCACTTCGTGACCGGAGCGACCTATGCACAGCTGCAAGGGACACCGGTACACGACGTCCTGATCAGCAACACCGGCCGGCAACACACTGCGGCCTGTTCCCCCATACACCCCCGACGGGTCGCCTGCGTGTCGAACCGCTGCGTGGAGGGTGTCCAGCAGGGCGGTGAACGCGACGCCGTCCGTGGCCGGCCTACCGACGGCGGCCTCGAGAGCGCGCAAGGCGGCGTCGTCCTCGGCGAGTAACTCGACGAGTTCGTCCTGATGCCCACACACGTACGACAGTGCCTTGGCGGTCCTCAGGTCGGCTACCTTCGCCTGACTCGTCATACAGAACTTCGCCCCCTGTGATCTGTGATTCCTCTGGCCACAGGCGGCCATTCTCACCCCAGACGTGAAGGCGCACGCCCGGGTTCACCGAACTCCCCCAGGTCTCCATGCACGGAGCTCCAGCCGCCGCCCCGCTCTCGTCCCGACTGCCCGCCGGCTCTGCAGGGCTGCCCGGCCGGTCTGCTCAGCGCAAGAGATGTATAGCGGATGGTGCAACACCAGTCATGCATCCTCTGACTAGCTGTTTCTCAACCGATCAGGTGTCTGAGCTGCATGTTTGCGGTTTGTGATCTTCGTGGGCGGGTGTGCAGGGTGGTGGTGTCTTCGTTGCCGAGCCCGGAGGTTCTGCTGTGCCCACGCCCGCCGCTGTCATGACGCGCCGACTGCGCGCCTTCGAAGCCCGTGCCGTCGAGCTCCGGCAGCGGATCACCGCTCTGGAGGAGGAAGCGGCCCAGGTGGACAGGGAGATCGCCCGCTGGCGTATCGGCAGCGAGATCTGGGACGAGGTCGAACAGGAACTGCGCGGTGATGCCGGTGTGGCTGCTGTTTCCTGCAGCCCGTCCGACAACAGGGAGGCGCCGGCCGACGCGGAGGTAGGGAGCCCTGCCGGCGCAGGTGCCGGCGCTGGAACCGGAGCCGGAGGTGAGTCGCGGTATGTGCCGCAACGGCAGGAGGACTCCGATCCCAGCAGGCTGCCCGGCCTCTACTCGAAGATCGTCGAGTTCGTGAGGGAAGCGCAGGAACCGGTGCGGGCTCGGGAGGTGGCCCAGGCATTGTTCGGTGAGGGGGCCGGTCGCAGTCGGCAGGAGGGTGTGCGCTGTCAGCTCAAGCGGCTCGTCCAGCGGGACTGGCTGACCAGCGCCGACGGCCGGGAGTTCACCGCGGCAGGATGACGGGCGCTCACACCCGCCGGGCCCGTCCGGCGGCCGCCTCGTGGTCCGCGGCGGCCAGGCGGCGGGTCATGAGGGTGACCATGGCCCACTTCACGTAGCTCTCGTGGGCGGCGGCGGTGCGCTCGTAATCACGCACCAGGCGACGGCAGTTCACCAGCCAGGCGAACGTGCGCTCGACCACCCAACGTCTCGGGATCACCACGAAGCCGGCTCTGTCGTCGCCGCGGCGGGACACCTCGACCTTCATGCCGAGGGCGTGCAGGGCCCAATCCACCAGGGCGCCCGCATAGCCGCTGTCGGCCCACACCAGACGCACCCGCGTGAACAGGGAACGCACCCGTTCCAGGAGGGCCACACCCGCGTCGCGGTCCTGCAGGTCCGCGGCGGTGACCATCACCACCAGCAGCAGACCCAGACAGTCCACGGCGATGTGACGCTTGGAACCCGACACATTCTTCGCCCCGTCGTACCCGCGCCGCTCCCCGGTCAGGGTGGAGGCGCCGCGCAGGGACTGGGAATCGACGATCGCCGCACTCGGCTCGGGATCGTCCCGCCCTTCCACGATGCGTACCTGCTCCCGCAGCCTCTCGTGCAGCACGTCCAGGAGCTCGTCCGTGTGCCAGCGATGCTGGAATGCGTAGACGGCCGACCAGGGCGGGAAGTCGGGCGGCATCGCCCTCCACTTGATGCCGTTGTCGACGAAGTACCGCACCGCATCGATCATTTCGCGGTGGCAGAAACCCTCCGGGTTGCCCCCGCGGCCACACAGCCAGCCCGGCACAGGCATCACCCGCCGGACGATCTGCCATTCCTCGTCCGTCAGATCGGTCGCGTAGACGCGGGCCCGCAGCGGCCGGTCACCGGCATTGCCGTACAAGTGAGCGAGACAGTCACACTCCGCGGCGAACCGCAGGTCGGGCAACGGACGATCGGACAGGACGACGGTAGCGTTCTGCATGACGGGGCTTTGTTCCTCGCGTGGCTGGCTTAGACAACCGACACGCTATGAACAGGGCCCCGTTCCCATGCCCACTCCCGGACTCCGTCACCTGATCCAGGACACCGTACGGGACGTCATCGAACGCCCGACGGTTGAGAAACAGCTAGTGACTCCGCACCGCGTCGCGCAAATTCCCACTCGCAACACGGTGCACCAAAGCAGCCACCGTGCTGCCGCACCACCGCTTGGGAGAATTCTGGGAGAAGATCTTCTCTCAGATCCCCTGCGAGACCACCTCAGACCAATCCACGCCAACACCCTGACCGGAAAACTCGGGGGTTCGACGGGCATGGCGATGTGGCCCCTGGGGCTGTGCCGACGGGGTTGAGGGGCGGTGCGGTGGTGTGTCAGGCGCCTGCCGGGGTGAGGGTGACGTCGTGGCCGAGGGCGGTGAGCTGGCGGACGAGGTCGCGGGTCTTGCGGGCGGGATCGAGGTTCTTGGTGTGCCAGTCGGGGCCGAGGTCGCGGTAGCGGGCGGTGGGGTCGTTCAGGAGGTGCCAGACCGTGACCAGGATGGAGCGGGCGACGGCGACCAGTGCTTTGAGGTGGCCTCGGACTCTGTTGCTGAATTCGTCAGCCGGCGAGTTGGTGGCTGAGGCGTTCGAGTCGGCTGGTGCGAGGCTTGCGTAGTGGGTCGGTGGTCCACCAGGCATCGAGGCGGATGATGTTGAGGGCGGTGGCGGAGTAGATGTGCTGGAGGGTGACTTTCGGCAGGCCGCGGTAGCGGGCACGGCGGATGCCGGTGACGTCGAGGGCCTGGTTGATGGTGCCCTCGATGCCGGCGCGGAGGGCGTACTTGGTTCTCCAGGAGTCGGTGTCCTGTTCGGTTCTGGCCGCAGTGGTGCGTTCGTGGAGTTCACGGGGGCGCAGGGTGAGCATGCGGGCGCCGCGGACGGAGTTGGTGCACTTGGTCCAGGAGGGGCAGGGGCGGCAGTCGGTGCGGGCGAAGTCGATCACGATGGCGTCGCGGCCGTGCTGGGTGACCGGATACCAGCCGGCGCTGGTGGTGCCCTGGGGGCAGCGGACCTGACGGGCTTTCCAGTCGATACGGAAGGCGCTCTTGGCGAAGCCTTCGGCGGCCTTGGCCTGGGGCGAGTGGTCGGCCAGGAGCGGGGTGACCATGCTGATGCCCCGGCCCGCCGCTTCCACGACCAGATCGACGGAGGGATATCCGGAGTCGAGGTAGTGCTCGCCCGGGGCGACCTGCCGCCCGGCCAGATTCTGCTGGATGGGCGCGGTGGCCTTGACGTCGGGAACCGTCGCCAGGGTGGTGTGCACGTCGGTGATCAGCCGCAACACACTCGTACCAGCTTCGGCTTCGGCTTCGGCTTCGGCGGGAGTGTCGCAGGTCTCGGTGAGGTGGACCTTGTAGCCCATCCAGAAAAGGTCGTCGCCCTTGGCCGACCAGCGGGCATCGGGGTCGTAGGGGGAGGCCAGGCGGATATGGCCGGGCGGGACGCCCTCGTCGTCGGCGTCCCGCTTGGTGATCACCTCCCGTCCCCGGGCATCGGTACGGATGCTGTAGGTCTGCACCAAGACCTGCCGCAGCAGGGCCACCGCCTCGATCTCGCGGACCCACACCGGGGCGGTGTCGGACCAGGCCGCCCGGCACAAGGCCAGCGCGTCCTGGCCGAAGACCTGGGCAAGCCGGTCCCGGCCGGTCTTCGAGCCCGGCATCGTCCAGCCGTCGACACGCGGCCCATAGCGTTCGGCAAACTCGGCGACATCGACCACCCCGGCCAGCCAGGACGGCGCCGCCACCGCCAGGGCCTCCAGAGCGGCCCGCACACTCTCCCCGGCCAGCTCGGTGCGGTTCAGGTCACGGACCGCGCTGATCACGTGGGTGGAGTCGGTGCGCTGCTTGCCACCGGCCTTGATCAGCCCGGCCTCGCGGCAGTGCCCGACGAGCCTGTCGAAGAGCGTCCGTTCCAGGCCGTGCCCGACGAGCCGGGCACGGAACCTCGACAACGCGGAGAAGTCGAAGCCGGCATCGGACAGCTCCGTGCCCAGCGCGTACTTCCACGACAGGCGGTCCCGTGACGCGTCCGCGGCCTGCCGATCGGTGAGGTTCTCGGTGAACTGCAGCACCGTCACCAGGGCGAGCAGCGCCGGGGACTGGGCGGGAGCCCCACGGTCGGGAAACGCATCGGTGAACAACGAGTCGTCGAAGACCTCGGCAAGGTGGTCACGCAGGCGCATGGGCAGGCTGCCACCGGGGAAGGCGGCGCGAGCCGTCCTGACGGTCTGTTCAGGAACGGGCGGTAATCCCCCCGGTCGCATGGACACTGCACCGACCCCCTACGGCCGGAGCAGACAGAACGACCGCACCAACGATCATGCCGGGCCGTCCCGCACCCCTGCAGGCAATTCAGCAACAGAGTCGCCTCGGCGTTTGACGATGCGGCGGTAGCGGGCGCCGAGGAAGGTGTCGGTGCGGGCGGCGGAGATGGCGGCTTCGCCGAGTGCTCCGCGCAGCCAGGGGTTGCCTTTGCCGGCGGGTCCGGAGGTGTTCTTCGGGCCGGACTGGAAGGTGCGTGGGGATAGGCGGGCCCAGGAGGCCAGGTGGTCGGCGGTGGGGAACACGCTCATGTCGGTGCCGATCTCGGCGAGGATGACCTGGGCGGTGGCCGGTCCCACCCCGGGGATCTCGTCCAGGCGCTCGACGTCGGTCAGCGGCATCAGCATGCCCTGACCGGGCCGGTCGTCGTCCCTGTCACCGTCCCTGTCGTCGTGGGTCGTGGACAGCTCGGTGAGACGGGTGGTGATGCGGGCGGTGAGCTTGTCGATCTGCATGGTGAGGTAGTCGACGGTGTCCAGCAGCATCCGCAGCATGAACGCGTGGTGTTCCTCGAACCCGCCCGCCAGTGCCTCTTGAAGGGCCTGGGGGCTGGCTTTGATGGTGCCGTGTGCCAGGTCGGCCAGGGCCCTGGGGCTGCGTTCGCCCGCGATCAGCGCCTCGAGCATCGCGCGGCCGGAGACGCCGAAGATGTCGGAGATCACCGAGGACAGCTTGATCTGCGCGTCCTCCAGGAGCTTCTCCGCGCGCTGCTTGTGCCGGGTGCGCTCGTGGGTGAGGACCGCGCGGGAACGGGTCAGGTCCCGCAGCTCCCGCACCGGCTTCGGCGGCACGAACGAGGCTCTGAGCATGCCGCGTTCGGCGAGCTTGGCCAGCCACACCGCATCGAGCCTGTCGGTCTTCGGGCGGCCAGGCACGTTCTTCACGTCACGCGCGTTGACCAGCCAGCATTCAAGCCCCCGCGCCTCCAGGAGAAAGAAGTGAAGTCGGCCCGGGGCGCGGTTCCGGTCTTTCGACCGGCCCGTTTCCCCGAACCGCTTCCCGCACCCGCCGTGCGACTTTCACCGCAACGGGCGCTCCACAAGCCCCGTTCAGGAAACCGGGGTTACTCCTCATCCTGTGGTCGGCCACGGAGTTGGAATCACTGTTCCCCGATACCGGTAGCGCGTTGTGCTTACCTTCGCGGGATTGAACAGGATTCTGTCCTCTGTGCCCGGCCACCAGCCACCGCCGCAGAAACGGCGGCGCAGGTCCTTCACGGTGATCCGGCGGTGTTTCCTGAACAACCATTTCATGACCCGAGCCCACGCATAAGAGCTCAGGTATTTGAAGGTCACACTGGACACCCCGGGCCGGAAGCAGGCGCACCAACCCCGCAGGATCCAGTTGAGCTGGATCAGCAGGGCATCGAGCGGCTGGCCCGTGTCCATTCCTCGGCATACCGTTTTCACCTTGCCCGTTACGGCCCTGACGGCCTTGCGTGACGGATAGGTGTAGACGTAATGCCGGTCGGTGCCTCGCTTGCGGTGGCGCTGGATGTGCCACCCCAGGAAGTCGAGGCCATCGTCGATGTGGGTGATCAGAGTCTTCTCCGGCGACAGCCGAAGTCCCATCGTCGACAGGACAACGGCGGCCTGTTCCCGCAGCTCCTCGGCATCGGCCCGGGTCCCCGAGACCATCAGACACCAGTCGTCCGCGTAGCGGACGAGTCTGTAGTTCGGCAGCCCCAAAGCCTTGCGCCGAGCCCGTTGATAAGGCTTCGTAGCGGGCCCGCCCGGCGCCTGAGCGACGTACTCATCCAGGACCGAGAGAGCCACATTACTGAGCAACGGCGAAAGAATTGACCCTTGTGGAGTACCGGCGTTGTTCTCCCGCAGCACGCGATCCTCACCGAGGATGCCCGCCTTGAGGAACGCCTTCACCAAACCCAGAACGCGCTTGTCTGCAATGCGAGCACGCACCCGGTCCAGAAGAGCGGTATGCGAGATCTCATCGAAACAGGCTTTGATGTCGCCCTCTACGATCCACTCATAGGACTTGGACGTGAGGAAACGCACCTCTGCCACCGCGTCGTGAGCACGGCGGTTCGGACGGAACCCGTACGAACACGGGAGGAAATCCATCTCGAAAATCGGCTCCAACACCAGCTTCAAGGAAGCCTGCACCACCCGGTCAGCGATCGTATTGATACCCAGACGGCGCAGTTTCCCGCCCGTCTTGGGGATCATCCGCTCCCGCACCGGAAGTGGACGGAAACTGCGGTCCTTCAACGATCCCCGCAGCCTGCCGAGAAAGTTCTCGACACCCGTCGTCAACGCGATGGAACGGGCAGTGCGCCCGTCCACCCCGGCTGTCCTCGCTCCCTTGTTCCCCTTCACCCGGTCCCACGCGACCAACAAGAACGCGGGATCGGCAACGAGATTGAACAGATCATCGAACCTGCGATGAGGATCATCACCGGCCCAACGGTGCAGCTTCGTCTGGATCTCCAGTACCCGGCGCTCCGCCTTCACGAAGGCGTACTCCAGATCGTCGGTATTCACCAACGACACCTCTTGGCCTTCCAGTTCGACCGCTGCCGACTTGCTGGCCCCCTTCGCCATGCACGTGCCTCTCGCACGCTCGGACTACTACGGGGCCTCCGCCCCATCCCACGGCCGACAGTCGGCAACGGACCTGCCCACCCTGAGTTCCGCAGTTGGTAGGCATGCGGATGAGTCGAAAACAGGGATTGAGCTGCGGAAACGTCGGGATGGCGCCCGTGCGGGCGTGTGCCCACGTGGGCACGTTGTGGCTGGTCAGGCCGGGTCTGCGGCGGTGATCCGTGGCGGCGGTTTGATGCCGCAGGCGCGGTAGAGGGCGGCCTGCTGGCTGGTGAGCGGGGTGGTCTGGGTGATCTGTCCGGCGTCGCCGGTGAGGGTGACCTCGTGCACGCGGCCGAGTTCGGTGCTGATCCGGTTCCAGGTCTGTCCGGTGCGGCGTTCGGCGACGCGGATCAGCAGCAGTGCGAGCCAGCACAGCAGCACGTGGGCGCGGATGCGGTGTTCGAGACGGTGAAAGACCGGTCGTAGTTCCAGCACCGTTTTCAGATCACGAAATCCGCGCTCGGCTTCCAGGAGAGCCTTGTAGCCGACCGCGATCTCCTCGGCACTCAGGTGCGGATCGGAGCTGGTCAGCAGGTACTTGCCGTCGAGACGCTCCTCGGCCTTGACCTTGGCGCGGTCGATGGCCAGCCGTCCGTTCTTCGACGTTCTCAACCACCGCTTCAGGGTGGGGTGTTCGATCAGCGCGCACTCGGCGCGCACGTGGGCGGCCTCCGCCCGCTCCCGCGCCTTGGCTGTGGTCGCGCGCTTGGCGTCACGTTCACGCTGGGACCGGATCCGCTCCAGTTCGGCCTCGATCCGCTTGATGGCCTCCTCGCGATGGCGACGGTCGCGTTCCTCCTGGGCAGGGTTGTGGCAGATGACGAAGCGCCGGCCCGGGGCCTGGTCGAGCTTGACTTCCTTGACGCGCAGGTTGTCGCGGACGCTCTGGTAGCGGCCCTGCCGGGCGAGCGCGGCCTCGGCCAGGTCGCCTCCGTCACGCATGCGCATCCCGGCGATGTAGTGGCCGCCGGCGCGGGTGAGGTAGGCGAGATTGTCCGCGGAGGAGAAGCCGCGGTCGACCACGGTGATCACGCGGCCCAGCTTCCAGTCGCGCATGTCGTCCTTGACCTGCGGCAGGATCGCCTGGTCGCTGGTGCCGCCGGGCCAGCACCAACACCGGACCGGGACGCCCTCTTTGGTGACAGCCAGTCCGATGGTGATCTGCGGCAGGTCGTCGCGGTGGTCCTTGCTCTTGCCGTAGGCGCGGAACGGGGTCTCGCCCTCGTCGGGTTCGTCGCGTTCGAAGTAGGTATTGGTGGTGTCGAAGAACAGCAGGTCGACTTCGAGGTTGAGGAGGTTGGCGACCGCGAAGAACACCGCTTCCTGCACTTCAGCCTGGGCGTCGGCCTCCACCAGCAGGTCCATGGCCCGGTATGCCTGGTTCTCGTCCATGGCCTCCAGGCCGGGTATCACCGCGTCGCGGCCGGCCCACTCGGCCGCCGACAGCTTGGAGGCCGGGGCGATGGCACGGTTGGCGGCCAGTGCGAACAGCACGCGCTCGACGTCGGTGCGGAACCGGCGCGCGCCGAGGATCTTCTTCAGGGCGGCGTCGATCTCCAACTGCCGCCACAGGCCCTGCAGAAGCCAGACCGCCCCGAGCGGGCGCGAGCCGGTCACCTGCAGGCCGCCGCCGGCCGCCGGAGCGGCCGCGTCAGCGCCGTCCTCGCCCAGGTAGCGGTTGATCGAGGCGACCAGACGGCGCAGGCCGTCGGTGTCGAGCTGGTCCTCGCGGCCGAAATTGTGCACCACCTCGGCCTGCGTAGTGCCGCCCACCCGCCGGTTGTGCGCGAGCTGAACATAGCGAACCGTCGTGCCGTTCTTGTTCTTCCGCTGGGTGGTCCGCAAGTACATGCCCACAGCATCAACGATCACAGCAAGAAGATCAATACCTCATGGACTAGGCGTGTGCCCACGCGATTCACGCGACGCGCATGCACCGAAACACCGTGACCTGCGCAGACACTGATCGACAGACCCGTATGTGCCTACGAACTGCGGAACTCAGGCCCACCACCGGGCTGGATACCCGGTGGGAGGGCGACCGCGGATGGTTCCCACGTTCACCAGGAATCGATCGATGAGGGAGGTGCCCGCCTTTACCCCGACAGCATCGCCACGCCTACGCCGCAGGCATTCACCGTGGCCTCCCCACCGGACCGATACAACCGGCTTCGGAGTAGACCGCCCCGCCGAGGCAGGACAGCCACGCGCTGCACACCGGCCCGTATCCATCAGATTTGAGCCGGCACTGGACTTACGGAGCGTCAGACAGCGGTTCCTCACGTACACCTTCTCATCACTGCTTGCCGGACCCGGGCCGTCTGACAGTGCCGACCCGTCCCGTACGTTGTCGGAGGCTGCTCCCGCCCTCCCCGGCGTTCCCCGGCTCGGACTGCCTCCCAGCTTCACCGGCCAACTGCGACTGACCAGCGGCGGGGTCCTTTCACCCCCGCTCGACTCCAAGCGCCTCGTGGCGCACGAACGGCTTCCAGTACGTCGAGGTCGCTTCCATGACCACCCGGGTGACGCCCTGGCATATCAGGTGGTCCGCGAGATCCAGGATGGCGCCGCTGGTCGCGGCCACGTGCCACACACGCTGTACTCTCCGGCCGGGCTTGTCCTCGTGCGGCACCCGGGTGCACACCATCCCGGACGCCTTGGCGATATCGATCGCCGCGACCCGCTCCACCAGCTCCGGTCCCTGCTCGCTCTCCTCGGCATCCGTCTCCGCCACGGGCGCGTGCCCCTTCCCCCTCGTTCCGTTCGTGCCGTCTGTCCAAGGCGGCGCCCGCCCCAAGGGGCCACGGGGAAGACGAAATCTGACCGGCGTGCTCTACGGCAACAAGGCAAGGCCCCGCAGCGGCCCCTGCACCAGACTGACCTACGGGCTTGGTGTCCCAACGAGCAACCGGAGTCGGCGAGCGGGCGCCGCGATCATGTTTTCACGCCGGCAAGGCGTTCCCCGACAGGGACCAGAATGACTGACCTGCACAAACGTCAGCATCGGCAGGCACCGGCCCTGCATGTCCTTCGTTCGGGACGAAGAGGTCGTGGGTTCAAATCCCGCCACCCCGACACAGGTCAGAGGGCCAATCGCGTGATCGCGATTGGCCCTCTTTCATGCCCGGGGGGCCAAACAGGGGGCCAAACGAATGTGATCAGGCCACCGCGTCGCCCTCTTCGTCGTCCTCCGCGGCCTCCCCTTCCTGATCTTCGGCGAAGATGTCATCCATCGCTTCGGCGCCCTGCGTGATCACGGGCCGGAGCTGCTTGCGGTAGACCGCCTCTGTGGTCGCCTGGCTGCTGTGACCGACCAAGAGGGCGATCCGCTCCAAGGGGATGCCGTGGTCGGAGAGCAGGGACACGAAGCTGTGCCGGAGCTCCCGCGGGGTCCACTCAGGCTTCAGACCGGCTTTCTTCACGATCGCCTTGAAGTCGCGCCGGACGTTGGCCGCGTCAAGCGGCTCGCCGCTCCGAGTCGTGAAGACACGGCCGGTCGGGCTCCACTCCATCCCCCTCGATGCTCGCTCCTGCTTCTGCCATCGCATGTGCTCTTCGAGCACTTCGACCACCTGCTTCGGCAGAGCGATAGTCCGGCGGCTCTTCCGGGTCTTCGTCTCACCGTGCTTTCGCACCGAGCGCCAGACGGCGACGTGCGGCGGTATGCCGTCCGTCGTCTCCAGGTAGACGTGATCCCAGGTGAGGGGTCGTGCCTCTTCGGTGCGGACTCCGCTCAGGAGCGAGAGCACGAGGTAGGGATAAAGCCGTGACGGACGCGCGGCGGTGAGCACGGCCTTCGCCTGCTCCAGGTTCAGCGCCTTGCTCGGACGGCCGGGGCGCCCTTCCGGTGCGGTGACGAGTAGGGCGACGTTCCGCGCAGCCTTGTCCCTGCGCTGAGCGTGCGCGATGGAGCGGCGCAGGATGGCGAGCAGGTCACGCAGGCTTCGAGTCGCGAGGAATTCCGCCCTGTCGTCCAACCAGTCGTCCACGTCGTCCGCGCTGAGTTCCTTCAGCTTGGCCTTGCCGATGAACGGGATCAGGTGCTTGCTCGCCATCGAGCGGTTCTTGCCGATGGTGCCCTTCTCGTCGCGCCCCTTCAGCCCGCGCTCCAACCAGTCGTTCACCGCGTCGGCCACGGTGTAGTTGGCCGGCGCCTTGACGCCCGTCTGCACCTCCTTCTTCAAGTCCCGGATTTTCTGACGTACTTCGGTCTTCGTCTTGCCGTACACCTTCGGTCGACGGCGCTTGCCGTTCGGGGCGTACCCCAGCGAGACGGCGCCCACGTAGCTCTTCTTGGCGGGGTCCCAATAGATTGTGTCTGCACCGTGGCCAGCCCTTTGGGCGCGCTTCGGAGTCTCGGTCATGTTCTGTTGTGCCTCCATGGGACAGGGCCGCGCCCTGACGGGCGCGGCCCTGTGGAACTGAGCTGATGGGAGGTTCAGGCGGTGGCCTCTGCCTCGCGCTTAAGGAGTTCGACGTACTGCGCGATGTACTCCGGCGGCACGAGTCGGCGACGGCCGATGCGGACGGTCTGAAGTCGTCCGAGGCGTATCTCCTCGTAGACCATCGAGCGTCCGATCCTGAGAGCCTTGGCGGCCTCTTCGGGGCGGTAGAGGAGCTGTTCGGCAGGTTCAGCAACCGTGGTCATGCGGCGGTGCCTCCTCGGCAGGGTTCCGGGGGCGGTGGCCCCCTTCCTGTCAGGTCCGCTACTTCCGCTACCTCCGCTACCGCCCTGGTCAGGGGTGTGATCGAGGTAGCGGATAGGGGTGCGGGTAGCGGATGGAGCCGCTACCGGCCCCGGGATCGTGGCCGCGGGGCGGGTAGCGGATGGGGCGTTGCGGTAGCGGATGCGGAGCGGCTTGCCGCTACCCGGAAACCGCCTCTGAGCTGCCCGGTAGCGGAGGTAGCGGAAGTAGCGCACTTTCCGCGGGGGGTGGGCAGTAGCGCTGCCACGCGTCGTGCAGATCGCTCGCGTAGTAGCCCTTCATGACGCTCCCCCCGGCCTTGATGTTGCGGGCCGCGATGGGGGCGTTGTCCGCGGTCATGTACTCCCGCAGCATCCGCGACAGCCCGCGAGCATCGAGCGGCTTACCGCTCATGTCCGCCCACGGTGCCTCTTCGAGGCTGTGCAGCCTGTCGAGGATGGCGACGGTGGGCAGACGGTCGATGCCGTTGAACACGTAGTCGCGCAGGTCGGTCAACAGCCGGATACCGACGCTGCCCTTATCGCTGGTCTTGGCCGCGTTCACCAGCTCGATGCACGCGGCGCGGGCCCGCTCCGGCCACGCGCCGCCCGCCGCGTCCGCGATGGCGAGCAGCGGTTCCCACACGTCCGCGGGCCGGTCGCTGATGCCCTCCGGCAGTGCCGGGAACACCCCGTCGACCAGGTGGCGCACGGACTGCGCCCACGCCTTCTCGTGGATGCGCTGCCGGAACGGCTCCACCCGCTCGTTCGGCGCGCGGCGGCGCATGCGGACGATGACCGAGCGCGTGAGGATCGTGTCCGGCAGCGAGCCGAGTCCAGCGACCGCGACTCCGCAGAACGACGGGAACTCCTGTACCTGCTGGTTGGAGCCGTCACCCACGCAGCGCCACATGACGCCGGAGCGGCGGTGACCTGCGTTCAGGAAGCCACGGAGCTGTTCGTTCTCTCCGGCCTTGGGCCCGAATACGGTGTCGATCTCGTCAAACAGGATCGTGGGCCGTCCCTCCATCCCCGAGACCGCGCGGAAGAGCGCGGAGGCGGAGGCGTTGACCGCGACCATGGGTTGCGGGACGAGGGTTTCCACGATCTCCAGCGCGCGGGACTTGCCCGAACCCGGCTCCGGCGACAGGAACGCGAGCCGCGGTGTGGAGTCGAAGCAGTCGAGCAGGTGCGCGTGTGCGTCCCACAGCGTCACGGCGACGTACGCGGCTTCGAGAGGGAAGATGTTGAAGCGGCGGTGGAAGGCTTCCACCTCATCGAGCAGTGCGGAGCCGTCCATGGCGGGTGCCGGCGGGTTGGCGCTCATGCCGCCTGCCTCCCTTCCTGGTTGATGCGGAGCGGGCAAACGTCGCGGTGGGCGGTGTGGTCTTCGATCAGGGCGAGAACCTTCGTGTGACCAACGGCGCTGCGGTCCCTGCCGCATAGGCACTTCGAGGTGGCCGTAGGGACGGCGCCGCGCGGTGCGGAGATGCACAGCCACGCGATCGGGTTCCTGCCGTCTCCCTGGCGCGGGTCAGGACGAAGAGCAGAAGGGACGCCCTTACGGGCGGCGCCTTTCGGCTCGCCCACGGCCGGAGCGAGCGCGGCTTGTGCAGCGGCGCGCGGGCCGGTGGGAGTTGCGGGAAGGCTCTTCAGTTGGGGGCGGAGCCGGGTACTCATGCCGCCCTCCGCTGACCGTTGCGGGCAATCGACCAGTTCAGACCGCTACGAATGGTCGCCTCACACGATCGCGGCGACAGACCGGCCTGCTCCCCCGCCCACTGAAGAGCCTCCTCAACCTGCCCCCTGGGAAGGTCGCCCCACGCGATAAACCGCCCCAGGGCTCGCGCCGCCCGGAGCAAGGTGGCGGTGCGCTCGCCCTCGGGGGCCGCTCGAACGCTCGCGGTTTCCGCGTTCAAGCCCGCTGCGGCATAGCTGGACGCCCGCACGGACGCCGGTGTAGGCATTAATGCCCGCGAAGACTGACGGGTCGTCAGGCTGGTGTACACCCACTCCGGCAGGGGCGCGGGCGGCATGTCGTTGACGACCGCGTAGGCGCCCGTGGGGGTGAGGCTGCCGGGGGCAACGACGTAGCCACCCCACGCGCGGGTGTCGATGCGCTTGCCGAGCCGTCCGGCCGTGTTGCCGAGCCGGACGCCGGGCGGGACGGTGAAGTACAGGTGGACCCCGCCGCTCGCGGTCCGCACCGTGCGTGTGGTGGGGACGGCGTGCCCGGCGCGCTCGCAGAGCGCCGTGAAGGTCGTCACGCCGTTAGGCGTGTCCGTACTGCTCTTCCGCTTGGGCATGTCGAGGTCGACGACGACCAGCCCGGACGGGCCGGTCGCGATGCCGACGTTGAACGGCAGGTCGCCCCACGCGCGGCGGATGCGGTCCGGGTCGATGGTGGCGCGCTCTTCCCACTTGCGGTGACCGCCCGCGCAGTCCCCAATGCCGGGGCAGACGTCCTCACCGTGCAGGGCCGGACGCTTGTCGCCGGGACGCAGCGGGAGGACGGCCCATCCGCGTTCCGCGGCATCCAGGGCGGCGAACAGGAGGTGACGGTTCATGCCGTCACCCCCGTCGCGCTCGATGGGGTGGCCAGGGCCGGACGGCCCTCGCCGAAGTTCGCTCGTTGGGTCATGCTGGATATCTCCTGCTCTCTTGGAGGGACTGGAGAACCGGGGCGGGCGCAGGCTTGTGGTGAGACGGCGCCCGCCTCGGGCGTAGCTAGCCGTGGAAGTGACTGCGCTTGAAGACGGCCTTGCGGATGTTGACCGTGGTCCCGCCCTTGTGGCCGCTCGCGCTGAAGACCTGCACGGCGATGAAGCCGCCGAAGATGACGGCGGCGAGGATGACGAGCTGGGTGATGAGCGCGGTCAGCGCGGTGATGAACGCGGTCAGCAGGAACATCCCGCCGCACACCGCGGCGAACCCGACGCCCCCGAGAGCGATGTTCACCGCCGCGCGGGAGACGGGCGGCTTGTGCGTGACCGGCTCGGGCTGCACGGGGGTGATGGCGTAGCCGGTGACGACGCGGCCATCGGGCAGGACGACGCTCGCCACCGCCGGGATTTCGCCGGTCCGCACAGGCACGAGCGGCGCCGTGGGCGCGGGCGTGATCGGGGTGGGGTGGTGGAGGCCCCTGGCCGCCGTGTCGTACGCGGCCGGGAGGCGAGTGGATTCGTTCACGGTCGTGGCCTCCGGTCAGTTGCCGAGTCGGGTGATGGCGTCGGCGGACGCCTGCACGAGGTTGTGGATGGGCTCGTACGCGCCGGTCCCGGCGGCGAAGAACCCGAAGAGGAACAGCACGATGGCGGCGCCCCCTCCGGCGGACTTGGTCTTGACGGCGAGAGCGGACGCGGCGCCGAACAGGAGCACGGCGGAGATGTTGAGGATCATCGGGAGCCTTCCGGTCAGGGGGTGTGGGTACCGGCGCGGTAGATGCGGGCCCAGCGGTTGTAGAGCCAGCGGCCGACGCGTATGCGCTTGCCGGTGGCCTTGCAGCGGCGGCAGTCCTTGCCGCGCTTCATGCGGCCCTTGCGGTCGGTCTTCATGGCGAAGCCCCAGCCGTTGCACTTGCGGCAGTTGCCGAACGGGGAAGCAGCACACACGGCGACGTGACACAGCGTTACGCCAAGAATCAGGGTGATAGCGAGCAGGACAGGGGTCATGACGGGCCCTTCCAGGCGGGTTCCAGGGGTTTCCGCAGATGGGCCGCTATCCGCTAGCGGCCTGATCAGAGCGAGTTTGGGGCGCTAGCGGGGCCGCTAACGTTAGCGGGGGTTGCCGCTAGCGCTAGCGGCCCCGGAGCCTTAGCCCGCGTCCCGCTTCCCGTCACGCTCCGCAATCGCGGTGACGATGTGGGAGCGGTCGATGCCGCGCCGATTGACGACCTTGCCCGGGACCTGTCCCCGAGTGGTGGACACCTCTGAGCCCGGCCCCGGCAGGGGCCGGGTGGGAGGCATCTTTTATGGTGATGAAGGTCTACTCGCCCGAGTTCAAGGTGGACGCTGTCGCGCTGTACCTGCCGAGCCCTTGCGCAGGCGGGTGGCCACGATCACCGGCGCGCAGGTGCCCGTCTTGACCGTGACGATCTGGAAGTGCAGGCCGCGCTGTTTGGTGTAGCCGAAGGAGGCGCCCTGATTGGCCGGGCCGTAGACCTGCTTGACCTTGGAGTCGATGTCGACGAACACCACCTCGTCCCGGTGGGGAGCAGGCCGGTGTGCGCGGCGAGATTGCACGTGAACGCCCGTGCTGCGGACTCCGGTTGGCGTGCGTGCCCCCAGGTGAACGCGCGCAGGAACGTGCCCAGCGTGGACGGGGCACGCGCCCCGCCGAGCAGGCGCGGCAGGCCACCGTGGCGCAGCACGTCCAGGTCATCGATGCTGTCCGCCCCGGCCACCGTCCCGCCCACGATCGACATCGCCTTCGCGTCGGCTGCCGTCCCAGCCCCGTTCTTCGCACCGAGGAGCTTCACCTTCCGGGCGACCAGGGCGGGCAGGCCGCACCGCTCGGCCAGCCGGGTCGTGGGGAAGGGCCCGGCATGCGCGATCAGGTTGGGGTCGTCGAACACGGCGAACAGGGTCGCCAGGCTGTGGGAGACCCTCACGTCAGAGGTGCCTTGCCGATCGTGCGTGGTGGAAGCGTAGGAACTCCCATCATCGCAGGTCAGCGGGCACCTCTTCCTATTTCTCCAACCACAGGCCGATCATCACGCGGTGGATCGAGGTTCAGCGCACCGACAAGGGGCGCCCGGATGGCCGGATCGAGCTATGCCGATTAGCAGGGAGTCGCAAGCCATGGTTGGGCCCGGCATCGCAATGTGTCAGATCTTGATTACACGGATGCCAGGGCCGCACAGCATCAGGAGGTCCTCGGGGTCCGAGGCCAGGACGGTCACGGGGGAGGGGGAGGCCATCGCGGTGGAGGCGACGATCGCGTCAAGTGCGTATTCGTGGCCGTGCAGGCCGGCTGCGGCGAGGAGTTTGCTGGCGTGGCGGGCGATGGCTTCGGTGGGCGGGATGATGTTGACGCGCGAGACGGCGTAGTCGAAGCGGGCCTGGTTCGTCCTGGGGTCGCGGGCTTCGACGAGGGTGACGGAGCTGGTGATGACGCGGATGTCCTCGGCTTCGGCCGCGACCAGCCATTCGGTGAGTTCCGGTGTGCGGCGTACGAGTTTGGACAGGCCCTCACAGCCGAGGACGAGGGTGCCGCTCACGCGGCGTCCGCCGAGTTGGCTGCGTCACCGCGCAGGATGGCCCGCTTGGCCTCGACCGCAGCCTGGTCGACAGATCCATGTTCGGCTTCAGCGTCCTCGATGAGTTCGCGCAGCCGGTCGCGCTCCAGCTGTCGCTGGATGAGGGCTTCGACGTAGGCGGACATGCCCCGCTTACCGGTACGCGCCTTGAGGGCCGCGATGGTGCCTTCGTGGAGGGAGACGGAGACCGGGCGGACGGGCCCTTCTCCAGGAGCGGGATCGGGGGT
The DNA here is from genome assembly GCF_003122365.1 of Streptomyces spongiicola. Lineage (NCBI taxonomy): Bacteria > Bacillati > Actinomycetota > Actinomycetes > Kitasatosporales > Streptomycetaceae > Streptomyces > Streptomyces spongiicola. The sequence continues at coordinate 4,023,384 of NZ_CP029254.1, forward strand.
AGTGACCATGGGGCCACATTAACAAAATTCTTGTTATTGGGTGGGGTGATTCTGCGACGGTGGGGCTTGGCTGGAGGCAGGTGGCGGATTGACTCGCGGGGTACAGATCTTCTGTGATCACCAAGCGCGACGATGCGAGCCGTGGGCTGACGCGCGAGGAACTGCTCGCGCTGCCCGCGGCCGTGGACTTGGAGACGGCGAATCGTGCACTGTCTTTCAGCCGTACCAAGGGGTACGACCTGGCCAGGCGTGGCCGGTATCCGTGCACGGTCCTGCGTCTCGGCAACGCCTACCGGTTTGTCACCGCTGACCGGCTCAAGCTGCTCCACATTGACGTACCGGAGCCGGCTGGCGTCGACGAGACGGCGGCTGTCGCGCGAGGCGGAAGCAGGTGCCTTTCGTCGAGCTGTTGTTGCCGCTGTGCTCGTCTGCGTGAGGCGTGTGGGCGGGGAGACCACGGGTGAGGGTGATCGGTCTCGTGAGTGGGACCTCGACAAGCCGTGCGACCATGGTGTCGCCGCCGAGCTTGTAGGCCGGTTCATCGCCCTACCGAAAGGGGCGGGGAGCGCAAGGGGAGCGCGGACGCCTGTGGACGGTGTAACACGGTGTACGAGCAGCGGGACCGTGATCAGTGTTCTGATCTGCGAAAACTGGATCTGATGCGATCACGGGGCACGACTCGTCACGATTCCTATCGGGCTCGCCATGCGTGGGTCTCGGGTTCGAATCCCGAAGGCGGCTCCACTCAGGACCAGGTTGGATGCCCTCTGACCTGGTCTTTTGTATTGGATTGCTGATGGTCGGCCAGTTCTCGTGGTGTCTGGACGTCCAGGGGAGCGCGAGGGGAGCGCGACGGTCGCCACACCCGTTCCACGCTCAGCCCAGGGGGCCCGGGGCTGCGCGGTGGCCTGCCTGCGTCCGGCAGGGCCGAGCCGCCCGAGCGGGGCCGGAGGAGGCCGCCCGGGATATCGGGGCCGCTGTCCGGGGCTGAGGCGGGAGCTGCGAGGGCGCGGAGTCTACCCGCGCCGGCGGAGACGGGAGGGGGGTTTCCCCTGCACGGTGTTCAGGCGGCAGACTGGGGGTCAGGTCCGGCAGTGTCCCGCCGGTCCGCTCCCGCCGTAAGAGGAAGCCGCCGACGCCCGTGAGTGACCATTCCCTGGCCCGGTCGCAGGCCGCGCCGGCCGTCGCCGTCCCCGCGGATCCCGAGGAAGAGGGAGCTTTCGGGATCGACGCCTTCACCCTCGACGACCGGCTGCGGCTCTTCCACTTCGCCGCCGCCGACAAACGCCACGACTACCTGTGGGTGCTGCGCGCCTTCGAGAGAGGTCGGGCCAACTACCAGGTGCTGCTGCACGCGTCGGAAGTGTCCGGGCTCCTTCGCCAGATGGCCGGGGAGTACGCCGGTGCGGCGGCCGTGGGCGACGTACAGCCGCTGCTCGACGCACTCGCCGAGTGGCGTGTGCTCGACCGCAGTTACGACGGGACGCGGGCCGCGAACCTGGCGGAGTACCGCAACCGGCACTACGTGTATCAGTTCACCCAGGCCGGTTACCGCGCGTACCGGGCGGTGGAGGACGTGCTCGGCGCCACCCTGGAGGACGCGCAGCTGTCGCGTCTGGTCTTCCCGGACATCCTCGCCGACCTGACCGCGCTGGCCGAGGCGAACGCCGCGGGCGACGCCGAGGAGGTCTACCGCAAGCTGGGCCGCCTGGACTCCGTGCTGAACGAGATGGCGCAGCGTGCCGCCCGCTTCTATCTGATGCTCGGCGACCTGGCGCGCACCAACGACACCCGGCCCGAGGTGTTTCTCGCGCACAAGGACGCGCTGCTCGCGCACATGCGGGAGTTCACCGCCGAGCTCGGGCGTTACGCCCCGTTGCTCGCCGAGGCGGTGGAGAAGGCCGCCGCGAGCGGTGTGGACCGGATGGTCGAGTACGCCGCGGAGGCCGACGAGCGGCTCTTCCGGACCCCGGCAGCCCGTCTGGACGACTGGCGGCAGCGGTGGGGCGGCATCGTGCACTGGTTCGGGGAGCGTGAGCACAGCGAGGCCGAGCGGCTGCAGGACGCCACGGTCACCGCGATCCGTTCCGTCCTTGCGCTGCTGCGCCGGGTGACCGAAGCGCGTCGCGGCGGGGTCAGCCGGGAGAGCCAGCTGCGCCACCTGGCCCAGTGGTTCACCTCGTGCGTCAGCGACGACGACGCGCATGCCTTGTTCCAGGCGGTGTTCGGGCTCGGCGCACCCCGGCACATCGCCGTCCCCTATCCGGACCCCGAGCTGATTCCCGGCCGTACCTCGTGGTGGGAGGCCGAGCCGGTGGAACTGGCCCGGACCCTGGTGCAGTCGGGCCGCACCCCTGCCCTCAGGGGCCCGGGCCGCATCGAGCGCAACGACGCGGAGCGGGCCCGGCTGCGGGCCGAGCAGGTCAGGGAGCAGTCCGAGCGCCGGGGCGCGGCCGCCGCCCTGGCCCGCGACGGCGCCTACAGCAGGGTCCTGGACGAGGCCGAGACCCGCGCCCTGCTCTCCCTGATGGACGTGGCGCTGGCCGCACGGGTGCCGGTCACCCGGGGCGTGCCGGGCCCCACCGCCTCCGGATCCGCGCACGGCGTGCGTCTCGCTCTCGTTCCGACGGGGCCCGGTGAGGCGTTCACCACGGTACGGACCGTGCGCGGGGACCTGCATCTGGACGGGCTGCGCCTGGAGGTCACCCGATGAGCACCCGCGTGGCCGAGAACGTGTCGGCCCTGGAGCTGGCCGACTACCAGAAGGCCGTACGGCTGGTCCTGCGGCATCCGCTGATCACGCCGGTGTACCCGGACAGCGGCGCGCTGACGACGGTGCGGCGCTGGGCCGAGCAGCTGCGTACCGACCTGATGGACGTACTCGGATACCGGCTGGTCACCACCGCCGACACTGCCCGCCTCCAGCGCGCCCAGGACCGGCTCGATGCCACCCGGCCCGCGCTCAGCCGTGCGGGCCGCCCCTTCGACCGCCGCCGCTACGCCTACCTCGCCCTCACCCTGGCCGCCCTGGGCAGGCACGGAGCCCAGGTCGCGCTCGGTGAACTCGCCGATGCCGTCGCCGCCGACGCGGCCCGCATCGACGGGCTGGGCCTGGACACCGCCCGCAAGCACGACCGGGACGCCTTCGTCGACGCCGTCGGCTGGCTCACCGAACGCGGTGCGCTGCGGCTGGCCGACGGCTCGGCCGCCTCCTGGGCCTCCGATCCGGAGCGGGCCGAGGCCCTCTACGACGTCGACCGTGAGGTGCTCACCGCCGTCCATCAGCCCACCCGCGTCCTGCAGCACGTCACCTCGGTGACCGGACTCCTGGATTCGGCGGGCGCCCGGAGCCTGTCCGAGGGGCGCCGGGCCCAGCGGCTCACCGCCGCCCGGCGGGCCAGGCGCCTGGTCCTGGAGAACCCGGTCGCCTACTACGCCGACGCCGACCCCGAGCTGACCGGACAGCTGCGCGCCCCCGCGCTCGCCGAGGACCTCACCCGCCTCACCGGTCTGAGCGTCGAGCGGCGCGCGGAGGGCATCGCCCTGGTGGACACCTCGGGGCGCCTGTCCGACCTGCGGTTCCCCGGCGGTGGCACCGTCGCCCAGGCCGCCCTGCTGCTCGGTGCGCGGATCAGCGAAGCGGCGGCGCGCACCGGGCGGCACGCACCCGAGCTGCTGCCCGCGCCGACCGCCGCCGAACGCCTCGCGGACCGGGCCGGCCGTATCGACCTGGCCCTCCCGGCACACGGTGTGTTCGGGGAGATCGCGACAGACGCGGACGTGCAGGCGGCTCACGGCGGACCGGACGAAGACGCGGCGGATCGCGGGCCGGACGCGGAGAACGGCTCCGCCCCGGAGGCCCGCCACCCGTTCGTCACCGCCTCCTGGCTGCGCGCCCGGACGAGGGAGATCACCGAGAGGTACGGGACCGGGTTCGCCGCAGACCTGCGCGGCGACCCCGACCGGCTCCTAGACCGGGCGCTGGACCTGCTGGCCGCCATGGCGCTCGTCGTACGGGTGGAGGGCGGCGTCCTCGCCCTGCCGCTCCTGGCCCGCTATCGCGGGGTGACGGCCGAGGTCAGGACCCGTACCCGGGTACGTACCACCGCCCCGGAGGCGGATGACGCGCCCGCCCGGGCAGCCGGGGCCGCTTCCTCGGACGCCCTGTTCCCCGCGCCCCGCGCGCGCACCGCCGACGATGTGAAGGACCCCGCCTAAGTGAGCACGACCGCCACCGACCCCAAGACCCGGTTCGTGCCCACCCGCGCCGGGATCGTCAACCTGTGGGACTACCGGGACGAGGAGTTCTCCTTCGCCGGAGGCTGGCTGGTGCTGCGCGGCCCCAACGGCTCGGGCAAGACCAAGGCCCTGGAGGTGCTGTTCCCGTTCGTCCTGGACGGCCGCATCGACCCCAAGCGGCTCAACCCGTTCGCCGCCGAGGACCGCACCATGAAGTCCAACCTGCTCTTCCGCGGGCAGGAGGGCGCGCTCGGCTACGTATGGATCGAGTTCACCCACCGCACCACCGGGCAGGCGGTCACCTGTGGCATCGGCCTGCACGCCCAGAAGCACCGGGACACCCCCGCCCGCTGGCACTTCGTCGCCGACGGCCGTGTGGGAGAGGACTTCTCGCTGCTCACCGATGACGACCGGCCGCTGACGAAGAAGCAACTGGCCGCCGAACTCGCCCCGCTCGGAGCCGAGCCGATCGCCTCGGCCACCGACTACCGGGCCGCCGTCGACCAGCGGCTCTTCGGCCTCGGCCGGGAGCGCTACGAACAGCTGCTCACCCTCATCCTCACGCTGCGCCGCCCTCAGCTGGCCAAGAACCTCGACCCGGCGAAACTCTCCGACACCCTCACCGAGGGCCTTCGCCCGCTGGACGAGGACCTGATCGGTGAGGCCGCCCGCTCCTTCGACGACATGGAGTCCGTGCAGCGCACCCTGGAGGGCCTGGTCGCCGCCGACGAGGCCACCCGGTCCTTCCTCGCCGCCTACTCGACCTACCTGCGGGTCAACGCCCGCGTCGCCGCCGGCAGGCTCAGCGCGCGACGGGAGGAGAGCGAGCAGCGCGAGCGCGCCCACGCCGCGGCGGAAGCGGAGCTCGACCGGGCCCGCGACCGGCGGGAGACGGCCGGAGCAGGGGCCGACGAGACCGAAGCGGCGCTCGCCGCGCTGCGTGCCCGCCTGGAGCAGCTGCGCTCCTCCGCCGCCTATCAGGCCGTCGAGCAACTCGCCGATCTGGAACGCCTGGTGCGCACCTGTGAGCAGGCCGCCCGGCAGGCAGGCGACGAACACCGGCGCCGTACCGCCGCGACCGGCCGGGCCCGCGCCGAGGCCGGGCACGCCGCCGGTCTCGCCGCCGAACTCGCCACCGCCGTCAGCGCCTCGGCCGCCGCCCTCGCCGACCACGCCCACCGCGCCGGCATCCACTGGAGCGCCGCCGACGCGGACCCCGCGACCCTCGACGAACGTGCCTCGGCCCGTGCCGCCGCCCGCCACGAAGGAGTACGGGCGGTACGGGCCGCGGCGGCGCACCTGCGGGACGCCGAGCGGACCCGTCAGGCGGCCCGCGCCGCACAGGAACGTGCCCGGGAAGCGGTCCGCGGCGCCGAGCACGAGGAGCGGACGGCGCACGCCGCTCTCACCGCCGCGCACCGGCGTGTGCGGGAGGAACTTGAGGGGTGGACCGCCAAGTACGGCGAACTGCTGCCCGCGGACACCGCCGGCCGCCTGGCCGCGGCCCTCGACGCGGCCGCCGAGGCGGACAGCACCGGGGCTTCGGCCCCCGGGCTCACCGACCTGTTCGCCGAGGCCACCACCCCCGCCGTCCAGGACCTGCGCGACCGGCTGGCCGCCCTGCGCACCGAGAGGGACGCGCTGCTCTCCCGCCGGGCCGAGACCGAGGCCGAGCGGACACGGATCGCCGCCGAACACGACGACGCCCCGCCCGCCGCCCGCGGCCGAACCGCACCGCGCGAGGAGTCCGAGGAGACATCGGCCGTGCCCCTGTGGCGCCTGGTCGACTTCGCCGACCACCTCGACGACGCGGGGCGCGCGGGCGTCGAAGCGGCCCTGGAGGCGTCCGGCATCCTCGACGCGCTCGTCACCGCCGAGGACCAGCCCGTGACCGCCACCGCCGGCGACGGATACCTGCGCGCCACCGCCCCAGTCGACGGGCCCAGCCTCGCTGACCTGCTGCGTCCCGAGACCGGTACCGCCATTCCGTCCGCGAGGATCACCGCCGTACTCAGGTCGGTCGCCGTCGCCGACGCGGTGGGCGATTCCCACGCAGCCACCGCCGTCTGCCCGGACGGCCGCTATGCTGCCGGGATCCTCGTCGGCGCCCACACCAAACGGCACGCGGAGTACGTCGGCGCCACCGCCCGCGAGCGCCGCCGCGCCGCCCGCATCGCCGCCTGCGACGCTCTCCTGGCCGAACTCGGCGCCCAGCTCGACGAGACGGCGCGAGCCGAGGCCGGCTGCGCGCAGGCCCTCGAGGAGTACGACACCGCCCGCGCCGCCCTTCCCCGTACCGCCGTCCTCACCCCGCACCTGCGCGCCCTGGACCGGGCGGTCGCCGCCCTGCGCGCCACCCGCGAGGCGGAAGACGCCGCCCAGTCGGTCTACGACGAGGCGCAGGCGGCCTGCGCGGTCGCCGAACGCGCCCTGCGCCGGGCGGAGTCGGAGCACGGAGTCACCGCCGTCGGTGCGGACGGCACCGAGTCCGCGACCCGTTCCTTCGAGCAGACGGCGGCCGAACTGGCCACCCGGAGGCGCGAGCACGCCCGGCAGAACGAGACGGCCGCCTCGGCCGCGGGCCGACTCACCGCGACCGCCGAGGACGAGGAGAGGGCCGCCGAAGCCGAACAGGCGGCCCGCCGCCGCCATGCCGAGGAGGACGCCGGACTCCAGGCCCTGCGCGAGGCCGTCGGCGCCGAGGCCCGGCAGGTCATGGCCCGTGTCGAGGAGACCGAGAACAGCCTGGAGGCAACCGCGCGCGAGGCGGAGGCGGCCCGCAGGGCCAGGGACGAGGCGATCGGGCACCTGGCCGCCGCCGACGCCCGGCGCACCGCCGCCGCCGACGCCCTGCGGGTCGCCGTCGCCGAGGAGCAGGACACCGCCCGCGGCCTCGCCCCGTACGCGGCCCGCGAACTCCTCGACATCCTGCGCTGCCCGCCGGGTCTTGCCTGGCCCGCCCAGGAGGCCGACTGGACCGGCGGGGGACTGCCTGCCGCAGCTGTGGCCGTCCACGAGGCGATCCTGACCGCCACCCGTGACCTGACCCCCACCGAGTCCAGCGTCAAGCAGTCGGTCACCCGCCTCACCACGGCGCTGGAGGACCTGCATGCCCAGCTCGCCGCCGCCGGACAGGACTACCAGCCCGCCTGGGACAGCTCCAGCGGTGTCATCGTGGTGTCCGTCGCCGACGAACAGGGGCCGCTGCCGATCGCCTCGTTCGCCGAGAAGATCGCCGCACACCGCCGGGACCAGGCCGAACTCCTCTCCGACTCCGAACAGCGGATCCTTGAGGACGCCCTGCTCACCCGTCTCGCCCAGCAGATCCACGACCGCACCGTGGACGCCCGCGACCTCATCCGCCGTATGAACACCGACATGCGTGAACGCCGCATGTCCTCGGGTACCACCGTCGGGGTGAGCTGGCTGCTCGCCGACACCCTCGACGACGAGCAGCGCGCCGTGTGCGCCCTCCTTGACGCCGACGCCGCCCGCCTCGGCCCGGACAAGCTCGCCCGCATGCGCACGCACTTCGCCGCGCAGATCAAGACGGCTCGCGCCCGGCAGCGCGAGACCCCCTACCGGCAGCTGCTCGCCGAGGTCCTCGACTACCGGCGCTGGCGGCAGTTCGCCTTCCAGCTGGTACGCCCCGGCACTGACGAGGAGCGTCTCACCCGCGCCCGGCACAGCCGGCTGTCCGGCGGCGAGCAGTCCGTCTCCCTGCACCTGCCGCTGTTCGCCGCCGCCCACGCCATGCTCAACTCCGCCCACCCCGACGCCCCACGTCTGCTCGCCCTCGACGAGGCGTTCGCAGGCGTCGACGACACGGGGCGCGGCGAGCTGATGTCGCTGGCCGCCCAGTTCGACCTCGACCTGTTCATGACCGGATACGACCTGTGGGCCGTGCACGCCGCGGTCGGCGCCGCCGCCCACTACGACCTCGCGCACTCCGCCGTGGACCACACCGTCTCCGCGCTGCTGCTCCTCTGGGACGGCGAGCGCCTGCACGCCGACGACACCGGCACCCTGAGCGCCGCACTCGGCTCACCGGGCACCCGCTCCGCACGCCGGGAGGCCAGGCTTGTCGGCTGAGCCGAGCGGTGCGACGCCCTCGCCGCCGTACGCCGAACTCACCGGGGAGGGCTGGCGTCGCCTGATCGCCGCCGCCCGGCGCCGGCTGGAGCGCACCGGCGGAGCCCTCGACGGCGACATCGGTCTCACTGCCCCCACCGAAGCCGAACGCCGTACCGTCATCGGCGTCACCGGCCGCTACCGTTCCGAGACCGTCAGACGACTCACCGTTCCCCTGGCCGACCTCGACGCCTACCTGTACGACCGCTACGGCACCGGCCTCCTCCAGACCCTGGGCGCGCTGCACGGCCCGCTGCGCGACCGGCCGGCCGAGCGCGCCGACGAGGCGGCCGCCCGCGCCCGGGCTCTCGAGGCGGCCCACGCCTCGCCCCTGGCCGGCCGGGGCTGGTACCCGGCCTGGTTGGAGAGGGTCTCCGCCGACGGCACCCTCACCCGCCTCCTGCGGCGTGGCGACGGCGCCCTGCTGGCGGCGGCCGTCCGTGTTCTGGAGGCTCTGGAACTGCCCGGGACGCGCGGCGACGGCGGCCGGGGCCCGCTCCCCCTGCCCGTCCTCGCGGAGTGGACCACGGGGGACACCAAGGCCCTGGTCCCGGGCGGCCCGCTCGAACAGCTCGTGCTGCGCGCCCTCGCCCAGCGCGCCGCGGTCGATGGCGGGCCGTCGGTGCGGGTTCCCCAGGACCGGGCTGGGCGCCGCGCCCTGTGGGAGAGCGCCGGAGCCGTCGCCGACGACCTCGCCAGCCAGGTCCTCGTTCTGAACGTCGGCGCCTCGGGCGACGACGTGGTCTGCGACTGGCTGCGCGACGCCACCGGCTTCGGTATCCCCTTCCGTCTCACCCTCCACCAGCTGACCAGCGCCGACATCGTGCCCGCCGCCCGCGAGATCCACATCTGTGAGAACCCGGCCGTCCTGCGCGCGGCCGCCGCCGAACTCGCCGACCGCGCCGCGGCTCTGGTCTGTACCGAAGGCGTTCCCTCGGCCGCGTGCCACAGGCTCCTCGCCGCCGCGGCCCGCGTCGGCGCCCGCCTGCACTGGCGCGCGGACTTCGACTGGACCGGCCTGCGGATCACCGCCGCCGCCCTGGAGCGGCACGGCGCCCGTCCCTGGCGGATGACCGCGGCCGACTACCGCAACGCCCTGGAACGGGGCGAGTCCACGGAGCTGGCCGGATCACCCGCCGCCAGCCCCTGGGACCCCTCCCTCGCTTCCGCGCTGAGCGAGTCGGGTCAGGCGGTCATGGAGGAACGACTGCTGCCCGAACTCCTGTCCGACCTCGGCTGACGCGCTTGCCGCGGGGCGAGGTGTGGACGTCGACGACGCGGATGCGGTCGCCGGGGTGGCACCAGGTGTTGCCGGAACCGCGCAGGGGTGCTCCGCGGCGCGCATACCGGCAGCTATCCGCTCTCGGGCCGTTACGGGAGGCGGCCAGGGGGCCGAGGTCGTCTCGCCGTCCGGCGGCCGTGCTGCCCAGGGTTTCGCACATCGAGCCGGCGCCGGTGGCCAGGCCGTAGGCGCGTATCCAACGGTCGCGGTGATCGACGGACGGGCCGTTCCCGCGGCCGCTCGCGGGCTGGGGGTGAAGACCGGGGTCCCGCCGTCGTCCGGTGGGTGCGCCGGGTGGCGCGTGCGGGTGATCGGGTTCGCTCTCCCGGCAGGTATTCGAACAGGAGTATTATTTATGTCGTGGCCGATGACGACTTCCCCGATGAGCTGCGCGACGCCCAGCTGCGCCTGCACCAGACCCGGTCCGTGCACCGGGCGCTGTGCCGGGAGCTGCCGTGGCCGGTCGAACCCGCTCAAGGGTGGACGGGGGAGGAGGGGCACCACTCCGGCTACCGGCGAGAGTTCCCGGCGAGCCCTGGTCGGACCGAGGCGCAGAGGGCCGAGGAGGCGAGGCTCCGCGAACTCGTACTGACGCTGTCGATCGAGGTGTCGACGCATCCGTACTGGACGGGCCTCGACAGGCCGGAGGTGGTGAACGCCCGCATGGCGCTCAAGCATGCCGAGCGTGTCGGCGCCGCTTCCGCGGCCGGTGCCGGCGGGGACGCCTCGGTGGGCGGTGTCGGCGGGGACTGCGGGCGGGGGCCGGTGAGGGGCGGTTCCGGAGGGGGTGACGCGGCGTCCGACGCGGCCGGGGAAGACACCGGCGATGTGCCCCCGATGAGTTCCGCCGCGGCGTGAGCGGGGCGGAGTCCGATGACAGACCTGTCGCGCTCCGAGCGGATCAGGCTCAACGAGGGGCTCCGCGACTGGCTCGCCTACCAGTTGAGGCAGACCGAGCGCACCCTCGACGAACTGAGGCGCGAGGAGGCGGAAGACCGCAGACGTCGTGAGGTCGCCCGGGCCGAGATGTCATGGAAGCTGCAGCCCGCCCGTGTGGAGGGTACTCAGCCCATGCTGCACCGGGGGAACTGCGGTCTGTACCGAACCCAGCTCGGTTATCTGGACAGGGAGCACGTCGTGATCGCCCTGGAGGAGTTCCCGGAGCTGGCGATGTGCGAACTGTGTGCGCCGTGGGGAAGCCTCGGCATCCCCCGGCCGCGCCGGCAGCCGGGGGAGTAGGCGCCGAGTTCCGCAGGCCGGGCGGTCATGGCGGTCATGGCGGTCCTGGCGGTCCTGGTGGTCCGGGCCCCGGAGGGAACGACTGCGCAACGCCCCGACCGCCGGGCGCACCACGGGTGGCCTGTGTCCGTCGGGCGCGGGTGCGGGGCCGGGGGCTTCGTACCCGAGTGTGTGGCTCCGGCGCCGCTGCGGGGACGGCGGCGCGGTGCGCGTCCGACTCGGAGGGTGCCGGCGCGCGTCCGCCCTGGCCGGTGCCGGTGCCGGTGCCGGTGCCGGTGCCGAGCCGTGGTCGGGGTCGTGGTCGGGGCGGGTGCGCGGGGTCGTGGCCGGGTCACTCGGCGTCCCCGTAGTGCTTCACCACGGCCGTCGTGAAGGGGTACCGCACCGGCGTCTCTCCGAAGGCGATCCGCCCGGCCAGCTCGCCGGCGGCGCGGATCGCCCGCACCACCTCCTCGGCCTCGTCCGCCGGGCAGTGCACGATCACCTCGTCATGCTGGAAGAACACCAGTTCGGCGCGCATGCCAGCGGTCGCCCTGCGGAGTGCGGCGAGGAGCAGCAGCGCCCAGTCCGCGGCGCTGCCCTGGACGACGAAGTTACGGGTGAACCTGCCGCGGGCCCGGGCGTCCGTCGAGGCGTAGCCCGGGGCGAACTCGTCCCGCGCGGGGGCGTCGTCGACGCCCTCCTGCGGGATACCCGCTTCGCCGTCGTCGCGGGCACCGGCCGCCGGCGGGCTGGTGCGGCCCAGCCAGGTGCGGACGAGACGGCCCTCCTCACCGGCGCGTGCCGCGTCGTCCACGTAGGCCACCGCACGGGGGAAACGGCGCCGCAGCGCCGCGAGGTTCCTGAGCCCGTCGCCACTGGTCTGGCCGTAGACGGCGCCGAGCAGCGCGATCTTGGCGTGCTCGCGGTCTCCGGAGAAAGCCCGGTCCGACAGCCGGGTGTACAGGTCGTCGTCGTGTGCGGCGACCTCCATCAGCCCCGGGTCGCGGGAGATCGCGGCGAGCACGCGTGGCTCCATCTGGTCGGCGTCGGCGACCACGAGCCGCCAGCCGTCGTCCGCGACCACGGCACGCCGGATCACCTTGGGGATCTGCAGAGCGCCGCCGCCGTTGGTGGTCCAGCGGCCGGACACCGTGCCGCCGGGCAGGTACTCCGGCCGGAAGCGGCCGTCCCGGACCCAGTCCTGGAGCCAGCTCCAGCCGTGTGCCGTCCAGATCCGGTACAGCTTCTTGTAGGCGATCAGGGGACGCACCGCAGGATGGTCGATCTCCTCCAGCTCCCAGCGGCGGGTCGACCGCACCCTGACCCCGGCCCGGGCGAACGCCCTGACGACGTCCGCGGGCAGGTCGGGGCGCACCCGGTGCCCGAACGCGGCCGAGACCTCGTCGGCCAGCTCGGCGAGGCGGCGCGGCTCGCCCCCTCCCGCGTACCGCTCGCCGAGCAGCTCGCGCAGCACGTCCCGGTGGACGTCCGCCCGCCACGGCAGGCCCGACCGGTTCATCTCCGAGGCGACCAGCGTCCCCGCCGACTGGGCCGCCGTCAGCAGTCGCATCCGGCCGGGGTGCTCGGTGGCGCCGTGCCGTCGCTGCTGCTCGGCGTAGACCTCCAGCAGACCGTCGAACGGCACGGCCACGGGCTCCGGTTCGAACAGCGACGACTGCGAGCCCGGCACGGCGGTGCGCGGTGCCGGGTCGTCCGGAACGGGGGCGCGCCGCAGCCGCGCCCGGGCGGCGGCCGCGGAACGCGGTTCACCGTGCCGCCCTTCGTACCCGAGCAGGAGCAGCTCGGCGTCCTCGATGTCGTAGCACCGGTCGACCCGCACACCGGCCGCGAGCAGCCGCGGGTAGACCTCGGCCGTGGACCGCCACACCCACCGCCCGACCTCCGGCCGCGACCTCACCGCCGCGACGAGATCGGCCTCCCTGCGTATCTCTCCGGCGGGCAGCCCGGCCGGGCCGAGCGGCACGAGGACCGCTCCGCCTTCCCCGGTCGGGGCCAGGGCCCACCGTTCGTCCACGGTGGCGAGTCTGGCACTCACGACTGACAGCGCCGCACCGTCGCCGGACGGTTCGCCTCGCCGGTCAGGACGGTTCGCCGCACCGGGCGCGGGCTGGACGGGGTGCGGGGCGGACGCCGCACCGGGTGTGGGGGCGGGCTGGACGGGGTGCGGGGCGGACGCCGCACCGGGTGTGGGGGCGGGCTGGACGGGGTGCGGGGCGGACGGGGCGCGGGCGCGGCCCTCGGCGTGGTGTCCGGTCCGGGCCGCCAGGGCCCGCCGTCAGGTGAGTGTGCGGATCACCCGTGCCGGGTTGCCCACTGCCAGCACCCCCGCGGGCAGGTCGCGGGTGACGACGGCCCCGGCCCCCACCACCGTGTCGTCGCCGATCGTCACGCCGGGGCAGACGATGACGCCGCCGCCGAGCCAGACGTTGTCGCCGACCGTGATCGGGTCCCCCTTCTCCCAGCCCTCGCGGCGGCGCCCTGCGTCCAGCTCGTGGGAGGGGGTCAGCAGCTGGACGTTGGGGCCGAACTGGCAGTACGCGCCGATCGAGATGGGCGCGACGTCCAGGAACACGGCGCCGAAGTTGACGAACGTGCCCTCGCCGACGCGGATGTGGTAGCCGAAGTTGCACCGGAAGGGCGGGTGGATCCGGACGCCCGGACCGACGGAACCGAGGAGTTCGGCGAGCATCGCCTCCCGCGTGGCGGGCGGGTCGCCGCCCTCGGCGTTGTACGCCGCGCAGAGCCGGGAGCGCCGTTCGCTATCGGCGGCGAGTTCGGGGTCGTCGGGGAGGTACCAGTCTCCAGCGAGCATGCGCTGCTTGTTCTCGCCCATGGCAGCACTGTACGGTCCCGCGGCGGCCGGGCACACTCCGCGTCGACCGGTGAGACACCGGCCACGGCGGCCGCGGGGCCGTGCCCGGTGGCCGGTGGTACCCATGCGGCCACTGGTATCCGTGGGGCCGCTGGTACCCCTGGGGCTGGTGGTACCGCTGTTACCGCTGGCGAGAGTGGTGCCGGTACGGCCCGCCACCGCCACCGCCACCGCCACCGCCACCGCCACCAGCACCAGCACCGGGACGGGCCTGGTGCACCGCGGTGCCGGCGCCGCCCAGCCGGATGATCCGGCATCACCACGGCAAGCGGCGGCCGCCCGCAGAGTCCCCCTGCCACGGGCCCGGGGCAGGGCCGGGCCGCTCCGCTGAGCCGCATGGTTCGCGGGTGCCCGGCCCGCCCCGAGCCGCTCGTCACGAGACGTACCGGGGCGGCGGCCCGTCCAGGTCCTCCCCGCGCCCGGGCCGGGGACCCGCCGGGCGCCCGGGCTCCTGCGGCAGGGGGCGTGCGCCACGTCCGCCGGAGGACCTCATCGCCCCTCTGCCGCCGGGTTCCCGCCTCGGGAGCGGGCTGGTCCGGCCCCCTCGGCCCCCGGGTACCCGTGCCCGGGGACCGAGGGGCGCGCCACGCGTGCCGGACTCCCCGCACCTCGGGGTGTCCGGCGTCCGGGCCTGCGCGGGGGCGCGGTGAGGCTCGCGTAGGCTCGATCGGCGTGGATGTGGTGGAGCGTGCGCTCGGCAGGGCGCTGTACGCCGATGACGACGACGCGCTCGACACCGGCGCCTCGCTGCTTGCGGCCGCGCCGCCCGGTGCCGACGCGGAGCTGGTCCGGCGCGGGGAGGAACTCGTGCGCCGGGCGTGGGAGCGCGGCTGGCAGCCCGCGGATGTCGTGCGGATCGTCCGCCGTGATCTCGGGGAGCGCCATGTGGAGCCGGCCGCCGCTCTGATCGCGGGGGAGGCCCTGCGCTACGGGGACGATCTGCCGCCGCGGTGGCGCGCGCAGCTCGACGGGCTGCCGGACAGGGGGAGCGGGCGGAGCCCCGCGGACCGGTTCTCGCACGCGACCGCCGTGCTCCGGTTGTACCGGCTCCTCGTGCGGCTGCCGGCGGTCGAGCCGGTGGGGCCGGTGCCGGGGACACCGGTCCACCTGCGCTCGGTCCCCGCGGGCACCGAGCCGCGGATGCTCACCCGGATCCGCGCCCTCCTCGCGAAGGCGGAGGCCACCGGCTACCCGGAGGAAGCGGAGGCGCTGACCGCGAAGGCCCAGGAGCTGATGGCGCGCCACAGCATCGACGACGCGGTGCTCGCCGCCCGCACCCGCCGTGCGGACGGGCCGGCCGCCTGCCGGATCGGTGTCGACGCGCCGTACGAGACGGCCAAGGCGATCCTGCTGGACGCGGTGGCCTCGGCGAACCGCTGCCGCGCGGTCTGGAACAGCGGCCTCGGCTTCTCGACGGTCGTCGGCTTCGAGGCGGACCTGGACGCGGCGGAGTTGCTGTACACCTCGCTGCTGGTGCAGGGGACGGCTGCGATGACCCGCGCCGAGGCGTCCCAGCGGGCCGGCGGACGCAAGCGGACGAAGACGTTCCGGCAGTCCTTCCTGCTGGCGTACGCCCACCGCATCGGCGACCGGCTGGCGCGGGCGGCGTCCCACGCTGCGCGGGACACCCCCGGAGGCACCCCCGGAGGAGACCTCCTGCCGGCCCTCGCGGCCCGCGACGTCGCCGTCGCCGAACACGCGGAACGCCTCTTCCCGGACACGGTCCGCACCCGCGTCCGCGGCGCCGCGGACGCGGCAGGCTGGCGCGACGGCACCGCGGCCGCCGACGGCGCGCGGGTGCGCGGCACGGACCGTCGGGGTGAACTCCCGGGTCGGAACGGCTAGGGCGGCTGTAACCGAGGGAACACGGCACGTGCACGTGCATATGCTCATGCGTCTGCATGTGAACACAGCTATGATCCGAGACAGTTGACACCTGAACCTTGTAACCCGGGGAGCGTCCTGTGCACGACGTGTACAACGGCATGGCGGCCACAGAGCTTCACGGGGCCGTCTGGCAGAAGAGCAGGCACAGCAACTCCCAGGGATCGTGCGTGGAGTTCGCGCGACTGCCCGGCGGGGACGTCGCGGTGCGCAACTCGCGCTTCCCCGAGGGGCCGGCGCTCGTCTACACGCCGGCCGAGATACGGGCCATGCTGCTGGGGGTGAAGGACGGCGAGTTCGACCACCTCGCCGGCGGCTAGGCGTGTCGCCCGAGGGTCCGCGAGAACCCCTCCCGGCCCGTGCCGCCCGGCACCCACTCCCCCGCAGCGCTCCCGGTGCGGGGCCCTCACGCCGGGGGCAGACGGAACAGCGCCCAGACGACCTTCCCGGTGAGCGGCCCCGCCAGCGGGTGCCAGCCCCAGCTGTCGCTGAAGGAGTCGACGAGGAACAGTCCCCGCCCGCACTCGGCGGAGTCCTCCGCCTCGCCGGCCTGCGGACCGTCCTCGCTGGGGTCGCGTACGGCGCACACCAGCCGGCTCGTCCAGCGCATCAGATGGAGTCGCACCGGTGGCTCCTGGTCCCGTGGAGCGTCCGCGGGCAGGGCGTGCCGGAGCGCGTTGGTGACGAGTTCGGAGACGACGAGTGCGACGTCGTCGAAGCGCTCGTCGAGGTCCCACCGGGCCAGCGTCCTGCCGGTGAACTTCCGGGCGCCGCGCACCGCTTCGTAGCGGGCGGGCAGCGCGCACGTGGCGGAGCTGGACACGACCGCGGGGTCGATCGGCGGAAGGCCCTGCCGTAACGGCTCGAGCATGGTCGATCCATTCGTTCCCATGCGAGGCACTCCCGGGAATCGCAGCTGTGGCGCTACAGCACGAACGAGCACGTACGAGTACGCAGGTGCGCGAGCTCCATGGTTCCGAATGCCCACAACAGATGCAAGGGCAGATGCACGTGCACGCGCCGGACCTGTCCCCACCCGTGCCGGTTCACTCTCAAATCTTCCGCGTGCTTCCCCCGCTCTTCCCCGGACGGCTTCTTGTTTCCGTAATCGAACGAGCACGGGGCGAAGCGTTTTGGTGGCAGAATCCGGGGTTCGGGGTTCGGGGGTGCTCCGGGAACCGATGGCGATGGGGAGGGCGGGAGACGTGACCGCAGTGGAGTCGTGGGGCTATCCCCGGGCCGATGGCCCCGGTGGGGGGTCGGTGGTGCGCCGCATACTGCTGGGCTCGCAGCTGAGGCGTCTTCGGGAGTCGCGCGGTATCACCCGTGAGGCGGCGGGCTATTCGATCCGTGCGTCCGAATCCAAGATCAGCCGGATGGAGTTGGGCCGGGTCAGCTTCAAGGCCAGGGACATCGAGGACCTCCTCACGCTCTACGGCGTGACGGACGAGGCGGAGCGCGCGGCGCTGCTCGGTCTCGCCAAGGAGGCCAACGTGGCGGGCTGGTGGCACAGCTTCGGCGATGTGCTGCCCGGCTGGTTCCAGACGTACATCGGCCTGGAGGGCGCCGCCTCGCTCATCCGGATCTACGAGGTCCAGTTCGTCCACGGCCTGCTGCAGACCGAGGCGTACGCCCACGCGGTCGTCCAGCGCGGCATGCCCGGTGCGCCGGCCGCCGAGATCGACCGCCGCGTCGCGCTGCGCCTGGAGCGCCAGAAGGCCCTCGTCTCCGAGCGGGCGCCCCGCTTCCATGCGGTCCTGGACGAGGCCGCACTGCGCCGCCCCTACGGCGACCGCTCGGTGATGCAGGGCCAGTTGCGTCATCTGATCGAGGTATCCGAACAGCCGAACATCACCCTCCAGATCATGCCGTTCAGCTTCGGCGGCCACGCGGGCGAGTCGGGTTCGTTCACCATGCTGCGCTTTCCGGAGTCGGATCTCTCCGACCTCGTCTATCTGGAGCAGCTGACCAGCGCGCTGTACCTCGACAAGCCCGAGGAGGTGGCGCAGTACGAGCGGGCGATGGAGCGCCTGCGGGAGGACAGCCCAGGTCCGGACGAGAGCCGAGACCTTCTCCGAGGACTCCTCCAACTGACTTGACCGGCAAGTAGGATGACGAGACATCAGTCATTGAGGTGACTACACACGCCCCTGCTCCCGCGGCCGGTAAGGGAACCCATGTCCTCCTTCTTCAGCGACCTGGCACTCCAGTACATCGATGGCGAATGGCGCCCGGGCGGCGGTTCCTGGGACATCATCGACTTCAACCCGTACAACGAGGAGAAGCTCGCCTCGATCACCGTCGCCACGGCCCATGAGGTGGACCAGGCGTACCGCGCCGCGGAGCGTGCGCAGCAGGAGTGGGCCGGCACCAACCCGTACGCGCGGCGGTCGGTGTTCGAGCGGGCCCTGAGGGTCATCGAGGACCGCGAGGACGAGATCGCCGAGGCCATCGTCGCCGAACTGGGCGGCACCCGGCTGAAGGCCGCCTTCGAACTGCACCTCGCCAAGGAGTTCCTGCGCGAGGCGGTCCAGCTGGCGCTGCGTCCCGAGGGGCGCATCCTGCCGTCCCCGGTGGACGGCAAGGAGAACCGGGTCTACCGGCTCCCGGTCGGTGTGGTGGGTGTCATCAGCCCGTTCAACTTCCCCTTCCTGCTGTCCATCAAGTCGGTCGCCCCGGCGCTGGCGCTCGGCAACGCGGTCGTCCTCAAGCCGCACCAGAACACTCCGATCTGCGGCGGTTCCCTGGTGGCCAAGGTCTTCGAGGACGCCGGCCTGCCCGCCGGACTGCTGAACGTGGTGATCACCGACATCGCGGAGATCGGTGACGCGCTGATCGAGCACCCCGTACCGAAGGTCATCTCCTTCACCGGATCCGACCGGGTGGGCCGGCACGTGGCGACCGTCTGCGCGGCCAACTTCAAGCACGCCGTCCTCGAACTGGGCGGCAACAGCGCCTTCATCGTGCTCGAGGACGCCGACCTCGACTACGCCGTGGACGCCGCCGTCTTCAGCCGGTACGTGCACCAGGGCCAGGTGTGCATGGCCGCCAACCGCATCCTCGTGGACCGCGGGGTGGAGAAGGAGTTCACCGAGAAGCTCGTCGCCAAGGTGCGCACGCTGAAGGTGGGCGACCCGGCCGACCCCGGTACGCACATCGGCCCGCTGATCAACTCCTCCCAGGCGGATGCCGTGTCCAGTCTGGTCGAACAGTCGGTCGAGGCGGGCGCCACCGCTCTGCTGCGCGGCCGGACGGAGGGCAACGTGGTCTCGCCGTCCGTGCTGACCGGTCTCCCGGCCGACTCGCCGGTGCTGTCCCAGGAGATCTTCGGCCCGGTGGCGCTGGTTATCCCGTTCGAGGGCGACGAGGAGGCGGTCCGGATCGCCAACGACACCCCGTACGGCCTCAGCGGCGCCGTGCACACCGGTGACATCGAGCGGGGTGTGGCACTGGCCCAGCGGATCCACACCGGGATGATCCACATCAACGACTCCACCGTGCACGACGAGCCGATCGTCCCGTTCGGCGGCGAGAAGTCGTCCGGCATCGGACGGCTCAACGGCGAGGCGATGGTCGAGGTCTTCACCACCCAGAAGTGGATCTCGGTGCAGCGGGGCCGCTCGGTCTTCCCGTTCTGAGCTGAGTGCCGCTTCCTTGCGGCCGCCGCTCACGGCCGCCGCCTGCGAGTGCCCACTACGAGTGCTCACGGCGGAGTGCTCACTGCGAGTGCTCGTCCCCGGCGCCTGTCCCCGGCGCCTGTCCCCGGCGCCCGTCCCGGAGGCCCGGCCGGCGAGGGCGGACGCGCCACTCGCCCCGGGCACCGACCGGGGAGCGACCGGCTGCATGGTGCCCGGGCGGAGATGCGGGGCAGCGGGCCAGCGGGGCAGGCGGGCAGCGGGGGCAGGTGGGCGGGCGCCACACCGGGAAGGCGGCCGGGCGGCCGGCAGCGCACGTGCCCGGGCCGGCGCCCCTCGTGCGGAAGGCGGGCCCGTGCCACACGCTTGGAACATGAGTGACGCACCAGGAGTGGCCCCGATCGTCGTCCTGCCCGTCCAGCCGGGTGATCCGCCGTTCCGGGTGGTGGAGATCGGGGGGCAGACGGTCGGGATCGCACACGACATGATCGATGTCATCAGCCTGGCCCACGCGTCGGGCCGGCACGGCGTGGATCTGGACGACCCCGCGCTGGTGCGCTGGGTCGGCGGCGGCAAGTACCGGTGGAAGCCCTGAGCCGGGAGGACGGCCGGGGACACCCGCGACGCCGAGTACCCCGGCATCCCTCGGTGGTCCACCCGGCACCCGGCACCCGGCACCCGCGGTGGCACCCGTCGGCGGTGCCCGGCGCCCGTCA
Source organism: Streptomyces spongiicola (assembly GCF_003122365.1). NCBI lineage: Bacteria > Bacillati > Actinomycetota > Actinomycetes > Kitasatosporales > Streptomycetaceae > Streptomyces > Streptomyces spongiicola. The sequence continues at coordinate 4,043,385 of NZ_CP029254.1, forward strand.
GTGGTGGAAGCCGGTGGCGGCCGCCTTGTCCTTGCTCTGCGGCGCGCTCTGCGCCCGCAGCTCCGGCAGGGCCCGTTGCAGGTCCTCCAGCAGCAGCTCGGCGAGGTCCGCCGAGAAGCCGTTGCGGCAGACGAAGCGCAGTACCGAGAGATCCTCCCGGTGGGGAGGGAAGGTGTAGGCCGGCACCAGCCAGCCGCTCTCCCGCAGCCGCCGTGAGACGTCGAACACGTCGAAGTTCCGGACCTCCGGGTTCGTCGCGACGGCGAACACCGGCAACTCGTCCCCCCGGGTGAGCAGCCGGAAGTCGCCCAGGCACTCGATCTTCCCGGCCAGGCTCCGTGCCACGTCCCGGGCCGTCTGCTGGACCGCGCGGTAGCCGTCCCTGCCGAGCCGGATGAAGGTGTAGTACTGCGCCACCACCTGTGCCCCGGGACGGGAGAAGTTGAGCGCGAACGTCGGCATGTCGCCGCCCAGGTAGTTCACCCGGAAGACCAGTTCGTCGGGCAGGTTGTCCGGCGAGCGCCACAGCGCCCAGCCGACCCCCGGGTACACCAGTCCGTACTTGTGCCCCGAGGTGTTGATCGAGGCCACCCTCGGCAGCCTGAAGTCCCACGCGAGGTCCTCGTCCAGGAAGGGGGCGACCATGGCGCCGGACGCCCCGTCCACATGCACGGGAACGTCCAGGCCGGTGCGCTCCCGGAGGGCGTCCAGGGCGGAGCAGACCTCCTGGACCGGTTCGTAGGACCCGTCGAAGGTGGACCCGAGGACGGCGACCACGCCGATCGTGTTCTCGTCGCAGAGGTCGGCCGCCGCCTGCGGGTCGAGGTGGTAGCGGTCGCCCTCCATCGGGACCAGCCGGGGCTCCACCTCCCAGAAGTTGCAGAACTTGTCCCAGCAGACCTGCACGTTGACGCCCATGACCAGGTTGGGCCGGGCGCCGGGGCCGGGGTACCGGTCCCGGTTGCGGTGCGCCCACCGCCGCTTCAGTGCCATCCCGGAGAGCATGCAGGCCTCGCTCGATCCGGTCGTGGAACAGCCCACCGTGGAATCCGGGTCCGGGGCGTGCCAGAGGTCGGCGAGCATCGCCACGCACCGCCGCTCCAGTTCCGCCGTCCGCGGGTACTCGTCCTTGTCGATCATGTTCTTGTCCCGGCACTCGGCCATCAGCTTCCCGGCCTCCGGCTCCATCCACGTCGTCACGAACGTGGCCAGGTTGAGCCGTGAGTTGCCGTCGAGCATCAGCTCGTCGTGCACGAACTGGTAGGCCGCCGCGGGAGTCGTCGGGCCGTCGGGCATCCGGTGCTGCGGCGGCGCCAGGACCATCGACCCCAGGGGGTCGGCCTCGCCGTAGAACGGGTTGAGCGACAGCCTGCGCCGTTCCTCGCTCGCCTCGGGACGCATACCGACCTTGTGCAGTGCCATGTCCGATCGCCTTTCAGCGCAGTGGGGTGCCGTCGTCGTGGAGTTGCATCTGGGGCCGCCCCGTCACCAGCAGCCAGGCCGGTACCAGGCCGATGCAGAGCAGGGGCAGCGCGTGCGGGTCGGCGGCCAGCACGGCCGCGGTGAACAGGCTGAGCCAGCCCTGCCGGGTGATCGCCAGCAGCACTCCGAGGACCGCGCACGCCACCCCGACCGTGGTGTGCACCTCGGGTACGAGGGCACTCACCCCCAGCCCCAGGGCGACGCCCACGAAGATGCTGGGGAAGATGCGCCCGCCGCGGAAGCCGCACGTCGCCGCGATGGTCAGGGCGGCGAGCTTGACGACGGCCATCAGCGCGAACCCGCCCGAGGACCAGCCCGACGGGTCCGCCGCCAGCACCTTCACCTGTTCCAGGCCCTTGAAGAGGGTGAGTTGCCCGCCCAGCACCCCGAGGAGCCCCAGCACCAGCCCGCCGGCGGTGATCGCGCCCACCGGGTGCCCGAGCTTCCGGAAGGCGGCGTGCGTGTAGGGGAACACGTACACGGCCGCCATCCCCAGCAGCGCGCCCAGCGAGGAGACCGCGAGGGCCGCGGGCACGTCCACCCAGCGCGAGCCGTTCAGCGGGGGGAGGGCGAGGTCGAAGGTGGGGTGGGCGATCAGCACGGTGGTCAGCGAGCCGGTGCCGCCCGCGATCAGCGGAGCGAACAGCTTGTCCCACAGCGCGCCGGGAGCCGGCCGGGAGGCGAGGGACTCGGTGAGGATCAGCGCCGCCGCCACGGGGGTGCCGAAGAGCGCGCCGACCGTCCCGGCCGCGGCCAGTGAGGCCCACAGCTCCGCGCGTGAGCCGCGCATGGCCTTGCCGCCCAGCCACGCGGCGAGCGCGATGTTCGCCGCCGTGATCGGGTTCTCCGGGCCCAGGCTGACCCCGCCCGCGAGTCCGAGCACGGCCGTGAGCAGCAGGCTCGGCACCACCGAGGCGGGCATCGGGCGGTCGACGAGCCCGGTGGTGGCGGGGTCCGGGCCGGCGTGTCCGGGCACCTTCCACACCACCAGCCCGACCGCGAGGCCCGTCGCGGTGAGCACGGCGACCGTCCACGGCGCCGAGAAGCGGCCGATGCCGATGGCGTCGGGGAGGACTTCCCACAGGACGCCCTTGAGCTGCTCGGAGACCTCGGTCAGGCCGAGGAGCAGCAGACTGGAACCGACGCCGACGATGATCGCCGGGACGATCAGCGGCAGCAGCACCCGGTGAGGGGGCACCGCCTCGGCGTGGTCGGTCGTCGTCACGGACCTCACCATAACTACAGAAAACGCCCATAAGGTGCGTCAGGTGGCGGGTTGTCCGGTGGTTCGTCCGGTGCGCCGCCCTTGCGCTGCTCGGCGCGCTGCTCGGGACTGTGCCCGGTGTGCAGCTCGGCGCGCTGCACGGTGTGCTGCCCGGGACTGTGCCCGGCGCGCTGCCCGGTGCGTCGTCCGGGGCCTCGTTCCGTGCGTCCTGGGGGTGCCCTGCCGGTGCGGCGCACACCGACGCGCCGGCAGTCACGCGTGATCAACGCCCCGTGCCGTACGCGCACACCTCGCTGCCGACGTCCGCCGCCTCCGAGACGTCGAACCGGAACATCAGCACCGCTTTCGCGCCCCGTTGCCGCGCCTGCTCGACCAGCGGGCACCATGGCCTGGCCGCTGGCCTGGCCGCGGGGCGGCACCAGGGTCTTGGACAGGCCCTTCAGCCCGCCGCCGATCATCGACTTCAGGCCCGCGCCGATCCGGCTGCCGCGACGGCGCGAACGCACGGCCGGGCCGAAGACCTCACCGACCACCCGCTCCACCCGCTCCACCCGGAACGCCGGGATGCCGGGACGCCGTTTGCCCGTCCGCCCGTCCGCCCGCCCGCCCGTCCGCCCGCCCGCCCGGTCGTCCGTCCGCTTGTCCGTCCGTCCGTCCGTCCGTCCGCCCGTTCGCCCGTTCGTCGTGACGACCGGCACATCGGGGTGGGGCCCCCGCCCTCCGCCGAAATCCCCGATTCCCACGGGCGCGCTCCGTGTCCGGCCGCCGCACGGGCATCCGGAGTGGGGCACTGGAACCGGATCCGAAAGAATGCGTTGATAGTTTGGGCGCCACGCCCGACGACTCACACCACTGGAGCCCGGACCTCGTGAACCCCCTTGCGCTCGGACCGAGCTGGCTGGACCCGGACTTTCTGATCACCACCTTCGGACTGATCGGCGTACTCGTCATCGTGTTCGCCGAGTCCGGTCTGCTGATCGGATTCTTCCTGCCCGGAGACTCCCTGCTGTTCACCACGGGCCTCCTGGTGACCACCGACGTCATCAAGCAGCCGCTGTGGCTGGTGTGCACGCTCATCGTGCTCGCCGCGGTCATCGGCGACCAGGTCGGCTATCTCTTCGGCCGCAAGGTCGGCCCCGCCCTCTTCAAGCGCCCGGACTCCAGGTTCTTCAAGCAGGAGAACGTGGAGAAGGCGCACGAGTTCTTCGAGAAGTACGGCCCCAAGTCGCTGGTTCTCGCCCGCTTCGTGCCGATCGTGCGGACGTTCACGCCGATCATCGCCGGTGTGAGCCGGATGAACTACCGCTCGTTCGTCACCTTCAACATCATCGGCGGTGTGCTCTGGGGCGCCGGCGTGACGCTGCTCGGTGCCGCGCTCGGCAAGGTCGACTTCGTGCACAAGAACATCGAGGCGATCCTGATCGCCATCGTGCTCCTCTCGGTCCTGCCGATCGTCATCGAGTTCATGCGGGCGCGGTCCAAGAGCAAGAAGGAGGCCGCGGCCGCCGACCCGGTCGAGGACGGGACGGCCCCGCGCGGCCGGCACGCCAAGCGCTGAGAGTCCGTACGGCGGCGCCCCGGACCGTGACCGCGGTCCGGGGCGCCGCCGTGAGACGCCGTGAGACGCCGTGAGACGCCGTGAGACGCCGTGAGACGCCGTGAGACGCCGTGAGTTGTAGTGAGCTGCCTTGACCGCCGTGAGCTGCCGTCAGAGGAGCGGCAGCGCGGCCCTCGGCACCACCGCGACATGATCCGCCGGGTCGACACATGATCCGCCGTGTCGTCCGGCACCCCCCGGTGAGCGCATCAGAAGCCGCGTGTCCGCTTGGCCGCGCGGCGCCTGCCCGCGGCAGCCGGGCTGCGCAGGAACACCCGGGCGATCTCGCCACCCAGGTTCACGCCGATCGCGATGGCCAGCGCCAGCGCCGCGGCCCTGGCCAGCGAGGCGAACCCCGCGTCGATGTCGTTCTGCGCGATGTGCAGAACCCCGAAGTACATCGCGCTACCCGGCAGCAGCGGGCCGATCGCTGCGGTCACATACGGCAGCGACGAGGTGTGCTGGAAGCGGGCCAGCAACTGCCCGAACAGACCCACCAGCCCGGCCCCCACCGCCGTCGCCAGCACGGCGGACCCGTTGCCCGCCAGCGCGACCGCTCCGTAGACCACCCACGCCACCCCGCCGTTGGCGGCGGCGACCAGCACGGTGGAACGATCCTGCTGGAGCAGCACCGCGAAGGTCAGGCTCAGCACCATCGAGGCCAGGATCTGCGTCACGGGCCGCTCGATGCTGATCAGTGCCCCTTCGGGACTGAGGTTCGCCTCGAACTGCACGCCCACGTACAGGACCGTGAGCACCCCGATGACGATCGCCACGAAGAAGTAGGCGACCTCCAGCAGCCGGGCCGACGCCGTGATGTAGAAGCCCGTCAGCCCGTCCTGGACGGCCGCCACCAGAGCCCTTCCCGGGATCAGGGCGAACAGGCCACCGGTGATGACGGCGGAGGGGCGCAGATCGGCGTGCAGGGCGCTGAGCGCCACACCGATCGCGGCCGGCGGCATCGCGGCGACCACGAACTGGTAGAACTCCGGCAGGCCGCGGCCCGCGCACAGCCACGCCAGCCGGTCGCCCAGCATCGCGCCGACCGCCGCCGCCAGGAACACCAGCACGCCGCCGCCCACCAGCACGGAGGCCGCGCCGGCCAGGGTGCCCGCCGCCAGAGTGAGGACCCAGCCGGGGTAGGGGTGCCGGTTCCGGCGGATCTCGGCCAGGCGACGGTAGGCCTCGTCCAGCCTGACCTCGTGGTCGTCTCCGCTGATGTCCGCGACCAGCTGGTACACGGCGGTCAGCCGGGTGTAGTCGGTGCCCCGGCGGCGCACGGTCCGGTTCGCGGTCACCGGGTCGTCGACAAGCGAGGGCTGGTAGGTGATCGACAGCAGGGTGAACGTCACGGTCGGCTCGGCGTTGTCGAGACCGTACGCGTTGGTGATGGCGAGCATCGCGGCCTCGACGTCCTCGGCGCCCTCGCCGCCCGCGAGCAGCAGCTCGCCGATGCGCAGCGTCAGGTCGAGCACGCGGGGCACGGCCGGCCCGGACTCGTCGTGCCGCTGCACCGGCTCCGGTACGGGGCGCTCGCTCACCGGGATCCGCAGCATCGTGCGCATCCGGTCCTGCCAGGGCACGTCCTTGGAAAGCTGGACCACCGGGAAGCCGTGCGCGGGCGTGTAGGCGGGCGGCGACGACTTCGCGCGGTACGTCGACGGGGGTGCGAACGCCGAGCCCTCCGGCTCGGCCGGTGCCTCCGTGGACAGTCCCTCGGGAACGGCGAACTCGGAGGAGGGATGGTCCTCCTCTGGCGGTCCCGGCTGGTCGACGCCCTCCGGTGGAGCGAAGGCGCTGCGTGCCTCGTCGGACTGCGGCTTCCGGTCCTCGAGGGGACCTTCCGGCTCCGCCACCACGCTCTACCGACTCCTCCCGCTGGCGTACTGCGTGTGCGCCCCAGTATGCGACGGGCGGTGCACCCCGCGAGGGGTGCACCGCCCGGCCGTGCGTACGGGGTAGCGCGTCAGTGCGCGCCGCCCTGGGCCTCGAGGCGCTTGAAGGAGGCCTCGATCTCGGCCTCGGCCTCGGCCCGGCCGACCCAGTTGGCGCCCTCGACGGACTTGCCGGGCTCCAGGTCCTTGTAGACCTCGAAGAAGTGCTGGATCTCCAGGCGGTCGAACTCCGACACGTGGTGGATGTCCCTCAGGTGCTCCACACGAGGGTCGGAGGCCGGGACGCAGAGCAGCTTGTCGTCGCCGCCGGCCTCGTCGGTCATCCGGAACATGCCGATGGCGCGGCACTTGATCAGGCAGCCGGGGAAGGTCGGCTCGTCCAGGATGACCAGGGCGTCGAGCGGGTCGCCGTCCTCACCCAGGGTGTTCTCGACGAAGCCGTAGTCGGCCGGGTAGCTGGTCGAGGTGAAGAGGCGACGGTCCAGACGGATCCGGCCGGTCTCGTGGTCCACCTCGTACTTGTTCCGCGACCCCTTCGGGATCTCGATGGTGACGTCGAACTCCACGGGTGGCACTCCTCCATGATCAACATGATCAACACATATGTAGGTGACGCGGCTGTCCGCAGTGATTAAGTGTCCCCTACGCATGTGTGTGATCGCGAAAGGGGCCGACCGATGGTGCCTGACCGGGGAACGTGGCAGCTCACTGCGGGTGCGGCCGTGGCCGGCCTCGCCTTGGCGGCGGCGGCGGTGGCCGCGGTCGGCCCCTGGGACAACGGCCAGCGTAAGGCCGAGCGCGAGCACGCCGCCGCCCTCGGCCGGACAGGTGGCGCAGATCACCAGGTCACGGGGCGCGGGCGCGAAGCGGCGGAGGCTCCCGGGCCCGCGCCGGCGCCGAGCGCCCCCGGTGTACTCGCCGCCGCGAGCGCCCCCAAGATGCCCGCGGTCGCGCCCGCCGCACTCGCCGACGCCCTCGGCCCCCTGCTGGCCGACCCGGGCCTCGGCCCGCTGCGCACCGCCTCCGTCGTGGACGCCGCCACCGGCGAACAGCTGTACGCCCGGGGCGCCGGCACGGCCATGGTCCCGGCCTCCACCGTCAAGATCGCCACAGCCGCGGCGGTGCTGTCCGCCACCGGCCCCGCGCACCGGATCCCGACCAGGGCCGTCGCCACCCCGGACTTCCGGGCGGTCACCCTGGTCGGCGGCGGGGACCCCACCCTCGACCTGCCCCGGATGCGGACCCTCGCCGACCGGACCGCGAAGGCCCTGCGCGACCGGGGCGTCACCACGGTCCGGCTCACCTACGACGCCTCGCTCTACCAGGGCCCCGCCAGCCACCCCATCGGCCCAGGCAACGACAACATCGCCCCCGTCACCGCCCTGATGGTCAACGCGGGGCGCCTCGACGACTCGACGGAGGGCACCGCACCCCGCAGCACCGACCCCGCGGGCGACGCCGCCCGCGCCTTCGTCGGCCTGCTCAGCGAGCACGGCGTGAACACCGAGTCGGGCCCCGTCCCGGGCAGGGCACCGGCGAAGGGGCCCGCCCTCGCCGCCACCCACTCGGCGCCGGTCCCGGTACTCGTCGAGCGGATGCTGACCAGCAGCGACAACGACATCGCCGAGGCACTGGCCCGGCAGACCGCCCTCGCCACGCGCCGCCCGGCGAGCTTCGCCGGGGCGGAGGCCGCGGTGACCGACCGGCTCAGGCGGCTGAAGCTGCCCCTGGCCGGAGCGCGCTTCGCCGACGGCAGCGGGCTGAACCGCGCCGACAGGGTCTCGGCCGCACTCCTCACCACGCTGCTGGTCCGGGCCGCCGATCCCGCCCACCCCGAGCTGCGCCCCGTACTCACCGGACTGCCCGTCGCCGGCTTCACCGGCACGCTCAGCGGGCGCGCCGCCGCCGGGTCCGGCGGCCTGGTGAGGGCCAAGACCGGCACGCTCAGGGGCGTGGACACGCTCGCCGGAACGGTCATGTCCGCCGACGGCCGGTTGCTCGCGTTCGCCTTCCTCGCCGGTGACACGCCGTCCGCGTCCGCGGCCCGCCCCGCCCTCGACCGCCTCGCGGCCGCCCTGCTGCCCTGACCGCCCCGCCGTTCCCGGGTGCCGTCGCCGTTCCCGGGTGCCGTCGCCGTAGCCGGGTGCCGCCGGCGTCCCCGCCGCTGCGTCCCCGGTGTCCCCGCGGCACTTCCCGCGGCCGTGTTCCCGGCGTCCTCGCCACCGCTTCCGGGGCTCCCGCGTGCGCGCCGACGCCGCCCCGTTGTCCCGGGCACCGGCCGTGGGACGCCCGGTCGCGCGCCCGCCCTCGTCCGGTCGCCCGCCCTCGTCTGGCGCCCCGCCCCCGCCCGCCCGGCCGCGGGCCCGGGGAGCCGACACCTCACCGCGCGCCGGGGCGACAACGTACGGTTGACGCATGACGAGCATCGGTGGTGCCCAGATGGTCGACTGGAACCTCGCGGTCGCGACCGCGATCCGCCTCGTCCGGCCGGGGCCGGACGTCACCCGGGAAGAGGCCCGTGCCGTCGTCGCCGAACTGCGGCGGCACGCCAGGGCCTCCGAGGCGCACGTCCGCGACTTCACCCGGATGATCCCCGACGGACACGAACCCGAGGACACCCCGGTCCTCGTCGTCGACAGGCCGGGCTGGGTCAGGGCCAACGTCGCGGGCTTCCGCGAACTGCTGAAACCCCTGCTCGACAAGATGCAGGAGCGCCGGGCCGGCACCGCCGGCGGAGCCGTGCTCGGCGCCGTCGGCGGCAAGGTGACCGGAGTCGAGCTGGGCATGCTGCTGTCGTTCCTCGCCTCCCGGGTCCTCGGCCAGTACGAGACGTTCGCCCCGCCGACGCGCGAGCTGCCCGGGGCGCCCGGCAGCGGCGGCAGACTGCTCCTGGTCGCTCCCAACATCGTCCACGTGGAACGCGAACTCGACGTCGCCCCGCACGACTTCCGCCTGTGGGTGAGCCTGCACGAGGAGACCCACCGCACCCAGTTCACCGCCGTGCCCTGGCTGCGCGACCATCTCGAGGGCGAGATCCAGTCGTTCCTCGCCGAGACCGACGTGGACCCCATGACCGTGCTGGAGCGGCTGCGCGAGGCCGCCCAGACGCTCGCCGGCGGCCGTCCCGAGGGCGAGGGGGACGAGGGGCGCTCGCTGGTCGAGATCGTCCAGAGCCCCGAGCAGCGCGAGATCCTCGGCCGGCTCACCGCGGTGATGTCCCTGCTCGAGGGCCATGCCGACTTCGTGATGGACGGCGTGGGGCCGCAGGTCGTGCCGTCCGTGGCGGAGATCCGCGAGAAGTTCCAGCAGCGCCGCGCCCGGGGGGCCTCCCGCCTCGACCTGGCGCTGCGCAAGCTCCTCGGCCTGGACGCCAAGCTCCGCCAGTACCGGGACGGCGAGCGGTTCGTGCGGGCCGTCGCCGAGGAGGTCGGAATGGACGGCTTCAACCGGGTCTGGACCTCGCCGAACACCCTGCCCACCAAGGCCGAGATCACCAAACCGGCGGACTGGATCGCGAGGGTGCACCGGAGGGCGGACTCCTGAGCCTGCGGAGCCTCCTGGGCCCCGTGCGGCCGGTGGCAGACGGACGCCCCGGTAATCACCCGTCCGAGGGACCGTAGGCGCTGGGTAGGCGTGCGATGCTCGGGGAACGGCGCGGTTCTGTCACCATCGAGACACTCTGAGTGACCAAATCCCCCCTCGCCTCCGCCTCCTCCACTTGGAGGCACCCCGACCACCCCCGACTCCACGAAGGGCACGGACATGGGTCCGCATCCCGCGGTCGCGGCGATACGCCTGGCGGTCCGCCGCGTACTGCACGACGTACTGAACGAACTGCACACGATCCCGAGCGCCGCACCCCGCTCCGGGAGGCGCTCCACCACAGCGCCGAGCCCGGACGGCCGCCCCGTCGTGCTGGTCGCCTGCTCCGGCGGCGCCGACTCCATGGCGCTCGCCTCCGCGCTCGCCTTCGAGGCCCCCAAGCTGTCCGTCCGTGCCGGCGCCGTCACCGTCGACCACGGCCTGCAGGCCGGATCCGACCTCCGCGCCGCCGAGGTCGCCGCCCGGCTCACCGCCATGGGGCTGGACCCCGTCGAGTCCGCCGCCGTGACCGTCGGCCGCGCCGGCGGCCCCGAGGCCGCCGCCCGGGACGCCCGGTACGCCGCCCTGGACGAGGCCGCCGAGCGGCACGGCGCGGCCGCCGTGCTCCTCGGCCACACCCGCGACGACCAGGCGGAGACGGTGCTCCTCGGCCTCGCCAGGGGCTCCGGCATCCGCTCGCTGTCCGGCATGGCGGACGTCTCCGGCGCCGGCCGCCGCTACCGGCGCCCCTTCCTCCGGCTCGACCGCCAGACGGCCCGCAAGGCGTGCCTGGTCCAGCACCTGCCCGTCTGGGACGACCCGATGAACGACGATCCCGCCTACACCCGCTCCCGGCTGCGCCACGAGGGCCTGCCCGCGCTGGAGAAGGCGCTCGGCAAGGGCGTGGTCGAGGCGCTGGCGCGCACCGCCCGGCTCTCCCGGGACGACGCCGACGCGCTGGACGCCTGGGCCGCGCAGGCCGATGAGAGCGTCCGCGACGACGCCGGACTGCTCGAATGCGCGAAGCTGTACGCACTGCCCCCCGCCGTCCGCCGCCGGGTGCTCCGCCGGGCTCTGGTGGCGGCCGGTTCACCTGCGGGTTCGCTGTTCGCCCGGCACGTCGAGGAGGTCGAGCGACTCATCGTGGGATGGCGGGGGCAGAAGCCCCTGAACCTGCCCGGCCGGGTCGAGGCGCTCCGCCAGGGTGGCAGACTGGTCATTCGGCAGAGCTGAGCCGGAAGCGGGCCGGGTGCCGGGACGCCGAGACAGAAAGCGACGCGGGTGAACGAGAAGGACATGGGAGCCGATCTCAAATCGGTGCTCATCACCAAGGAAGAGATCGACGCGAAGCTGGCCGAGCTGGCCGCGAAGATCGATGCGGAGTACGCGGGCAAGGACCTGCTCATCATCGGGGTCCTCAAGGGCGCCGTGATGGTGATGGCGGACCTGGCGCGTGCCCTGTCCACGCCCGTCACCATGGACTGGATGGCGGTTTCCTCGTACGGCGCGGGCACCCAGTCCTCCGGAGTGGTCCGCATCCTCAAGGACCTGGACACCGACATCAAGGGCAGGCACGTCCTGATCGTCGAGGACATCATCGACTCCGGTCTGACCCTGTCCTGGCTGCTGTCGAACCTCGGCTCCCGCGAGCCGGCCTCGCTCGAGGTCTGCACGCTGCTCCGCAAGCCGGACGCCGCCAAGGTGGCGATCGACGTGAGGTGGATCGGGTTCGACATCCCGAACGAGTTCGTCGTGGGCTACGGCCTCGACTACGCGGAGAAGTACCGCAACCTCCCGTTCGTGGGTACCCTCGCGCCCCACGTGTACGGGGGCTGAGGCGAGGACGCGCCCCGGGGAACCCCGGCCGCCCTCCCGCCGTTGGAGCATGGGAAGGCGGTCCCGAGTGACAATGCTGGGGTACCGTCCGAAGAGCAGTCTTTCAGTCAGTCTCACAGCAGCAGTCTCAGAGCAGCATTTACCTACGGGCAGGAGGGACGGGGCGGCACCGCTCCGTATGGATGGACGTGAAGCGATACTTCCGTGGGCCGGTCATGTGGATCGTGCTGGCCGTCCTCGCCGTGGTCGTGCTGATGCAGGTCGTCGGCTCGTCGGGCGGCTACAAGACGGTGGACACCGCAAAGGTCGTCCAGGCGATCACCAAGAACCAGGTAGATCAGGCCAGGCTGACCACCGGCGACGAGCAGATCATCAAGATCGAGCTGAAGGACGGCCAGAAGGTCGACGGCAGCGACAAGGTCCAGGCGAGCTACATCGGCGACCAGGGCGTCGAGCTGGCCACGACCCTGCAGCAGAAGTACGACGCGGGTGAGATCGAGAAGGGCTACACGGTCACGCCCGAGCGGCAGAGCCCGTTCCTCTCGGTTCTCCTCTCGCTACTCCCCTTCGTGCTCATCGTGGTCGTCTTCCTGTTCCTGATGAACCAGATGCAGGGCGGCGGCTCCCGGGTCATGAACTTCGGGAAGTCCAAGGCCAAGCTCATCACCAAGGACACGCCGAAGACCACCTTCTCCGACGTGGCCGGGTCGGAGGAGGCCGTCGAGGAACTCCACGAGATCAAGGAGTTCCTGCAGGAGCCGGCGAAGTTCCAGGCCGTCGGCGCCAAGATCCCGAAGGGCGTGCTGCTGTACGGCCCGCCCGGCACGGGCAAGACGCTGCTCGCCCGTGCCGTCGCGGGCGAGGCGGGCGTGCCGTTCTACTCGATCTCCGGCTCCGACTTCGTCGAGATGTTCGTCGGCGTCGGCGCCTCCCGGGTCCGCGACCTCTTCGAGCAGGCCAAGGCGAACGCCCCGGCAATCGTCTTCGTCGACGAGATCGACGCGGTGGGCCGCCACCGCGGCGCCGGCCTCGGCGGCGGTCACGACGAGCGGGAGCAGACCCTGAACCAGCTCCTCGTCGAGATGGACGGCTTCGACGTGAAGGGCGGCGTCATTCTGATCGCCGCCACGAACCGGCCCGACATCCTCGACCCGGCACTGCTCCGCCCGGGCCGCTTCGACCGGCAGATCGCCGTCGACCGCCCGGACATGCAGGGCCGTCTGGAGATCCTCAAGGTCCACCAGAAGGGCAAGCCGGTCGCACCGGACGTCGACCTCTCGGCCGTCGCCCGCCGCACCCCCGGCTTCACCGGCGCCGATCTGTCGAACGTGCTGAACGAGGCCGCCCTGCTGACGGCCCGCAGTGACAAGAAGCTGATCGACAACCACTTCCTGGACGAGGCCATCGACCGCGTGGTCGCGGGCCCGCAGAAGCGGACCCGGATCATGTCCGACAAGGAGAAGAAGATCACCGCGTACCACGAGGGCGGACATGCCCTGGTGGCGGCGGCCTCCCCCAACTCGGACCCGGTCCACAAGATCACGATTCTGTCCCGCGGCCGGGCACTCGGCTACACGATGGTGCTCCCGGACGAGGACAAGTACTCCACCACCCGCAACGAGATGCTGGACCAGCTGGCGTACATGCTGGGCGGTCGAGCGGCCGAGGAGCTCGTGTTCCACGACCCGACCACGGGCGCGGCGAACGACATCGAGAAGGCCACGACCACCGCCCGCGCGATGGTCACGCAGTACGGCATGACCGAGCGCCTCGGGGCGATCAAGTTCGGCGGCGACAACTCGGAGCCGTTCCTCGGCCGCGAGATGGCGCACCAGCGCGACTACTCCGAGGAGGTCGCCGCGCTGGTCGACGAGGAGGTCAAGAAGCTCATCGAGGCCGCGCACAACGAGGCGTGGGAGATCCTCGTCGAGAACCGCGACGTCCTCGACAACCTCGTCCTCGCGCTGCTGGAGAAGGAGACCCTCGGCAAGGAGGAGATCGCGGAGATCTTCGCCCCGATCGTGAAGCGCCCGGCCCGTCCGGCGTGGACCGGTTCCTCCCGCCGTACGCCGTCCACCCGTCCGCCGGTGCTGTCGCCGAAGGAACTCGCGCTCACCAACGGCGCCAACGGAGCCTCCGCGCCGACGGTGACCGATGTCACCAAGGCGCCCAAGGAGGCGGTCCAGGACGAGCGTCCGGAAGCCTGACCAGGCATGATGCGGCGGTGAGAGCCGCCGTGCCGGAATGAACGCCGCACCTCCCGGGTTCTAGCCTGGGAGGTGCGGCGTTTTTCGTGCCGCGGCAGAGCACAGGAACGAGGCACAGATGACCGACCCGGTGACGCTGGACGGCGAGGGTTCGATCGGCGAGTTCGACGAGAAGCGCGCCGAGAACGCCGTACGCGAGCTCCTCATCGCCGTCGGAGAGGACCCGGACCGCGAGGGCCTGAGGGAGACCCCGTCGCGGGTGGCACGGGCGTACAGGGAGATATTCGCGGGACTCTGGCAGCAGCCGGAGGACGTTCTCACCACGACCTTCGACCTCGGCCACGACGAGATGGTCCTGGTGAAGGACATCGAGCTGGTGAGCTGCTGCGAGCATCACCTCGTCCCCTTCCGGGGCGTCGCCCACGTCGGCTACATCCCGTCGACCACGGGCAAGATCACCGGTCTGTCCAAGCTCGCCCGCCTGGTCGACGTGTTCGCCCGCCGTCCCCAGGTGCAGGAGCGGCTGACCACGCAGATCGCGGACTCCCTGATGGAGATCCTGGAGCCGCGCGGGGTGATCGTGGTCATCGAGTGCGAGCACATGTGCATGTCGATGCGCGGCATCCGCAAGCCGGGCGCCAAGACGATCACCTCCGCCGTACGCGGCCAGCTCCGCGACGTCGCCACGCGCAACGAGGCGATGAGCCTCATCATGGCGCGCTGATCATCGCCCCGATCGGCGGAGCGCCCCCGGGCCCGTGAGGCCGGGGCGCTCCGCCGTGCTCCGCCGTGCTCCGCCGTGCTCCGCCGTGCTCCGCCGTGCTCCGCCGTGCTCCGCCGTGCTCCGCCGTGCTGCGGCGGCCGGGACGGCCCTCAGCGCGCCGGGACCTGACCCGTGCCGTCGTCCTCGTCGTCCGGGAGCTTGCAGACCCGCTCCACGAACAGGCCCGCAGCGATCACCGCGATGCCGGCCAGGACCGAGAAGCCGGCATAGACCGCCTGGTCACGGCGTGCCGGGACGTCGAGCGAGCCGAGCAGGAAGACGCCCACACCGCCGTACACACCGCTGACGAGCGCCGCCACGAGGGCGCTCGCCTGGCCGAAGACGACAGCGCGGGCGGCCATCAGCGGCTCGACTCCCTTGGCCCCCGGACGGCGCTCCCGCTGGGCCCGCAGCCGGGCGCGCAGCGACAGCGCGGTGGCCAGGAGGATCGCGGCGATCGCCGCGAGGACGATGGGCGCGGCCAGCGGCACGCTCGGCAGCGTGCCCACCGAGTCCCACAGTCGGGCGCCGCCCCAGGACAGCACCCCGGCCGCCACGAACAGCCCGGCCAGTACCCCAAGCCGTAGTTGCTTCACCACGCGCCCCTGTGTCCTTCGTCTTGGTGCCGGAGACCCTGAAGAGGGTAACGACTACTCGGGGAGGCGGAGTTCCAGGTCCTCGCGCGGAGCGACACCCGTCCGAGCCATACCGTCCAGCAGCTCCGCGATGCCGCCCCGGCCGGGCAGCTGGGCCTCGGGCTCCACATCGTGCCAGGGTGCGAGGACGAAGGCACGCTCGTGCGCCCGGGGATGCGGAAGGGTGAGGATCGGATCGTCCGAGATCACGTCCGCGTACGCCACGATGTCGACGTCGATCGTGCGCGGACCCCAGCGCTCCTCGCGCACCCGGTGGAACGCCTCCTCGATCGCCTGGCCCCGCTCCAGCAGGGAGGCGGGCGGCAGGGTCGTCCTCACGAGCACCACGGCGTTGAGGTACGACGGCTGGCTGCCCGGCTCGACGCCCCACGGCTCCGTCTCGTACACCGGGGAGACCGCCTTGACCCGCACGCCGGGCGTGTCCTCCAGCAGGTCGACGGCGCCCTGGATCGTCTCCAACCGGTTGCCGAGGTTGGATCCGAGCGCGATCACGGCGCGTTTGGGGTTGGACAGGGTGATGTCGGCCGCGTCGACCTGCTCGACGACGGCGGTGGGCACGGGCTGCACGGTGGGGTCGCTCATGCACGGCTCCGGGTGATGGTGATGGTGACGTCGTCGAACGGGACGGTGATCGGGGCATCCGGCTTGTGCACGACGACCTCGACCTCCTGGACGCCCGCGTGCTCGAGGCACTGCCGGGCGATGCGCTCGGCCAGCGTCTCGATCAGATCCACCGGCTCCCCCTGGACGACGCCGACGACCTCCTCCGCCACCACTCCGTAGTGGACGGTCTTCGCCAGGTCGTCGTCGGCCGCCGCGGGACGGGTGTCGAGGCCGAGCACCAGGTCCACGACGAAGGTCTGGCCCTCCTCGCGCTCCCGGGGGAAGACGCCGTGGTGCCCGCGGGCCCTCAGGCCGCGCAGCGCGACACGATCCACGCGAATCACTCCTGCTGTCGTAGTCCGGCGAGCACGCGGCCGCGTGCGGGCGGCAGCAGTGCACGGATTCGAATCTACCTGCGGGCTCGGACACGGCCTGCCCGCGGGGGCCGCGGACGAGAGCGTCACCGGTCGCCGGCCACCCCTGCCCCCAGCCGCGGAAACGAACCTCCCACATGCCGGTTTACCCACTCAAGGGGTGGAATCGCCGTCCTCTTCGCCGTCCGTTTCCGCCAGAACGGGCGAACCGTGGTGTGACCAGATTCTCCACCCGTCAGGTGTGCGGCGGAACACATTGGTGGCAACGACCAGCTGCCCGACGAGGGGCCCGAGCTCGCCGGCCTCCTCCGCGGGGCCGCCGCTGAGGATGTTCTCGGTGCAGGTGACGACGGCCGTGCCGGCGAAGACGCTGACGCGCACATCGGTGAGGAAGAACTGGATGTACTCGGTGTTCGCCATGATCAGGGCGTATGAGCGGAGCACCTCGCCGCGCCCCGAGAGCACCGGCCAGCCCGGGTGCACGCAGGAGATGTCGTCGGCGTCCCCGCCGTCCAGCCAGAGCCCCGACACCTCCTCGAAGTCGCCCCGCTCCACGGCCTCGTAGAAGGCGGTGTTGGCCGCTTCGACGTTCTCGACGTCGGTACGCGAGGTCACCGGGCTCCCTCGACAGCCCGCGCGACCCGGACGGCGTCCGCCGTGGCCCGCACCTCGTGGACCCGCACCGCCCAGGCACCCTCGTGTGCGGCGATCGCGGAGACCGCGACGGTGGCCGCGTCCCGCTCGCGGGCGGGTGGCGGGGTCGCGGCGCCACCGGCCAGGACGCGGCCGAGGAACCGCTTGCGGGAAGCGGCGACGAGGAGCGGACGGCCCAGCGCTCCCAGCTCGGAGAGGTGGGCGACCAGGGAGAGGTCGTGCCCGGCCTGCTTGGCGAAGCCGAGGCCCGGGTCGACGATGATCCGTTCGGCGGCGATACCTCCCGTGACGACGGCGTCCATCCGCGCGCGCAGTTCCGCGGCGACCTCGGCGACGACGTCCCCGTACACCGCCCGGCCGTTCATGTCCTCGCTGAAGCCGCGCCAGTGCATGACGACGAACGGGACCTCCGCGGCGGCGACGGCCGGAACCATCTGCGGGTCGGCGAGCCCGCCGGAGACGTCGTTGACGAGCGTGGCGCCCGCGGCGACCGCCTGCGCGGCGACGGAGGCGCGCATGGTGTCGACGGACACCGTGACACCCTCGCCCGCCAGGCCCCGCACAACGGGGAGGACACGGCGCAGCTCCTCCTCCTCGTCGACGCGTGAGGCGCCGGGCCGGGTCGACTCGCCGCCGACGTCCACCAGGTCCGCGCCCTCGGCGACGAGGTCGAGGCCGTGTTTGACGGCGGCCGTGGTGTCGAACCAGCGGCCGCCGTCGGAGAAGGAGTCGGGCGTCACGTTGACGACTCCCATGACCGCACAGCGGTCCCACTCCGGCAGGCCCGTGGGCGTGCCCCGTGCGCGCAAGGTACTCATACGACCAGCCTAGGCCCGGTAGCGTCCCGTCCCTGCCGCTGCCCGGTCCCCACCGGTCGGCGGCCGCCCGCGCTGCTGTCCGGCCTGCCGGTCCGGCTGCCGGGGATGCCCGGTCCCACCGGTCCGCGGCTGCCCGGACACCGCCCCACCGCGCGGGCCCCCTTGTCGCGGCGGAGCGCGAGGCGGCCGAGGGAGTCGCGGCCGCCGTGCCTCGCGAGCAGCTCGCGGAGCCCGGCCCCGTCGCCCGGTGCGAGTGTCGCGGCCGGGTGTTCGGGCCGGAGGGCGAAACGGATCGTGGTGACGGATCGTGGTGACGGCGGTCGGCAGGTCGAGCGCGCCGAGCGGGTAGGCGACGGTCCAGTCGACACCGCCCTCGTATCCGACCGGTCGAGGGGGCCCTCGTACCCGACCGGCCCCTCGGAACCGAACAGGCCGAACGGGATGAATGGGATAAAGGAGACGAACAGGACGTGCTTGAGACGGTCGTCCGGCCTGGCAGCGGTTTGGTACGGGTCCCGAACGGTCCCTGCCGCGTTGACCGAGTTCTTGCCGGGTCCATGGAACGCGGCGGGCGCCTCGGCTCGGCTCGGCTCGGCCTCGTCCGGCCGGACCGTGCCGGACCGCGCCGGGTGCGTCGGCGGCGCTCAGTGCGACGGGACCCGGTCGATGTCCACGGTGGTGCGGGGGACGTCCCGGGTGTCCGCGTCGACGGAGCGGCGCAGGGCCTCGTGCAGGCGATCCGGGGTCAGCACCCCGAGGAACCGTCCCTTCTCCTCCCGGTCGACGACCGCGATCCACCCCGCGTCGTGCTGCAGCATCGTCGAGAACGCCTGCTTCAGCGAGGCTCCGACCGGCATCCGGGCGTCCATGCGCCGGGCGTGCTCGCGCACGGTGCCGGTGCGGCCCGCGTGCTCGGCGGAGATCCAGCCGTGCAACTCGCCACCCGAGTCCAGGACGACGGCCCAGGGCGCATCCAGGGCACGGGGCAGCGGGTCGTCGAGGCGGACCATGGGAGGCTGTTCGAGATCCCCCTCCTCGACCGGGGTGACCGACAGCCGCTTGAGGCCCCGGTCCGCGCCGACGAAGTCCGCCACATACGGGCCGGCCGGTGCCCCCAGCACGGCCGCGGGTGCGCCGAACTGCTCGATCCTGCCCTGCCCGTAGACGGCGATGCGGTCGCCGAGCCGGACGGCCTCCTCGATGTCGTGGGTGACGAAGAGCACCGTCTTGCGGACCGCGGCCTGGAGCCTGAGGAACTCGCTCTGCAGCCGCTCCCGGACGACGGGGTCGACGGCGCCGAACGGCTCGTCCATCAGCAGGACGGGGGGATCGGCCGCCAGGGCCCGGGCCACGCCCACCCGCTGACGCTGGCCGCCGGAGAGCTGCTCGGGGTAGCGGTCGCCGTACACGCGGGGGTCGAGGCCGACGAGGTCGAGGAGTTCGGCCGCCCGCTCGCGGCCCCGGGAGCGCTTCCAGCCGAGGAGGCGGGGCACGGTCGACGTGTTCTCCAGGACCGTTTTGTGCGGGAAGAGGCCCACCTGCTGGATGACATAGCCGATCCGGCGCCGCAGTTGTACGGGATCGATGGTGGATATGTCGTCCCCGTCCAGGAATATCCGACCCTCCGTCGGTTCGATGAGGCGGTTGACCATCTTCATGGTGGTCGTCTTTCCGCAACCGGACGGTCCCACGAGGGTGACCAGTTCACCCGCGGCGACCTCGAAGGAGAGGTCGTCCACAGCGGTCGTGCCGTCCGGGTACCGCTTGGTCACGTGCTCGAATCGGATCATGGTTCCCCATTGTGACGGGTGACGACGGGCCCTGCGCGGGGCGGTCCCGCCGGAGCAGGAGGCCCCGGGCGGCTCTCGGCTTCCCGGCGGCCGCCGGTTCCCCGGTGGCCGCGGGCTCCTCGGCGACTGTCGGTGGCGGGGGTTAGGGTCGTTCTTCGTTCGGCAAGCAGTCGAACGGGCCGGACACGAGGACGGGGGTGGGGAGATGGCGGGCCGGGACTGCCTGGTCGCCAACGACTGGATCTGCGGCGAGTACCTCCGCTCCCGCAGCCAGGAACTGGTCGACGCCACGGCGCAGCACGTCCAGATCACGGTCGCCTCGGTCGCGATCGGACTCGTCGTGGCCTTTCCGCTTGCGCTCATCGCACGCGGTCGTCCCCGGTTCGCCGGCCCGGTCCTGGGGCTGACGACGGTGCTCTACACGATCCCGTCGCTCGCCATGTTCTCGCTGCTGCTGCCCTTCTTCGGCCTTTCCGCCGCCCTGGTGGTCACGGGCCTGGTGCTCTACTCGCTGACCATCCTGGTGCGGAACACCGTGGCCGGGCTGGAGGCGGTCCCCGCGGAGACCCGTGAGGCCGCCCGCGGCATGGGCTACGGACCGGTCCGGATGCTGTGGGAGGTCGAGCTTCCGCTCGCGCTGCCCGCCGTGATGGCCGGGCTGCGGATCGCGACCGTCTCCACGGTCGCGCTCACCACCGTCGGGTCGATCGTCGGCCGCGGCGGCCTCGGCAATCTCATCGAGGACGCGCTGCCCAGCTTCTTCAAGGCGCAGGTGCTGACCGCCTCGGTGCTCTGCGTGCTCCTCGCGGTCGCCGCGGACCTGCTGCTGCTCGGCGTGCAGCGGCTGCTCACGCCCTGGACCCGAATACGTACGGCCGGAAGCCGGGAGGCCCGCTGATGGACGTGCCGGCCAGGACCTGGGCATGGCTCACCAACGGCGCCAACTGGTCCGGGGAGGGCGGAGTCTGGCACCTGCTGGGCGAGCATCTGTATGTCAGCGGGGTCGCCCTGGCGCTGGCCTGTGCGGTCGCCCTGCCCGTCGCGTTCTGGCTGGGGCATACCGGACGCGGTGGCGCCCTCGCCGTGAACATCTCGAACGTGGGGCGGGCCGTTCCCGTGTTCGCGGTGCTCGCGCTGTTCATGGTCACGCCGCTGCGCGGTGCGGGATACGTCCCGACGATCGTCGCCCTGGTCCTGTTCGCCGTGCCGCCGCTGCTCACCAACGCCTATGTGGGTATGCGGGAGGTCGACCGGTCGGTCGTCGAGGCGGCACGGGGCATGGGGATGTCGGGCGGGCAGCTGCTCGTCCGGGTCGAACTGCCCCTCGCCTATCCGATGGCCATGACCGGGCTGCGGTCCGCCGCGGTCCAGGTGGTCGCCACGGCGACGATCGCGGCGATGGTCGGGCAGGGCGGCCTCGGCCGCATCATCACGGCCGGTTTCAACACGTACGACACACCGCAGGTGGTCGCGGGCGCGCTGCTCGTGGCCGTGCTCGCCCTCCTGGTGGAGGCCGTGCTGGTTGCGGTGGACCGCATGGCCGCTCCACTCCGGAGGACCGTGTGACGACTCACTTCTTGGATGGTGAACCTTGATGGGCAAGACCTCGCGCCTCGCGGGAGCGGCACTGGGCGCCATGGCTCTGGCGGGCTCGCTCGCCGGCTGCGGCGCCGACGGCCTGGAACAGGAGAAGGGCGGTGCCGGAGCCTCGGGCGGCGGCGCGAGCGCCGGGGGCAAGGGCTCCCTGGTGGTAGGGGCGGCGGCCTTCACCGAGTCCAAGGTGCTCGCCGAACTCTACGCCCAGGTGCTGCGCGACGCCGGATACGACGCCTCCGTCACCACGGTGAAGAACCGCGAGTTGTACGAACCGTCCCTGGAGAAGGGCGAGATCGACGTCGTACCGGAATACGCGGCCACGATCGCCGAATTCCTCAACGCCAAGACGAACGGTCCCAAGGCCCCCGAGGAGAAGCCCGTCGCGTCCAGCGATGTCGGCGCCACGGTGGCCGCCCTGGAGAAGCTCGCGGCGCCCCGCGGCCTGAAGGTGCTGCCCCCCGGGGAGGCCGTCGACCAGAACGCGTTCGCGGTGAGCAGGGAATTCGCCGAGAAGAACGACCTCGAGTCCCTTTCCGATCTTGGACGGTCGAAGATCAGAGTGAGGATCGCCGCCGGGGACGAGTGCGAGGTGCGCCCGTTCTGCGCGCCGGGGCTGAAGAAGACGTACGGCATCGACGTGGCGGGGGTCGACCCGAAGGGCGTCGGCACCCCGCAGGCCAAACAGGCGGTCAAGGACGGCGAGGACCAACTGGTCCTGACCACCACGACCGACGCCACACTGGAGAGCTTCGGGCTGGTGCTGCTGGAGGACGACAGAAAGCTCCAGAACGCCGACAACGTGCTGCCCGTGGTCAACGCCGAGGACGCCGGATCAACGGAGATAGCCGACGCGCTCGGCAGAGTCACCCGGTCGCTGACGACCGAGGACCTGGTCGAGCTGAACCGCAAGGTGGACGCCGAGAGGGCGAAGCCCCGGGAGGTGGCGGAGGAGTACCTGGCGTCCAAGGGGCTGCTGGCGAAGCGGTGAACCTCCCGGCGGGCTCTGCCCCGTCCCACCCGGGGACGGCAGCGTTCGCGGTACCGGCCGGACCGTCAGTCGGTCCCGGGCGGCCGGCCCGCGGTTCAGGAGCCGCGGGCCGGGCGGGAATTCCGCGACCGGCCCCGGCGCGTCCCGGGCGCCGGGCCCGGACCGAATCGGCGCGGGGCGCGGAATACGGCTGGGTGACCCGGTACATCGAAAGCGGGGTGTTTCCGATGCGAAGAGATTGCCGGTCCGACCCCCCAATCGTCACCTACGCACGGTAAATTTCGGGCCATGCCACGTGGACGCCACCGCCATTCCCCACCTCTGCACAGGCTCCTCCCGCCCTCGGCGGTCGCCGGAGCTTCGATCCTCTGTGCTTTGGGCGCCTGGCTGCTCTCCGATCCGGTCCTGCTCCGCACCCTGGTCGCGGCCGCAGCCGTCGCAGCGGTCACCGGCGCTTTCCTCATGCGCAGTTGGGACCGGTACGCGGGCCGCCGGGTCGCCGAACTCACCCGGCTCCGTGCCAGCGACCTCTGGAAGACGGAGGAGCGCACAGCGGAACTGGAGGCCGATCTGGACGAGTCCCGCGAACTGCGGACCAAGCTCGACGCCAAGCTGCGCGCCAAGCGGGTCGAGCTGGCCGGGCTGCGCAACGAGCACGCCGCCCTGCTCCGCCGGTACGCGAACGCGGAGACCGAGCGCGCCAGCGCGCTCGAGGGCCGCAGGCAGCTCGCGATCGAGGCGGGCTCGCCCAGGGAGCTGCCCCCGGCGGGTTCCACGCCGACACCGTCCGCCTATCTGCGCGCCGCAAAGGCGCTTGACGAGCTGCCGCGCCGGGCCGCCGAGCAGCAGGCGAGGCGCACCGTCGAGGAGGCCCGTCAACGCGACATCGCCGAGCGGGCCCGAGAGGCGGACGAGTCGAAGGGGAAGCACGCGGCGGTCGCCGGGGGAGCACAGCACGCCCACCCGTCGTCCGCCGCCCCCGCCAGGCGGGTGCCGGTCGCCGCGGCGATCGTCCCCCACTCCGGGCAGCGCCGGCCCGTGCGCCCGCAGGGCGGTTTCGACTTCTTCGGCACCCAGGGTGTGAAGGGCGCCGAGGGCGCTGAGGGCGCCGGACCGGCCGGGGGAGCAGGCGGGTCCGCCGGGCCGGCCGCGGCCGCCGGGGGCGGCACCCGGAGGAAGAAGCCGGTCGCCGCCCTCGAGCCGGCACGGCTCGCCTCGGTCCAGGACGAGGACCTCGCCGACGTGGTCGGTGAGGAGGCGCTCGCACAGCGCGGTCCTACGGAGGAGCGGGCCGTGGGCGAGGTCATCGACCTGACCGCGCACGACGAGACGGAGCAGCTGGACATCGTGCAGCTGCGCAGCGCGATCTCCTGACCGGGCGGGGGCCCGGGGCGCGGCCCCGGCCGTGGAGCGCCGGGTGGCGGGAGCCGCCCGGCGCTCTCGTCGTCCTCGGTGCGGCGGGGCGCGAAGCCCGACCGGGTGTCCCGATGCCCATCCCACCCCGGCGCGGGCGGATGTCCGCCGCCGCCCCGTCGATCCGTGTGCCCTACGCCCCGCCGGGTCTACTTGTCGATGTCTCCGACCACGAAGAACATCGATCCCAGAATGGCCACCATGTCGGAGACGAGGGTGCCGGGCAGCAGTTCGGTGAGCGCCTGGATGTTGTTGTACGACGCCGAGCGCAGCTTGAGCCGGTACGGGGTCTTCTCCCCCCTGGAGACCAGGTAGTAGCCGTTGATGCCGAGCGGGTTCTCGGTCCAGGCGTACGTGTGGCCCTCGGGTGCCTTCAGGACCTTGGGCAGCCGCTGGTTGACCGGCCCGGGCGGCAGTTCGGCGAGCCGGTCCAGGCAGGCGTCCGCCAGCTCCAGCGAATTATGCGTCTGCCACAGCAGGCACTCGAACCGGGCCAGGCAGTCGCCCTCGGTGCGGGTCACCACCTCGAGGGTCTCCCGCAGGTCGGCATAGGCCAGGTACGGCTCGTCGCGCCGCAGGTCGAAGTCGACGCCGGAGGCCCGGGCGAGGGGGCCCGAGACGCCGTACGCGTGCGCGGTCCGCTCGCTGAGCACGCCCACCCCTCGGGTGCGGCCCCGGAAGATCTCGTTGCCGAGGACGAGCCGGTCGTAGACGTCCATCCGCGAACGGACCTCGGCGATCGCGCTCCTCGCCCGCCCGGTCCAGCCGGCGGGCAGGTCCTCCTTGAGGCCGCCGACGCGGTTGAACATGTAGTGCATCCGGCCGCCGGAGATCTCCTCCATCACGTGCTGGAGGTCCTCCCGTTCCCGGAAGGCGTGGAAGATCGGGGTGATTCCACCCAGTTCGAGGGGATACGAACCCAGGAACATGAGGTGGTTGAGCACCCGGTTCAGCTCCGCGAGGAGGGTGCGCAGCCACACGGCGCGCTCCGGGACCTCCATGCCGAGCATCCGCTCGACGGCCATCACGACGCCCAGTTCGTTCGAGAAGGCGGACAGCCAGTCGTGGCGGTTGGCCAGCATCACGATCTGGCGGTAGTCGCGTGCCTCGAAGAGCTTCTCCGCGCCGCGGTGCATATAGCCGATCACCGGCTCGGCCTGCTCGATGCGCTCGCCGTCCAGGACGAGACGGAGACGCAGCACGCCGTGCGTGGAGGGATGCTGCGGTCCGATGTTCAGCACCATGTCGGTGCTCTCCGCCGCGCCGCCGATGCCGATCGTCGTCTCCGTCATGGGCGACAGTATCCCCCGCGTGGGGCGGCGGCCGGGGGGCCACCTTCAGGATCCGGTGCCCTCCGGCGGTGTCCCCCGCGTGGGGCGGCGGTCGGCGCCATGCCCGGGGCCGGTGCGCGCGTGGCCGGGACGACCTCGCACGAGCCGGCCGCGGCATCCCTCCGGGACCGGTACGCGCCCGGCCCGGGACCCCGATCGCGCTCCCGGCCCGCCGGCGCGCAGGTGCCTGCCTTCCGGGGAGGGGGCCGCGCCCCGGCTTTCACGGCGCACCATCCGCGGCGTGCGCATCCTTGCGGGTGGCACCTGCCCTCGCTCCGAACCACGGTCCGTCCGAACCACGGTCCGTCCGCGCCATGACCCGTCCGTGCCAGGGCCTGTACTCTCCGCGGCCGGGTGTGCCGGTCCGCGTGAGGTTTCCTCGGGGCGGTGGGTGTGCGGTGGGTGTAGTGCGGTTCCGCCCGCCCGGTCCCGCCCGGTCCCGCCCGGTCCCGCCCGGTCCCGCCCGGTCCCGCCCGGTCCCGCCCGGTCCCGCCCGGTCCCGCCCGGTCCCGCCCGGTCCCGCCCGGTCCCGCCCGGTCCGTTCGGCGCCGGGCTGCTCCGGCACACTCACGGCCGTGCGGCGGAAGCCCGGGTGCAGTCCCGATCCGGTGGCGGTGGAGCCGGCGGTCCGGTGGGTTCTGGTCCGTTTGAATCCATTTCGGTTTAGTTCATTTGGTTTCGATGCAGTTTGGTGTGGTTCGGATCCGGCGGCGGTAGGTCCTGGTGCGGTGCCTTGATTCCCGGGCCTGGGGCCGGGGCCGGGGCCGTACGCGGCGAGCTTGCGACCTCGGCGGGCACGGCGCGCTCGGCGGCCCGGGCGGGTCGGGTGGTCGGGTGGGAGCCCGGGCCGGCGACGGCTCAGGTCCGCGCGCCGGTCCCCTCAGCGTGCCGGGACCGGCTGAAGGAGCCAGGTGAAGTCGCCGAGGCCGCCGGGCGCGGTGAGTTCGGCGGCCTCGCCCGCGGAGGCGAGCGCGCGTACGTAGGCCGTGGGGTCGGCCGAGGCCAGGGCGAGCGGCGGCCGCGCGCCGGATACACCGAGACGGTGCAGTGCCTCGCGCTGACTCACCAGCTCGGCGCCCGGCCCGGCGCAGGCGTCGAGGGCCACATGGGCCGTGATGTCGCAGCCGCCGTCCGGGACGGGGCGGACCTCGCGCCCACGGCTGAACCCGGTCAGCGTGCCGAAGGGCGGACGGTCGTCGGCGCGGTGGGCGTAGTCCACGGCGACCGCGAGCCCCGCGTCCAGGCAGGACACGGCAGCCGCCCAGGCCGCGTCGCGAGGCCGCCCGATCTCGGCGCGCGTGCCGGGATCGGCCTGCGGCCACCAGCGGTCCAGCCATGCGGCGTCGGCCCCGGCCACCGGATCCCCGAGACGTTCCTCGCCGTCGGCCCTGACCAGGACGTAGCGGGGGACACCCGAGCCGTCGACCTCGGCGACGTCCACCGGGACGTTGTCCAGCCACTCGTTCGCGAACAGCAGCCCCGAGACCCCGTCCGGCGGCCGTTCGCCCCACTCGATACGCGGGTCGAGCCCCGACGGGCGGCCCGCCCGTTCGACGGCGTAGGCGCGCACCGGGAAGCCGTCCGGCAGCGCGGCCAGCACTCCGGTCAGCAGTTCCCCGCGCCCCGCGCCGATGTCGACCAGCGCGACCTCCGCCGCCGGGGTCGGCAGCTCCTCCGCGGTCTCCCGCAGCAGCCGTGCCACCGCGGCGGCGTACAGCGGGGAGGCGTGCACGGATGTGCGGAAGTGCCCCGCCGGCCCCTCGGGCCTCCGGTAGAAGCCGTTCGGCCCGTAAAGGGCGCGTTCCGCGGCCTCCCGCCAGGGCACCCATTCCGCGCCTCCGGTGCACTCCGACTCGTTCGCCGCCTGGTACGTCACGCGCCCAAGTCTCCACCTTGGGGAGTAGCCGCCCCGGGATCGGATCGCCCCTCCGGTTGACCCGGGCGGCTCGTCGGACTGCCTACGCTGGGTTACGTGCAGCGCCTCTATGATTTTCTCCGCCGGCACCCGACGGGCGTCGACAGCTTCTGGGCTGTGGTGCTCTTCGGGTTCTCCATGCTGTGGGTCGCCCAGGAGCATGTCGGGGTCGAGCCGCGCGTGGCGCCCACCGTCATGGTGCTCCTCCTGTGCCTCGCCGTAGCGCTGCGCCGCCGGGTGCCGGAGCGGATGCTGCTGCTGGTCGCCGGGGTCGGTCTCGCTCAGCTGGTGCTGGACGTGGCGCCCAACCCGGCCGACTTCGCGATGCTCGTGCTCATCTACACCGTCGCCGCGCACGACGGACAGCGCTTGGCCTCCCACCTCGCGCTCGCCGGTGGGCTGTGCGCCGCGACACTCGCCCAGATCCGCTGGCCCGAGCCGGGCATGAGCGCGGGGACGAGGATCTTCTTCACGGTCGTCATGACCGTTCCGTTCGCCCTCGCCTGGGTGCTCGGTGACTCCCTGCGCACCCGGCGCGCCTATTTCGCCCAGCTCGAGGAGCGGGCGTCCCGGCTGGAGAAGGAGCGTGAGGCGCAGTCCAAGGTCGCCGTGGCGGCGGAGCGCGCCCGGATCGCGCGCGAACTCCACGACGTCGTCGCGCACAACGTCTCGGTGATGGTCGTGCAGGCCGACGGCGCCGCCTATGTGCTGGACGCGGCGCCCGACCAGGCCCGGCAGGCCCTGGAGACGATCTCCTCCACGGGCCGCCAGGCGCTCGCCGAGATGCGCCGGCTGCTGGGTGTCCTGCGCACCGGCGACGCACCGGAGAGCGGCGAGTACGTGCCGCAGCCGGACGTCGAGCAGATCAAGGAACTGGTGGAGCAGGTGCGCGGTGCGGGCCTGACCGTCGACTTCCGGATCGAGGGCACCCCGCGGCCGCTGCCGAGCGGTGTGGAACTCACCGCCTACCGGATCGTCCAGGAGGCCCTCACCAACACCCGCAAGCACGGCGGTCCGGACGCCGGGGCGAGTGTCCGGCTGGTCTACTTCGACGACGGCCTCGGGCTCCTCGTCGAGGACGACGGCCGGGGCGCGGCTCACGAGCTGTACGAGGACGGCGGCGCTGACGGCAAGGGCCACGGCATGATCGGCATGCGGGAGCGCGTCGGCATGGTCGGCGGCACGCTCGACGCCGGTCCGCGGCCCGGCGGCGGATTCCGGATCAGCGCGCTGCTTCCCCTCAAACCCGCCCACTAGCCTGCCGTCAACGGCCCGCCCGAACGCGCACTCTCCACTCCTTTTCGCCCCCCTTTTTCTCGAGATCAATCCACTTCCGACCGCTTTAGCCGATCTTCAATTGTTTCCAGCACTTTTAGCCCCTTTGGATCGCCTTTCCTTGGTTCGCCTTCCACCGCTTGGATGCCTTTGCCCCGGGCCTGTCGGCCCTGTCGGCCCCTGCCCGTCCGTCCGCCCCGTTCCGACGAACCCCGCCCCCCGATCCAGCCCAGCCGCCCTGCCCGCCCCCGCCCCGCCCGGCGCACTCCGCCCACCCGGTGGCAAGAACCGTCCGGCCGCAAGCCACAAGCCACGAGCCACAAGCCACAAGCCACGAGACAAGGACCCGCCCATGACCATCCGCGTGATGCTCGTCGACGACCAGGCGCTGCTGCGCACCGGCTTCCGGATGGTGCTCGCCGCCCAGCCGGACATGGAGGTAGTCGCCGAGGCCGGCGACGGGGCCGAGGCCATCGAGACCCTGCGCGCCACGGCGGTCGACGTGGTGCTGATGGACGTCCGCATGCCGAGGCTGGACGGGGTGGAGGCGACCGGCCGGATATGCGCCCAGCCCGATCCGCCGAAGGTACTGATCCTGACCACGTTCGACCTCGACGAGTACGCGTTCTCGGGGCTCAAGGCGGGTGCCAGCGGCTTCCTGCTGAAGGACGTGCCCCCGGCCGAACTGCTCGGCGCCATCCGCTCCGTGCACAGCGGGGACGCGGTCGTCGCCCCGTCCACGACACGCCGGCTGCTCGACCGGTTCTCGCCGATGCTGCCCTCCCACGGGAAGGAGCCGCGGCAGAAGGAGTTGGAGCGGCTCACCGACCGCGAGCGCGAGGTCATGCTGCTCGTCGCGCAGGGCCTGTCGAACGGCGAGATCGCCGCCCGGCTGGTGCTCTCCGAGGCGACGGTGAAGACCCATGTGGGCCGCATCCTCACCAAGCTCGGGCTGCGCGACCGGGTGCAGGTCGTGGTGCTGGCCTACGAAAGCGGCCTGGTTCGCGCGGGCGGCGGGGCCGCGTCCTGACCGTGGCGCCGGGGTGATCAACGGCTGGTTCGGGGACGGGGCACCGCGGGTGTACGGGCCGTGGCGGCCCCATCCGGCCCCATCCGGCCCCATCCGGCGCGGTCCGTGGCTGCCGTGCCGGGGCCGCGGGAACCGGATGACAGGCCCGCCGGATCGGGCCGGTAGAGCCGTGCCGGGGATCGCGCCCGCCTGGCGCGGCGTCCCCCACGGGAGAGGCGTCCCGCGCCGGGCGGCCGCGTCCGGCCGTGCCGTCGCCGCCGCTGCCGGTTCGCCGCCTCCGCCGTCGCATCTGCCGGTTCGCCGCCTCCGCCGTCACCGCTGCCGCCGGCGCGTCCGCCGGGCGGTTCCGGCGGCCGAGGGCGGGATGCCCGGTCTCAGCGGCGCCCCCGCCCGCCCCCGGCCGGCACCCGCGCCATGAAGTCCGCGAGGGCCGTCCTGACGTCGTCCGCGGACCATGACAGCCCCGGCGAGGACACCGTCACCTCCGTGGTGCTGACTCCCGGGGGGCCGGACCGGGCGGGGAACCAGTGGCGGAAGAGGGTCACCCCCGTCTCCTCCGCCTGCCGCACACCGGCCTCGTCCAGCGGGCCGGCGTCGAAGGGCAGCCACACCTGGAACTGGTGGGTGTGCGGCGGGTCCGGATGCACCCGGAACCAGGGCACTCCGGGCTCCTCCGCCAGCCCGGCAGACAGCGCCGCCGCGACCGTCCTCGCATGAGCCACGTACGACGGCAGCCTCGGCAGCTGCCGCTCCAGGCCGAGCAGTGCCGAGAGCGCCGCGGGGTACTGCTGGAAGACCTGCCCGCCGTAGCGGTGGCGCCACGCGCGCGCCTCCGCCACCAGGGACTCGGGCCCGGCCAGCACGGCGCCGGAAAGTCCCGCGAGGGACTTGTAGAACGACACGTACACGCTGTCCGCGAGTCCGGCGATCTCGTCCAGTGCACGGCCGAAATGAGTGGCGCATTCCCAGAGTCGCGCGCCGTCGAAATGCACCACCGCCTCCATTTCGCGCGCCGCCTCGACGGCCTCCACGAGTCCGTCCCACTCCGGCAGCACGAACCCGGCGTCCCGCAGCGGCAGCTCCAGCATCAGCGTGCCGAACGGCTCGTCCAGACCGCGTATCTCGTCGGCCGTCGGCAGCCGAGGCTCCCGTGTCGGGTGGACCGTGCGCAGTCCGCCGACCGCCGCCAGCGCGCCCCGCTCGTGCACCTCGGGATGGGCGAGTGGATGCAGTGCGACCGTTCGGTTTCCGGTGCGTCCGGCCCAGCAGCGAAGCGCCACCTGCTGTGCCATCGTGCCGGTGGGGAAGAAGGCCGCTGCCGGGAAGCCGAGCAGTGCCGCCACGCGCCCCTCCAGCTCCGCGACCACCCCGTCGCCGTAGAGGTCCACCTGCTCGTCCAGGTCGTGGACGGCTCCCGCGTCGGCAGCCAGGGCCGCGAGCCGCTCACCGAGCCGGGCGTCCGCCGAGCCGTGCCACAGCAGCCGGTCGGAGGCCCGCCAGGCAGCCAGCCTGCGGTGCCGCTCGGCCTCCTCGCTCCCGTCCGAGTGCTGCTCCCGTGCGGTGGCCGGGCCCGCGACGGCCGCTCTCTCCGTGCCGCCTACCGCCTCCTCCGCACGGCCTACCGCCTCCTCCGGGTCGGCGGCCGCCTCCGGGGTGTCGATGGGCAGCGTCCCCTCCGCGTTCTGATTCATGCTGCGATCATCGCCCACGTCCGGCCCCGCCATGCCGTTGTCCACAGGCCCGTGAGGTTGTGGCCGGTGCCGTCTCCACAGCCTGTGGACAAGTGGAAGCCCCTGCGAAACGCTGGCGTAGCATGGCGAGGAATCGTCCGGTACCCCCTGCGGACTGGAACGGAAGGCCGCCCGTGAACGCACCATCGCCAGCAACACCACCGGCGCGGGAGCCGGTCGACCCCCGGGACCGTCCGGCCCGCCTCGCCGTGGGTGTCGTCGGCGCCGGCCGCGTCGGCCCGGCCCTCGCCGCATCCCTCCGGCTCGCCGGCCACCGCCCCGTGGCGGTCTCCGGGGTCTCGGACGCCTCCGTGCGCCGGGCCGCCTCGATGCTGCCGGACGTGCCGCTCGTCACCCCCGCCGAAGTGCTCGCGCGCGCCGAACTGGTGCTGCTGACCGTCCCCGACGACGTGCTGCCCCAACTGGCCGAGGGCCTCGCCGAGACCGGCGCCGTGCGCCCCGGCCAGCTGCTCGTGCACACCTCGGGCCGCTACGGCGCGGCGGTCCTCGACCCCGCCCGCCGGGCCGGGGCGCTCCCGCTCGCCCTGCACCCCGCCATGACCTTCACGGGGACGTCCGTGGACGTCCAGCGGCTGGCCGGCTGCTCCTTCGGCGTCACCGCCCCGGAGGAGCTGAGGCTCGCCGCGGAGGCTCTCGTCATCGAGATGGGCGGCGAGCCCGAGTGGATCGCGGAGGCCGACCGCCCGCTGTACCACGCGGGCCTCGCCCTCGGCGCGAACCACCTGGTCACTCTGGTCGCCCAGGCCATGGAGCTGCTGCGCGCCGCCGGTGTCTCGGCACCCGACCGGATGCTCGGCCCGCTGCTCGGCGCCGCGCTCGACAACGCCCTGCGCTCCGGCGACGCGGCGCTGACCGGGCCGGTCTCCCGGGGCGACGCGGGGACCGTGGCGGCCCACGTGGCCGAGCTGCGCAGGCACGCCCCGGGTATGGTCGCCGGCTATCTGGCCATGGCCCGTGCGACCGCGGACCGCGCCCTCGCCCACGGGCTGCTCAAGTCCGAACTCGCCGAGGACCTGCTGGTGGTGCTCGCGGAGGGCCATGACTCCCGCGACGGCCGGGGCCGCCCGGACGCCCCGGAATCCCCGGACGGGGAGAGCGGTCGATGATCAACCACCTGCGCACCGCCGCGGAACTCGGCGCCCTCGCGCCGGCGTCCACGGCGCGCCGCGCCGTCGTCATGACCATGGGCGCCCTCCACGACGGCCACGCCGCCCTGATCCGCACGGCCCGCTCACTGGTCGGGCCGGAGGGCCAGGTCGTGGTCACGGTGTTCGTGAACCCCCTGCAGTTCGGCGCGGGCGAGGACCTCGACCGCTATCCGCGCACCCTCGAGGCGGACCTGAAGACCGCTGCGGAGGCAGGCGCGGACGCCGTCTTCGCCCCGTCCGCGGACGAGGTGTACCCGGGCGGCGGGCCCCGGGTGCGGATCACCGCCGGCCCCATGGGGGAACTCCTCGAGGGCGCCTCCCGGCCCGGGCACTTCGACGGGATGCTGACCGTCGTCGCCAAGCTGCTGCACCTCACCCGCCCCGACGTCGCGCTCTACGGGCAGAAGGACGCTCAGCAGCTGGCCCTGATCCGCCGCATGGTCGAGGACCTGGACTTCCCGGTGCGGATCGTCGGGGTGCCGACCGTGCGGGAGCCGGACGGCCTCGCCCTCTCCAGCCGCAACCGCTACCTCTCGCCGGAGGAGCGCCGCACCGCCCTCGCGCTGTCCCGGGCCCTGTTCGCCGCCCGGGACCGGCTCGCCGCCCAGGCCGCCCTGCGCGCCCGGGCCGAGTCCGCACCCGCCTCCAACGCCCGGGCCGCCGCGCTGTCCGCGCTCGGCGAGGCCCGGGCGGCGGCCGACGCCCACGCGGTCGCGGCGGCCCAGCCGGGTGGCGGTGCCGACGCCGTGCGGGCCGCGGCGAGCGCCGTCCTCGACGAGGCCGCGGCGTCCTCGCCGCCCCTCGAACCCGACTACCTCGCCCTGGTCGACCCGGCCGACTTCTCCGAGGTGGCGGACGACCACACCGGCGAGGCGATCATGGCGGTAGCCGCGCGGGTCGGTGCGACCCGGCTGATCGACAACATCACCCTGACCTTCGGAGCAGCCCCGTGACGAGCACCGGTATACGGCTCGACGCCCCGGCCCCGGGCTGGTTCATCGACGCCGACGTCGTCGTGGTCGGTTCCGGCGTCGCGGGCCTCACGACGGCACTTCGCTGCTCGGCCGAGGGCCTGCGCACCGTGGTGGTCACCAAGGCGCTCCTCGACGACGGGTCCACCCGCTGGGCACAGGGCGGTATCGCCGCGGCCCTCGGCGAGGGCGACACACCTGAGCAGCATCTCGAGGACACGCTCGTCGCGGGCGCCGGGCTGTGCGACGAGAAAGCCGTGCGCGCGCTCGTCACGGAGGGCCCGGACGCCGTGCGGCGGCTGATCGCGACCGGAGCGCGGTTCGACACCGACGGCGCGGGCGGCATCGCGCTGACCCGCGAGGGCGGCCACCACCGCCGCCGTATCGCCCACGCGGGAGGCGACGCCACGGGTGCCGAGATCTCCCGCGCGCTCGCCGCGGCGATACGCGAGGGCGCGGTCCGCGTCATCGAGCACGCGCTGGTGCTCGACCTCCTGACGGACGCGGAGGGCCGCACGGCCGGCATCACCCTGCACGTCATGGGCGAGGGCCAGCACGACGGCGTCGGAGCCGTGCACGCTCCCGCGGTGGTGCTGGCGACCGGCGGCATGGGCCAGGTCTTCTCGGCCACCACCAATCCGCCCGTGTCCACCGGTGACGGCGTGGCGCTCGCGCTGCGTGCCGGGGCCGAGGTGAGCGACCTCGAGTTCGTCCAGTTCCACCCGACGGTCCTCTGGCTCGGCCCGGACTCCGAGGGGCAGCAGCCGCTGGTCTCCGAGGCGGTGCGCGGCGAGGGCGCCCACCTCGTCGACGCGGCCGGCACCCGTTTCATGGTGGGGCAGCACGAGCTGGCCGAACTCGCCCCCCGGGACATCGTCGCCAAGGGCATCATGCGCCGTATGCGGGAGCAGGGCGCCGACCACATGTTCCTCGACGCCCGGCACTTCGGCGCCGGGATGTGGGAGAACCGGTTCCCGACCATCCTCGCCGCCTGCCGGGCCCACGGCATCGACCCGGTCACCGGGCCGGTCCCGGTGGCGCCGGCCGCCCACTACGCCTCCGGCGGCGTCCGCACCGACCTCCGCGGCCGTACCACCGTCCCCGGTCTGTACGCCTGCGGCGAGGTGGCCTGCACCGGCGTCCACGGCGCCAACCGGCTGGCCTCCAACTCCCTCCTGGAGGGCCTCGTCTTCGCGGAGCGCATCGCCGGGACGATCGCCGAGGCCCACCCGGCCGGTGCCGCCCGCCCCCTCCCCGCGGGAGGTCCGGGCGGCGGCCTCCCACCCGCCGCGGGCGAGGGATCGGCGCACGCCGCGGGAGCCCCGGTGGAGGGCGGCTCCCGGGGCGGCATGCCGCTCCTCGCGCCCGAGGCCCGGCGCGAGATCCAGCGGATCATGACGAACGGAGCCGGAGTGCTGCGCTCCGCGGCGAGCCTGGAGCAGGCGGCGGACGCCCTGGAGGCCCTGCGACTGTCCGCGCTGCACGAGGCCGGCGACACGGACGCCGTCGCCAAGGCCGCCGAGCCCGGCGTCGAGTCCTGGGAGGCCACCAACCTGCTGCTCGTCGCCCGTGTGCTGGTCGCCGCCGCCCGCGAGCGGACCGAGACGCGCGGCTGCCACTGGCGCGAGGACCACCCCGGGCGGGACGACGCCGGGTGGCGCCGTCATATCGTCGTGCGTCTCACTCCCGACCGCCGCCTCGACGTACGCCAAACGGCGACCGAGGCCTTCCCGCCCGCCAGCCCCGCACCCACCCTCGCCTCCGCACCCACGCCAGCCCCCACCGCCGACAGGGAGCCCCAACAGTGAGCACGCCCGAAGAACGTCCGGAACCCGTGGACGTACCGCTGATCCAGATCGGCGCCCGCGCCGCCGAAGACCAGGGCTGCGGCGACGACTGCGGCTGCGGCGACGAGGTGTACGAGTGCGGCCTCGACCCCGCCCTCGCCGGGCTCCTCGCCGAGTCGGGCCTCGATCCCGTGCAGGTCGAGGACATCGCGCACCTCGCCGTCGAGGAGGACCTGGACGGCGGCGTCGACGTGACGACCGTCGCCACCGTCCCCGAGGACGCGGTGGCCACCGGCGACTTCACCGCCCGCGAGGCCGGCGTCGTCGCGGGCCTGCGCGTCGCCGAGGCGGTCCTCTCGATCGTCTGCGCCGACGAGTTCGAGGTCGAGCGCCATGTCGAGGACGGCGACCGCGTCGAGCCGGGCCGGCGGCTCCTCTCCGTCACCGCCCGCACCCGGGACCTGCTCACGGGCGAGCGCAGCGCCCTGAACCTCCTGTGCCGCCTCTCGGGCATCGCCACCGCCACCCGGGCCTGGGCCGACGTGCTCGAGGGCACCGGTGCCCGGGTTCGCGACACCCGGAAGACGACGCCGGGCCTGCGCGCCCTGGAGAAGTACGCGGTGCGCTGCGGCGGCGGGGTCAACCACCGGATGTCGCTCTCCGACGCCGCCCTCGTCAAGGACAACCATGTGATCGCCGCGGGCGGGGTGGCCCAGGCGTTCAAGGCCGTCCGGGAGACCCTGGCCGGGCTGGGCACCCCGGACCTGCCCGTCGAGGTCGAGGTGGACACCCTCCACCAGGTCCGCGAGGCCCTCGACGCCGGCGCGGACCTGATCCTGCTGGACAACTTCACGCCCGTCGAGACCGCCGAGGCCGTCGCGATCGTCGGGAAGCGGGCGGTGCTGGAGTCCTCCGGCCGGCTCACCCTGGCGAACGCGCGTGCCTACGCGGAGACGGGTGTGGACTACCTCGCGGTCGGGGCGCTCACCCACTCCTCCGCGATCCTCGACATCGGCCTCGACCTGCGAGAGGCCGAGGTCTGATCCGATGCTGCTCACCATCGACGTCGGCAACACCCACACCGTGCTCGGCCTGTTCGACGGCGAGGACATCGTCGAGCACTGGCGTGTCTCCACCGATCCGCGCCGTACGGCCGACGAACTGGCCGTGCTCCTCAACGGCCTCATGGGCATCCATCCGCTGCTCGGCGAGGAACTGGGCGACGGGATCGAGGGCATCGCGATCTGCGCCACCGTGCCGTCCGTGCTCCATGAACTCCGCGAGGTCACCCGCCGCTACTACGGCGACGTGCCCGCCGTGCTGGTCGAGCCCGGCATCAAGACCGGCGTGCCGATCCTGATGGACAACCCCAAGGAGGTCGGCGCGGACCGCATCATCAACGCCGTCGCCGCCGTCGAGCTCTACGGGGGCCCGGCGATCGTCGTCGACTTCGGTACGGCGACGACCTTCGACGCGGTCAGCGCCCGCGGCGAGTACGCGGGCGGTGTCATCGCCCCCGGCATCGAGATCTCGGTCGAGGCCCTGGGCGTGAAGGGCGCCCAGCTCCGAAAGATCGAGCTGGCCCGCCCGCGCAGCGTGATCGGCAAGAACACGGTCGAGGCCATGCAGGCCGGTATCGTCTACGGCTTCGCGGGCCAGGTCGACGGCGTCGTGCAGCGTATGAAGCGCGAGCTGGCCGACGACCCGGAGGACGTGACGGTGATCGCCACGGGGGGCCTGGCCCCGATGGTGCTCGGAGAGTCCTCCGTGATCGACGAGCACGAGCCGTGGCTGACGCTGATCGGCCTGCGCCTGGTCTACGAGCGGAACGTCTCGCGCATGTGATCCGCCGGCTGATCCGCACCGCCCCCCCCCCGGGCGGAGCGCCCGGGGGCGCCGTATGCCACTCCGTGCGTCTGTGCGTCTGTGCGTCCGTGCGTCCGTGTTCTTGCGTCCACGTGCGTCCGTGCCTCTGCGCCCACCTGCGTCCGCGGGCCGGCTCATGTGCGGGGCGCCCGCCCCAACCGCGCCGGGCGTCCCGTACCCCGCCGTCGCGGCGCCGGGGCCGGGCCGCGGGTCGGCGCCGCCGGGCACCCGTCCGCCGCTGTACCGGGCGAAGCGCTTCCGAGGGCCGCGGCCCGTGCCGGCCGCCCCACGGTTCCGCCGCACACGCCGCGCCGGAAATGGGAAGTTAAACGAATTTTGTCCGATTAGCTCGTATCGTCGGTCCATGCCCACGCCACACGGATCCCGCGGCGGCATGGCGTTCAGTGCGGACGAACTGCGTGTGCTCCGCCGCGCTCTCGCCATCGCCCTCAATCCCGACCAGTCCCGTCGCTCCGGCCGGAGCGACGCCCCCGGTGCCCATGCCGCCCGGGAGTACCTGCGGCTCGCACAGTCCGTGGACGAGGCCGTCCGCGAGGCGGGCCGGCTGCGGGTGTTCCTGCTCGCCGACCTGGCGCGGTACCGCGACGCCCTCCCCGGCTCCGCGAGCGGCTACCTGGGACTCCTCCAAGAGGCCCTGGCCGCCGGCCACGTCCTCACTCCCGAGGACGTCGCGGCCCTTCGCTCCCTGCGCCGTGCGCCGCTGGCCGAGGCCCTCCCGGACCACGGCGGGGCTGCGGCCGAGGAGTCCCTGTCCGCCCGGGCGCCGGACCGGGCGCCGGCCGCGGACCGGGTGGCGGCCCCGTCGCGCGCACGGTTGCAGGCGCTGCCCGGCGGCCGCGCCTCCGGCGGGGACAAGCAGGAGCCCCGTCCGGCCGCTCCGAAGCCCGCCCGTCCCGCTCCCCGCCCGGACCGGCCCATCCCCACTCCGGGTGAGGTCTTCCCGCCGCGCCGCCGCCCGGCGCCCCCGCCGGAGAAGCGGGCCGCGGGATAGCTACCCTGGAGGCATGGACTACGTCGCCGCGCTCCTGCCCCCGGTCGTGATGGCCGCGTTCTTCACCGCCCTCGTCGTCACGATTGTGAAGAGCCAGGGCGGCCCCAACAAGGCCAAGGAGGACGCCGCCGTGGACGCGGCGATCGCCCGTGCGGAGGCCGGTGCCGGCCGGCCCGCACCGCCGGACCGCCCGATCGAGGCCTGACGGAGACCCGGCGGAGACCCGGCGGAGACCCGGCGGCGGTTCCCGCCGGCCGCTCGCAGGACGTACGGCTCACCGCGGCCGTACGTCCTTTTTCGTACCCTAAGTACGTCAATGCCGACCATTGCGGCATCTCCGACTATGGTGGCGATGTGCCCCGCCAATTGGGAGAGCTCGAAGACGCCGTCATGACGCGCATCTGGCAATGGAACCGCCCGGTGACGGTGCGCGAAGTGCTGGAGGATCTCCAGCGGGAACGGTCCATCGCGTACACCACGGTCATGACCGTAATGGACAATCTCCATCAGAAGGGCTGGGTGCGCAGGGAAGTCGAAGGCCGCGCCTATCGATATACCGCGGTCTCCACCCGGGCCGCCTACTCCGCCGCACTGATGAACGAAGCCTGGTCGAAGAGCGACAACCCGGCGGCCGCCCTTGTCGCCTTCTTCGGCATGATGTCGCCGGAGCAGCGCCAGGCGCTGCGGGACGCGATCCGCGTCGTTCAGCGCGACCCCGCGGCACAGGCCCCGGAACCGGAGCGGGACGGGCCTTCGCAAGGGGCGGTGGAAGGTACTCCCGAACAGGACGCCGAGGGCGCCGACGGCGCGGACGGGGCGGGGCGATAGCGTCCGCTCATGTCGTCAGCGCAGTCGCTCCCCAATGCCGCAGCAAATGCCGTCACCGTCCGACGGGCCAGGACCGGCGATGTGCCGGCCGTACGCCGGCTCGTGGACCCGTACGTGAGCGAAGGCATCCTGCTCGACAAAGCGACCGTGACGCTTTACGAGGACATCCAGGAGTTCTGGGTCGCGGAACGCGACACGGACGCCCGGGTCGTCGGCTGCGGGGCCCTCCACGTGATGTGGGAAGACCTCGCGGAAGTCCGGACTCTCGCGGTGGACCCCCAGTTCAGGGGAGAGGGTGTGGGGCGTCATGTGCTGGGCAAGCTACTCCACACCGCCCGCTGGCTGGGTGTGCGGCGGGTATTCTGCCTGACCTTCGAAGTGGACTTCTTCACGAAGCACGGGTTCGTGGAGATCGGTGAGACTCCGGTCGACGGAGATGTCTACAGCGAGCTGCTGCGTTCCTATGACGAGGGCGTCGCCGAGTTCCTCGGTCTCGAACGGGTGAAGCCGAACACCTTGGGTAACAGCCGGATGCTTCTGCACCTGTGATCCCGCCGCGGCGGCAGCGCAAGCGTGACTCGGCCGCTGTACCGAACCCTATGTCCGAATCGCGTACGTTTCCCGCGTTCCCCGGGTTCTGAACCTCTGCCGAGGGTTTGTGTTTTCCAGAGAAAAGCGGTTTCCTTTCCGCGTACTGCATTTTCGATGAAAGGAAATCCGGTGGCACAGAAGGTTCAGGTCCTTCTTGTCGATGACCTCGACGGCGGCGAGGCGGACGAGACGGTGACGTTCGCTCTGGACGGCAAGACCTACGAGATCGACCTCACCACCGCCAATGCGGACAGGCTCCGCGGTCTGCTGGAGCCGTACACCAAGGGCGGCCGGCGCACCGGCGGCCGCGCCGCGGCCGGCCGCGGAAAGGGTCGTGCCGCGAGTTCGGCGGGTGGCAAGGACACCGCCGAGATCCGGAAGTGGGCCAAGGAGAACGGCTACAGCGTCAATGACCGCGGCCGCGTTCCGGCCGAGATCCGCGAGGCCTACGAGAAGGCCAACGGCTGAGCCCGGGTATGCGGCCCCGCCGCACCCGTGCGCATGAGGCGGGCCCGGTGGCAGGCGTTCGCCGCCGCGTCCACGAGCCGCACCAGATCGGGGGCGCCCCCGTCGTCCCCGGACCCGGCCCCGGCGCGCCCCGGGGCGCCGAACGCCGGCAGTGACGGTTCCACCTCGCGCCCCGGTTTCGGGGGCCGCAGCCACACGGCGGCCCCCGGCGGCGCCCCGGCCGGGGCGGCGCGCCCCGGGGGCGCCGGGGCGGGCACGGACCCGCCCCGCCCCAGGGCGCTCAGCTCCAGGCGGATCCCGCCCCACTCCAGCCAGTCGAGCAGTGACGGCAGTTCCTCCGCGGTGCCTGCCGCGACCAGCAGCAGCACGCCGTCTCCCGCTCGCGCGACCGGACCGGTGCGCACGCCGAACCGCAGCAGGGCCCTCCCGGCGTCCGCCGGAAGCCCCAGCACGTCGAAGCGCAGCCCGGTGGTCAGCCGTACCGGTGGCCCTTCGGCCGCGGCCCAGCCAAGCTCGTTCCTGTACCACCTCGCGCTGCCGTCATCGAACGGCACACGAGGCACCGGGAGAGTGAAGGCCATGCCCCGGGAACCGCCGGGAGGACCCGTCGGTTACGCAAGGTCCGGCGTGCGTCACCGGGAGTTCTGGTGAGGAGGTGGCAAGGGTGTGTTCGGGGGCGCAAGGGTGTTCGCCCGTAGCTGAGGGAACCGTCGCGCGCCGCATGGAGTGTCGGTCCATACGGGTAAGACATCCCTAGTGGGGACGGGTGAACCGCGGGCTCTGGGGTCTCACGTTCGCCATCGGCGTACTGATGGCACGGGTAACTGCCTGGCCTGCGGGAACATCGTCTCGCACCATCGGGTTGGAGCATTTGTCGGCGTTCGGGGCAGGAGGCCACAGACGGGTGTCGGCAGTTGGAATGAGCGGTCCCCGCTTGCGGGACTAAGCTGCGGAAGGACAGGGAGGGGATCGACCCCTAACTGACTGACCGCTCTGAGGAGCGATTAACGATGTTCGAGAGGTTCACCGACCGCGCGCGGCGGGTTGTCGTCCTGGCTCAGGAAGAAGCCCGGATGCTCAACCACAACTACATCGGCACCGAGCACATCCTCCTGGGCCTTATCCACGAGGGTGAGGGTGTCGCCGCTAAGGCCCTGGAGAGCCTCGGGATTTCGCTCGAGGCGGTCCGCCAGCAGGTGGAGGAGATCATCGGGCAGGGCCAGCAGGCCCCGTCCGGGCACATCCCCTTCACCCCGCGTGCCAAGAAGGTCCTGGAGCTGTCGCTCCGGGAGGCTCTCCAGCTGGGCCACAACTACATCGGCACGGAGCACATCCTGCTCGGCCTGATCCGCGAGGGCGAGGGCGTCGCCGCCCAGGTCCTGGTCAAGCTGGGCGCCGACCTCAACCGGGTGCGGCAGCAGGTCATCCAGCTGCTCTCCGGCTACCAGGGCAAGGAGGCCGCCACCGCGGGCGGCCCGGCCGAGGGCACGCCCTCGACCTCCCTGGTCCTCGACCAGTTCGGCCGCAACCTCACCCAGGCGGCCCGCGAGTCCAAGCTCGACCCGGTCATCGGGCGCGAGAAGGAGATCGAGCGGGTCATGCAGGTGCTGTCCCGCCGCACCAAGAACAACCCGGTCCTCATCGGCGAGCCCGGCGTCGGCAAGACGGCCGTCGTCGAGGGACTGGCGCAGGCCATCGTCAAGGGCGAGGTGCCCGAGACCCTCAAGGACAAGCACCTCTACACCCTCGACCTCGGCGCACTGGTCGCCGGCTCCCGCTACCGCGGTGACTTCGAGGAGCGCCTGAAGAAGGTCCTCAAGGAGATCCGCACCCGCGGCGACATCATCCTGTTCATCGACGAGCTCCACACCCTGGTGGGCGCGGGAGCCGCCGAGGGCGCGATCGACGCCGCCTCCATCCTCAAGCCGATGCTGGCCCGGGGCGAGCTGCAGACCATCGGTGCGACGACGCTCGACGAGTACCGCAAGCACCTGGAGAAGGACGCGGCCCTGGAGCGCCGCTTCCAGCCGATCCAGGTCGCGGAGCCGTCCCTGCCGCACACGATCGAGATCCTGAAGGGCCTGCGCGACCGCTACGAGGCGCACCACCGGGTCTCCATCACCGACGAGGCACTGGTCCAGGCCGCGACCCTGGCCGACCGGTACATCTCGGACCGCTTCCTGCCGGACAAGGCGATCGACCTGATCGACGAGGCGGGCTCCCGGATGCGCATCCGCCGGATGACCGCTCCGCCGGACCTGCGCGAGTTCGACGAGAAGATCGCCGGCGTCCGCCGGGACAAGGAGTCCGCGATCGACTCCCAGGACTTCGAGAAGGCGGCTTCGCTCCGCGACAAGGAGAAGCAGCTGCTGGCGGCGAAGGCCAAGCGGGAGAAGGAGTGGAAGGCCGGCGACATGGACGTCGTCGCCGAGGTCGACGGCGAGCTGATCGCCGAGGTCCTGGCCACGGCCACCGGCATCCCGGTCTTCAAGCTGACGGAGGAGGAGTCCTCCCGTCTGCTCCGCATGGAGGACGAGCTCCACAAGCGCGTCATCGGCCAGAAGGACGCCATCAAGGCGCTGTCCCAGGCGATCCGGCGCACCCGCGCCGGTCTGAAGGACCCGAAGCGCCCCGGTGGTTCGTTCATCTTCGCCGGCCCGTCCGGTGTCGGTAAGACCGAACTGTCCAAGACGCTCGCCGAGTTCCTCTTCGGCGACGAGGACGCGCTGATCTCCCTCGACATGTCGGAGTTCAGCGAGAAGCACACGGTCTCCCGGCTGTTCGGCTCCCCGCCCGGATACGTGGGTTACGAGGAGGGCGGCCAGCTCACCGAGAAGGTGCGCCGCAAGCCGTTCTCCGTCGTCCTCTTCGACGAGGTCGAGAAGGCCCACCCGGACATCTTCAACTCCCTTCTCCAGATCCTGGAGGACGGTCGTCTGACCGACTCCCAGGGCCGGGTCGTCGACTTCAAGAACACGGTCATCATCATGACGACCAACCTCGGCACCCGGGACATCTCCAAGGGCTTCAACCTGGGCTTCGCCGCCCAGGGCGATGTGAAGACCGGCTACGAGCGGATGAAGGCCAAGGTCAACGACGAGCTGAAGCAGCACTTCCGCCCGGAGTTCCTCAACCGCGTCGACGACACGGTCGTCTTCCACCAGCTCTCCCAGGACGACATCATCCAGATCGTCGACCTGATGA
This sequence comes from Streptomyces spongiicola, assembly GCF_003122365.1. Lineage (NCBI taxonomy): Bacteria > Bacillati > Actinomycetota > Actinomycetes > Kitasatosporales > Streptomycetaceae > Streptomyces > Streptomyces spongiicola. Next base: position 4,086,041 of record NZ_CP029254.1, read on the forward strand.
TCGCCAAGGTGGACGAGCGGCTCAAGGACCGCGACATGGGCATCGAGCTCAGCCAGGAGGCCAAGCTCCTGCTGGCGAAGAAGGGCTACGACCCGGTCCTCGGCGCGCGTCCGCTGCGCCGGACGATCCAGCGCGAGATCGAGGACCTGCTCTCCGAGAAGATCCTCTTCGGCGAGCTGCGCCCCGGCCACATCGTGGTGGTCGGCACCGAGGGCGAGGGCGAGGAGAAGAAGTTCACCTTCCGCGGTGAGGAGAAGTCGGCCCTGCCGGACGTCCCGCCGATCGAGCAGGCGGCCGGCGGAAGCGGGCCGAACCTCTCGAAGGACGCCTGAGCGCTCTGAGCGCGAGTCGAAGGGGCTGCCCCGGACCCGAGGGTCCGGGGCAGCCCCTTCCGGCGATCGGAAGCCGTCGCCAGCCGGGACCCGCGGGGGCGTTCGCATGTTCGCGCGTTCGCACGAGGCCGACGGCACCGCTCCCCGTGGCCCGCACCGGCCGTTCAGGACGCGGTCCGGTCCGTCTGGTCCGTCCGGTCCGTCCGGTGGCCCGGTCCGTCCGGTCCGGACCACCGGACGCCAGGCGCGGCCGTCGCGTCGCGTCGCGTCGTGCCGGGCGGATCAGCAGACGTCCGGCTTCCGCCAGGTGCATTCGAGATCCACGGGTGCCGGCCGGTGCCCGTTGCGCGGACCCGGCGAGAGCGACGCGGCGATGGTGCCACCGGCCGTGTCGGACCTGGCCAGGGTCACCACGATCGCGTCCTCGATGCTCTTCACGGAGGACGCGAGGTGGTTGTTGAGCACGATGCTGAAGACGAGTTCGCGGCCGGCGGCGTCCGCCACGTACCCGGAGAGCGCCGAGGCGCCGGTCAGCGTACCGGTCTTGGCGCGGGCGTTGAGAGCCGCCGGGGTGCCGCACATCCGGGTGCGGAGCGTGCCGCCGACGGCGCGGTCGGGGTCGCAGGCGACGGGCAGGGAGGCGTGCCAGTCCGCGTACCAGGGCGCGTCGCGGACGGCGAGCAGCAGGCGGGCGAGCTGGTCCCCGGGGAAGAGGTTCATCCGGGACAGGCCGGAGCCGTCGGCCTGGCGCAGCTTCGCCGTATCGACGCCCTCCTTCCTCAGGTAGTCGTCGACGGCGGTGAGCCCCGCGCTCCAGGTGCCGCGTCCGGACGTCTCGTAACCGATGGTCTTGGTCAGCGCCTCGGCGTGCATGTTGTTGGACAGCTTCATGAACGGCAGCATCAGCTCCCTCAGCGGCATGGAGCTGTGGGTCGCGAGGACCCTCGCGCCGGGCGGGGCCGGCCTGCCCAGGCGGGGGGTTCCGGTGACGCGTACTCCCTGTTCGGCCAGGGCGTCGGCGAAGACGGCCGCCGCGTAGCCGGTGGGTTCCCAGACGGTGACCCACTCCTTCGTGGTGGGGCCGCCGACCGGGACGTCCCCGGTGACCACGATGGTGTTGGTGCCGTGTTCGCGCTCGACGGCCAGGGTGTCGGTCCCCCCGGCGGGCACGGTGCCGCCCTGCACGTCGACCCGTACGTAGTCGTTCGGCGGAGTCAGTTTCACCTTCGGCCTGTCACCGGGGGCGGCCCCCGGGGACGCCTCCACGACGACGGTGCCGGAGTCGTAGTCGGTGTCGGGAGCCACGGTCAGCGGAGAGATCTGGGCGGAGTAGTAGGAGGACTCGTCGTCGGCGGCCCAGGACCGGCCCAGGCGCCTGGTGTCGAAGCGGGTGTCGTCGGCGACGAGGCGTCCCGTGATCCTGCGGATGCCCGACTCCCGCAACCGGGTGGCGAGGCGCCCGTAGTCGGAGGCCAGCGTGGTGGGGTCGCCCCCGCCGCGGAGGTACAGGTCCCCGTGCAGGACCGGCCCGTGTCGGCGGCCCGTGGCCAGCACTTCGGTACGGAACCGGTAGCCCGGCCCGAGCAGCGCCATCGCGGCGGCGGACGTGGCGAGTTTCGTGTTGGACGCGGGCATCAGCCGGTCGCCGGCGTCGCGTTCGTAGAGCCGCTCTCCGGTCGCGGCGTCCGCGACGACGACGCTCGCGGCACCGCCGTCCATCCGGGAGTCGGCGAGGATCGTGTCGATCGCCCCCTTGAGTCCGGTGCCGGAGGGCCCGGCCCCGGCGGGCGCGCTGCCGCCGCTCCAGGTGAGCGCGGCGACGAGGCCGAGGGTGAGCGGCCAGGTCCGGGCGGCCAGGCCGCTGCGGCGGAAGCGGTCGCGGCGAAGGTGCCCGCGCCGGTCGGGGCTCATCACGGGTCTGCTCATGCCATAGGAGGATGGCGGAACGGTCCGGGGGCGGGAAGGAGGCGTGCGCGACACCCGTGCCGTCGAGGGGTTCCGGCGTCCGGTGGGACATGGCGGGGAGGGCCGTGCTTCCCCTGGAACGGGTGGAGCCGCCGGCGACGAGGATCCGGCCGCGGCGGCGGCGGGCGTGGCCGGCGGCAGGTGAGCGGGCCCGCCCTGCCGCGGGTGCGCGGGCACGCCGCCGCCGCGGTTCCCCGGAGCGCCCGGCCGGGGGCGGTGGGGTCGTCCCGACCGGCCGGGGGCGGTGGGCGGCCGGGCGCGGATTCGGGCGGCGTCGAGGCGGCCTGGGCGGTGGCGCCGAGCGGCGGCGCCCAACAGCGGCGCGCCCGGCACTCCGGGCGCGGTGCCGCCCGTCCGCCGTTCGGTGCCGCCGCTCGTCCGCCGCCCGCACGCCGGAGATTCGCCGGACGTCCGCCGTCTGCGGTCTGCGGTCTGCGGTCCGCCGTCCGCCGTCCGCCGTCCGCCGGACGTCTGCCGTTCGTCGGTCAGGTCCGCGGTTCGTCCGCCTGAGTGCCGCGGATATCGGGACTTTGGTCCCGAAACGGAAGGCCTTTGGTCCCACCGGCCGTGACAAGGCGCACAGGCGATTGCGGGCCTCCTAGGCGGCTTAGTGAAGGTGCCGGGCCCCGTTGCGCATCGCTGGGGCCGTCGAGGGCACGTTTCGCGGACATGAGAGGCCGGTGCGGCGCCGGTCTGACCCGGACAACACATCCGCACAGCCTCTACGTGCCGATAAACCATGCCTCGTCGGCAGATTTCGGACAGTGCGGGGGTGAAGGGGCCGACGGTGTCAAGGGTCCCGCTCACAGGGGCCGCTCTACGATGAGATGTCGTAGATGCGGTGTTTGAGATGGCTTGGGGGTGCGGGTTACCAAGGTGCTGCCCCGGTGCTCAGGCGTCGGGTCGCTTCATGTCCCACAGCCCGGAGGTTCTCCCCGCATGTCGAAGCGCACCGCCCTCACCCGTTTCCGCCCGTCCGTGCTCCGTACCCGCGGCGCCGTCATGGCCGCCGGACTCGGCGCCGCGATGGTCGTCGGAGCCGGTGCCGGTGTCGCGTCCGCCGACACGGTGCAGAGCGCCCCGGCGGCCGCCGAGGCCAAGCCCGCCGCGAAAGCCAAGGTCGGCGCCTGGGTCAAGCCGGTCTCCGGCTACACCCTGACCGCCGGCTTCAACCAGGGCGGCGCCATGTGGTCCCACAAGCACTCCGGCCAGGACTTCGCCGTCCCGGTCGGCACGCCGGTCAAGGCCGTCAGCAGCGGTGTGGTCGTCAAGGCCGGCCCGAACGGCGGTGGCGACGGCTCCGCCTACGGCAACGCCGTCGTGATCAAGCACGCCAACGGTAAGTACTCGCAGTACGCGCACCTCTCGAAGATCAGTGTGAACGTCGGCCAGACCGTGAACACCGGCAAGGTCATCGCCCTGTCCGGCAACACCGGGAACTCGTCCGGCCCGCACCTGCACTTCGAGATCCGTACGACCCCGAACTACGGCTCGGCGCTGAACCCCGCGAACTTCCTGCGCGCGCAGGGCGTCACCATCTGACGCTCCCCGCAACGGGCGGCACGGCTCACTCCCGCGGGCCGTGACGCGGCCCGGACTGCGGATCGGCGACCTCCGGGACGGCTTCGCGCCTCTCCCCGAGGTCGCCTCCGGCGTTCCTGGGTGTTCCGGGGCGCTCCGGGATGTTCCGGGGCGTTCTGCGGCGTTTCCCGGGGTTCCGCGGCCCGCCCCGGAACGCCACCCGGTGGTAACGATCAGTCCGGGAACACCGGCCTGGGGAAGCCGCCCGTGTCCGTCGGCGCGTGTTCCGGCAGCCAGAGGACCGCGATCGCGCCCCCGCAGGAGACGGGCGAGGAGACGGGCGAGGCGACCGGCGAGGCGACCGGCGGGGCATGCGCCTCGGGAGTCACGTTGCGGAAGGTCAGCCGTGCCCCGAGGACGCGGGCCTGCCCGGCGGCGATGGTGAGGCCCAGCCCGTGGCCCGTCCCCGCCCGGTCGCGCGCGCCGGTGCGGAACCGGCTGGGACCCTCGCGCAGCAGCGCCTCGGGGAAGCCGGGACCGTGGTCGCGGACCCGTACCACCCGGCCCTCCACCGCGACCTCCACCGGTGGTCCGCCGTGCCTGGCGGCGTTGGTCAGCAGATTCAGCAGAATCCGCTCCAGCCGCCTCGGGTCCGTACTGACCCATGACCCGTGTACGACGCTGATGCCGACCGCGGGGTCCAGCGCGGCGACCCGGCGGCTGACGAACTCGCCCAGCGAGATCTCCTGGAGTTCGGCCCGCTCGGACGCGCCGTCCAGCCGCGCCACCTCCAGGACCTCCTCGACCAGGGTGCGCATCGCCTGGGCCCGGTCCCGCACCAGTTCGGTGGGGCGGCCGGGCGGCAGCAGTTCCGCGGCGGTCAGGAGCCCGGTCACCGGTGTGCGCAGCTCGTGCGCGATGTCCGCGGTGACCCGGCGTTCGGCCTCGATCCGCTCGTTGAGGGCGTCGGTCAGCGCGTCGACCGCCCTCGCCAGCTCGTCGGTCTCGTCCCGTACGACGCCGCCGACGGCCTCCCGGACCCGCACGTCGGTGTTGCCCTGGGCCACCCTGCCCGCCGCGGCGGCGGCCTTGCGCAGCCTGCGCGAGAGCTGGCCGCCGATGAGCACGCCCAGCGCGCATCCGCCGACGACGACCGACGCCGAACCGATCACCAGGGCACGGTCGAGGTCCTTCATGATGCCGGCGCTTCGGTCGGGTACCCGGCTGTGCAGCGACAGCACGTCGCCGTTGCCGAGTGGTACGGCCGCCCAGACGTCGGGTGCCGGGCCCTCCCCCCGCACATAGGTGGCCTGCCGCCCGTCGGCGAGCAGGCTCCGCAGCGGTCGCGGCAGTTCCGGGTCGTTGAGCACGGAGCCGAGCTTCGGCTCGGTCCTCGGCTTGGTGGTCTCGTAGATGCGCTGGGCCAGGAGCAGCCGGCTCATCTGCAGATCGCGCGAGTTCTCGAGCATCGACACCCGGGCGGCGTTGTGCACGACCAGGCTCAGCGTGAACGCGATCAGGGCACCCACCGCTGCGATCGCGATGCTGATCTTCCAGCGGACGCCGGTGCGCAGCGCGGGTCTCCTCATGCCTTGAGCTTGTAGCCGAAGCCGCGGACCGTCTCGATCCGGTCCTGTCCGATCTTCGTACGGAGCCGCTGCACATGGACGTCGACGACACGGGTGTCGCCGCCCCAGCCGTAGTCCCAGACGCGCTCCAGCAGCTTGTCGCGCGAGAGCACGGTGCCGGGAACGGACGAGAACTCCAGCAGCAGCCGCATCTCCGTGGGCGTGAGTGCCACCGGCCGGCCGGCCCGGCGCACCTCCATGCCCTCCGTGTCCACCTCCAGGTCACCGAAGGCCAGCACGCCGCGCTCGCCCGGCCGCCCCGGCTCGCCGAAGTCGCCCGCGATCCCTCCCGCGTGGCCGAAGCGGCGCAGCACCGCCCGGATCCGGGCCACGAGTACGGCCCCGTCGAACGGCTTGGTGACGTAGTCGTCGGCGCCGGCCTCCAGCCCGAGCACCACGTCGATCGAGTCCGCCCGGGCCGAGAGCATGATCACGGGAACGGTCGACTCGTCCCGGATCCTGCGGCACAGGCTGACGCCGTCGAGGCCGGGCAGCATCACGTCGAGCAGCGCGATGTCGGGCCGGTCCGCGCGGAACGCCTCGAGACCGGCCAGCCCGTCCGGCATGGCCGTCACCGTGAATCCGGCACGCTCCAGCGCCAGCTGGGTGGCCTCGCGGATGACGTCGTCGTCCTCGACGAACAGCACATGTGTCTCGGCCATCCCTCAGCTCTCCCGGCTCTTGTCGTTCGGTCGCCGTCCGCGGCTCGCGGCCGGCTCCGGGCGGGTCACCGTTCCGGGCCCGGGGGCGGCTCCGGCCGGTTCGCGGGTACCCGGCCCGGTAGGGGTACCCGGCCGGGCCGGCGCCCGGCTGCCGCCGGTGGGCGGCGGCCCCCCGGTACGCCGCGAACGCCGTCAGTCCTCGCTCGGCGCCGACGTCGCCGGCGGTCCGTCCTCACCGCCGGCCACCCGGCCGTACTCGTTCTGCACCCGGTCGTGCTCCGTGAACGCGCTCCCGGACCAGCGGTACGTGGTCACGATCTCGCCCGACGGGTATGTGACCGGGTCGTCCTTGGCGTACACCTGCTGGGTGACGACGAGGTCCCCGCGGTCGATCGTCGCGTAGACGGCGGGCTCCTCCTTCGCGAAGACATTCTCGTACGTCCCGTTCGTCGCCCGGTACACATACGTACCGATCCCCACGGCATCCCCGCACGTCATCAGGTTCACCACCACGTCCGGCGCCGTGGCGTTGCCCGTGACGGTCCCGTACGAGGTGTCGATCGCGTACGCTTCGGCCGCGCAGGGCCGCAGGTCCGCCTTGGCCCGCTCGCTGACCTCGGGGTCGTTCTTCAGCAACGCGACGGCGTCCACCCTGCTCACCGCGGAGGCAGTGGCGGACGGTGCCCCCGTCGACGGCGACCGGGCCACCGGGTCCGAGGGCGCGGGACCCTCGTCACGAGGGCCCAGGCCACCGGTGGAGCAGCCCACCGCGAGCAGCCCGAGGGCGGCGAGGCCGGCCATCGCCGTGCTGCTCGCTGCCCAGGGCCGCAGGAGACCTCCGAGGGGAGGACCGCCCCGCGGAGCGGTCCCGCCCCCGGGGCCGCCGCCTCTGATCAGGCCGCGCAACGCTCCTGCCCCCGTTCCTCACGCCGTGCGTGCGAGTGGTTCCCGTGGTCCGGACGCTCCGCCGCCCGGGCGTGCGGCTCACGGCTCTCCAGCTCCTGGCGCAGCCGGGCGAGCGCCCGGTGCAGCGTGCTCTTCACGGTACCCGTCGACATGCCCAGCGCGGCGGCGGTCTCCTCGGTGCTCATCTGCTCCCAGTGCCGCAGTACGACCACACTGCGCTGCTTGGGCGCGAGCACCTTCAGGGCGTCCATGAGCAGGGCCCGGTCCGCGTGCTGCTCGGTGACGTCCTCGATGCTCGCGTCCGGCAGCTGCTCGGTGGGGACCTCCTCGAGCTTGCGGGCGCGCCACCACTCCGTACGTGTGTTGATCATGACGCGGCGCAGATAGGCGTCGGCGAGGGACTTGTCGGCGATGCCGTCCCAGCGGCCGTAGGTCCGCACCAGCGCGGTCTGCAGCAGGTCCTGGGCGTCGACCGGGTCGGGGACGAGCCGCCGTGCGCTGCGCAGCAGCGCCTCCTGCCGGGTACGGACGTACTCCTCGAACCCGAGCACCTCTGCGTGCGCCATGCCGACCGCCTCCGTTCCCCGTGCCGGCCCCGTGACAAGCCGTGTTCTTCCGTGGTCCCGCTTTCCAGGGAGAAGCTACGGAGCGGTTGTCACGAGGCTGTGCGGGGAAGCCGTCGGAGGCCGCACGGCCGTCCATCGGTTGTGTAACAGGTGCGGCCGCCCCCGACCCGAGGGCGACCGCCCGCCCTCGGACCGGGTGCGGCCCCTCGGGTCGGCTGCGGCTCCTCGGACCGGGGGTGAACCGTCAGGTCGGGGCGGCCCCCCGGGTCAGGGGCAACCGGAACAGGTCGTTGTCCAGGGGCTCGACCAAACCGTCCGAGACCAGCCCGTCCAGGGCGCGGGCCCGCTGGACGGGCTCGTCCCAGACCCGGTCGAGCACGGCGCGGGGCACCGGCCTTACGGCCTCCCGGAGTACCGCGAGGAGCTTGCCGCGCACCTGCCGGTCCGTGCCGGCGTAGGTCTGGCCCCGCCGGGGAGGCCCCTCGTGCGCCGGCTTGCCGGCGAGCCGCCAGGCGCACAGCGCGGCGACGGGACAGCGCCCGCAGTCCTCGTTGCGCGCGGTGCAGACGAGGGCGCCCAGCTCCATCGAGGCGGCAGCCCAGCGGGCCGCCCTCGGTTCGTCGTCCGGCAGCAGTGCGCGGGCCAGCCGGCGCTCGGCCGCGGTCGTCGCGTTCGGGGGGTACTGGACGCCGGTGACGGCGCGGGCGAACACCCGGCGGACATTGGTGTCCAGGACCGGATGCCGCTGCCCGTACGCGAACGACGCCACGGCGGCTGCCGTGTACTCGCCGATGCCGGGCAGGGCGAGCAACTGGGCGTGCTCGCTGGGAACGTCACCGCCGTGCCGCTCCGTTATCGCGACCGCGGCTCCGTGCAGCCGCAGCGCCCGGCGCGGGTAGCCCAGGCGGCCCCAGGCGCGCACCGCCTCGCCGGGAGCCTCGGCGGCCAGGTCCGCGGGGCGCGGCCAGCGGGCCAGCCACTGCTCGTACACCGGGAGAACCCGGCTGACGGGAGTCTGCTGAAGCATGAACTCACTGACCATCACGCCCCACGCGCCGGCCTCGGGGCGGCGCCAGGGCAGGTCACGGGCATGCTGGTCGAACCAGGCGAGTACGGGGGCGTGGAGCCCGGCGGCGGCCTCGGCGGCGCCGGGCACACCGTCCGGGTCGGAGGGGGCGTCGGTCAGGGAGGAGGGCATCTCGGTCGCAGTCATGGCACCTCCGATCCTGGCATGTTCAGCGCCGGTAGCGGCGTATGCGCTCCGGACCGCCACTGACGCGGTCCGGGTCGGAGTAACCCCCCGCGTCCGGATCGGTGTATTCGGCCCCGGGGACGTCCCGGCGGGGGCGTCTCCCCGGCGCCCCGCCCGGCGGGAGTCCGGGCCCGGGGCCTGTCCGCTCCCGGCCGCCGGGGCCCGGGCGTCCCTCCCGCCGAGTGGCGCCGTGGCGCCGAGTGGCGCGGCGCGGACGGCCGCGGCCCGCGGCGAGCGGGTGCCACGGTCCGGCCCGGGCGTCCCGGTCGGACAGCACCACGCCTTTCGCCCCGGCCGGGCCCCGGCGGCCGGCCGGCGGTCACGCCGCGCGGGCGGCGTGCTCCGGCGAGGGCGCGGGAGACGGCCGGACGCCGGCGGTGCGAGCGCCCCGCGCCCGGGCGAACCCCGGTGGCACGGGGGACGGTCTGCCCGCCGTCCCGCGCGGTCCCCGTTTCCGGCTCGCCGGCCCGCCGGCGGTCGTCGAGTGGCTGTCGGGGACGGCGGGTCGTCCTGTCGGGAGTACGGCTCGGTGCCGCTGCGGCTCCCTCGACGGTGCGGGCCCGGGGCCGCCGCCCCGGGCGGTGCCGGCGCGTGGCCGCGGCCGGGGCGGCTGCCGGGCGCTGCTCACCCATCCGCGTTCCCGGCCCGGACCGGTGCCCCGCCCGGACCGGTGCCCGGCCCGGACCGGTGCCCGGCCCGGACCGGACCGGTGCCTTGGCCGCGGCCCCCAAGACGGCCGGAATCAGGGGCGCATGATGATGATAGGTACATCGGGGAGCCATGAGCGGCGGGTGGGGCCTGAGTTGCCCACCGATCTCTCGTACAGTTCGGTATGTGGGATCTCTGCGCAATCCGGTCGGGCCCCTTCCCTCCACCATCTACTGGCGGCGGAGGGGGGTCGCACTGCTGCTGCTCGCGCTGCTCGCGCTGCTGATCGCCTGGGCCGTCAGCTCCGGCGACCCCGGTGCCGGAACGAGCGGCGACGGCAAGCCGGGCGGCGCCGGACCCGCGCCCTCGATCACCCCGGGCCCCAGCGGTTCGGGTACCGCGATCAGTGAACAGCCCGGCGGCCGTGACGAGTCGGGCGACGGCGGCGGCAGCGCCGGAACCGGCGGCAGTGCCGGAACCGGCGGCGGCGCCGGGGCAGGCGGCGCCGGGGCAGGCGGCGGTGACGCGGGCGCGGGCGGCGGTGACGGCAAGAACGGCGACCCGGGGGCCGGCGGTGCGGCGAACGGCGGTGGCACCGGCCCGGCCGAGCGGGTCCCGGCGGGCTCCCCCCTCCCCGACTGCGAGCCGGGGGCGGTCGAGTTGACGGTGCGCAGCGTCAGGCCGGCCTACGCTCCGGACGAGCGGCCGCGGTTCGAACTCGCCGTGCACAACACCTCGGCAGTCACCTGCAAGGCCGATCTCGGCCCCGGGAAAGCGGTGCTGACCGTGTCGGCCATCAACGACGGCGAGAACGACAGGGTGTGGTCCTCGAAGGACTGCCCGGCCGGCGGCGGCTCCCTGCTGCTGAAGGTTCCGGCGGGCCGGACCGTGACCCACGCCGTGGACTGGGACCGGCGCGGGAGCGCCCCGCGGTGCGCGACCCCGTCGGCCACCGCCGCCGCTCCGGGTTCGTACCTGCTGGAAGTCGCCTTCCCGGGAGCCTCGGTGGCTCCGGCGTCGTTCCGGCTGGAGACGGACTAGCGCAGGCGGGCTCGAACCGGCGCAGGCGGGCTGGGGCGTGGCGTCGTTGTCCTCTCTGTGAACCGCCCCCGGTTGGGCGGATGCGGTCCGGCTTCGGCGTCGCTCGTGACCCGCGGGACGGTCTCCAGACGAGTCTTTCCGAATACGGTCAGCGGCCGTCGGCGGCCGTCGGCGGTCAGTGAGCGGCTGACCGCCTGGCCGGCCTGGAAGTTGTGCCAGATCGCGGCGGCCAGGGCCGGCATCTGCTGAGCGACACGGACAGCCACACCCTCGACGGTACGTCCGCCGTGTTGTTCCAGGTCGAGCCGGCCGTTGAGGGTGTCGTTGACCGACTCGATCAGATGGCGGACCTTCTTGAGCATCGGCTCGCCGGGCCGCAGGATCTCCTTCTTCCGCGACGTCCGCAGCAGTGTGATGCCCTGTGCGGACAGTGACCGCTCGAAGGTCTTCGAGGCGAAGCCCTTGTCGCTGGTGAGAAGCAGTCCTGGCCGCTCGCGGACCAGTTCGGCGTCGACCTCCGGCATCGCGGCCAGGATCTCGCGCTCTGCGGGACAAGGTGCCGCTGAACGTCCGCACCCGGACGTGCGGCTGCGGGACGACCCACGACCGGGACGTGAACGCGGCGAAGAACATGCGGGCCGTCGGGCCGTCGGGCTGACGGCGTCTGTTTGTGGAGCTGGTGCAGAACCTCAACGGCGCACTCCCGGCGGGCAGTCGGCGATGAAGCAGAGAACCCCACGGCGCGAGCCGTAGGGATCCCCCTCCTTCGGGCGGGGGAGGGAGTCAAGAAGTCGAGCATCTTCCGGTTGGTCGGCTCCGCGTGGTCGATCTGCGGCCGTGGCCGGTCCGGGGGATGATCTCGGCCCGCGCGCCGGGGATCAGCCGGGGCACGCGTTCGACCTGCCGGTCGGGGTGGCCCAGGAGGCTCCAGCCCTGAAGCACGGACGCCGGCACCCGGGGCCCAGGGCACCCGCGAGGACATCCCGCCCTGCCTGCCGTGCCACCCCGAACCCCCGCCACGCCCACGAGGGGCAGGCGCAGGCGCAGGCGCACGGTGCCTGTGAAGTGGCCGCCGCATCCTGTGGGTTGCAAGGCGCCCGGGGTGCCGTGCTCTGCGGCGTTTTGCAGACCGTGGTCTTGCAGGCGGCCACGGCCCTTCAACCCGGCAGTCCCGCGACCCTCCGGACAAGCCCCACACAGCGAAAGGGCCGCCCGGCCCACGGCGGCCGGACAGCCCCTCAACCAGGATTTTCAGCAGTCTTCCAGCTAGACGTAGCGCTCCAGGATGGACGACTCGGCGAGACGCGAAAGCCCCTCGCGGACGCTGCGGGCGCGGGCCTCGCCGACGCCGTCGACCGTCTGGAGGTCGTCGACGCTGGCGGCCAGCAGCTTCTGAAGGCCGCCGAAGTGCTCGACGAGCCGTTCGATGATCGCACCTGGCAGCCGCGGCACCTTGGCGAGGAGCCGGTAACCACGCGGGGACACCGCGGAGTCCAGCGTCTCGGGCGATCCGCTGTAACCCAGAGCGCGTGCCACGATGGGCAGCTCCAGGAGTTCCGCGTGCGTCAGGTCGTTGAGTTCGGCGAGTGCCTCGTCGACCGTGCGGGAGCGCTTGGCGGTCGGCTCCGGGACGTAGTCGCGGACGACGAGTCCGCGCTCCGGCTCCACGCCGGCGATCAACTCGTCGAGCTGGAGCGCGAGGAGCCGGCCGTCGGTGCCCAGCTCCACCACGTACTGCTCGATCTCCGTGGCGATCCGGCGCACCATCTCCAGGCGCTGCGCGACGGCGGTGACATCGCGGACGGTCACCAGGTCCTCGATCTCCAGGGCCGACAGCGTGCCGGCGACCTCGTCCAGCCGGAGCTTGTAGCGCTCCAGCGTGGCCAGCGCCTGGTTCGCCCGGGACAGGATCGCCGCGGACTCCTCCAGGACCCGCCGCTCACCGTCCACGTAGAGCGCGATGAGGCGCATCGACTGGGACACGGAGACGACGGGGAAGCCGCACTGCTTGGACACGCGATCCGCGGTGCGGTGCCTGGTACCGGTCTCCTCGGTGGGGATCGAGGCGTCGGGAACGAGCTGCACACCGGCTCGGTGGATCTTGGTGATGTCCTTGTCGAGGATCAGCGCCCCGTCGAGCTTGCACAGCTCGCGCAGCCGGGTCGCGGTGAACTCGACGTCCAGCACAAAGCCGCCCGTGCACATGGATTCGACCGACTTGTCCATCCCCAGGACGATGAGGCCGCCCGTGCTGCCCCGAAGGATGCGCTCGAGGCCGTCACGCAGGGCGGTGCCCGGGGCGACCGCACTGAGCGAGGCGCGCATCAGCGCGTCCGTGCCGGATCCCCCGGGGCCTCCGCCGGACTTTCCGGGTGCTGAGCCCCGGTCGTTGGCTGCCACTGCACTCCTCCGGCTCGTACGGGCGGGCGAGACCAGGGCAAAGTCTACCGGCGCGGGCCGTCCGCCGGTGGGGCCTCCGCTCTGCGCCCGCGCGGGAGCACTCTCAGCGCGTCGCCCATGTCGGCGACTTCCGTGACCTTCATACCAGGCGGGACCCGGCCCGGATCGGACGGGACCAGCGCGTGGGTGAAGCCCAGGCGGTGCGCCTCGGCCAGCCGCCGCTGGACCCCCGTGACACGTCTCACCTCGCCCGCGAGGCCCACCTCGCCGATCGCCACCAGGTTCTTGGGCAGCGGGGTGTCGCTCGCCGCGGAGGCCAGCGCCAGGGCGACCGCGAGATCCGCCGCCGGCTCGGAGAGCTTCACACCGCCGACGGTCGCACTGTAGATGTCCCTTTTGCCCAGGGCGCTGATCCGCCCTCGCTGTTCCAGCACGGCCAGCATCATCGACACCCGCGAGGTCTCCAGCCCGGAGGTGGTGCGCCGGGGCGAGGGGATCTGCGAGTCGACGGTCAGCGCCTGCACCTCGGCGACCAGCGGGCGGCGGCCCTCGAGGGTCACCGTGAGGCAGGTGCCCGGCACCGGCTCGTCCCGCCGGGTGAGGAACAGCCCGCTGGGATCGGCGAGTCCGGTGATCCCCTCGTCGTGCAGCTCGAAGCAGCCCACCTCGTCCGTCGCCCCGTAGCGGTTCTTGACGCCCCGTACGAGACGCAGCCGGGCGTGCCGGTCGCCCTCGAAGTGCAGCACCACATCCACGAGGTGCTCCAGCAGCCGGGGGCCGGCGATCGCGCCGTCCTTGGTGACGTGCCCCACCAGCAGCGTGGACATGCCCCGCTCCTTCGAGGCGCGGATCAGCGCGCCCGCGACCTCCCGGACCTGGGCCATCCCGCCCGGGGCCCCGTCGATCTCGGGCGAGGCCACCGTCTGGACGGAGTCGAGGACCAGCAAGGACGGCTTGACCGCGTCGAGATGGCCGAGGACCGCGGACAGGTCGGTCTCGGCGGCGAGGTACAGATGGTCGTCGAGCGCGCCGATCCGGTCGGCACGCAACCGGACCTGGCTCGCGGACTCCTCACCCGTCACATAGAGCGTGCGGTGCTCGTCGCTCGCCGCCTTCGCCGCGACGTCCAGCAGCAGCGTCGACTTGCCGACGCCCGGCTCGCCCGCGAGGAGCACCACGGCGCCGGGCACCAGCCCGCCGCCGAGCACCCGGTCCAGCTCGTCGACGCCGGTCGTGCGGGCGGTCGCCTGCCGGCCGTCCACCTGCCCGATGGGCAGCGCTGCGTTGGTGACCCGGCCGACGGCGGTCGTGCGGACCGCGGGCGCCCCGTACTCCTCCACCGTGCCCCAGGCCTGGCACTCGGGGCAGCGGCCGAGCCATTTGGCGGTCGTCCATCCGCATTCGGTGCAGCGGTAGGACGGCCGGTCCTTGGAGGTCTTCGTACGGGCAGCCATGCGGGAAACCGTAGCGCCGGACACCGACAACGCGCCCGGGGGTGCCGAACCGGGTGCCGAACCGGGTGCCGAACCGGGTGCCCGGACCGGCGACCGGTAACCGGGGACCGGTCCCGGGTCGGGCGGCACGCCTGCCCGGTGACGGACGCACATGCGGTGCGCATAGGCCACGTTGATAAGCACAATCACCCGCACGGTGGCAAATGCTGCTGTTCTCTTTCGAGGGATCACTTCACCCGTATGGATTAAATGTGCTCAAGTCGCGCGAAGGGTGTGCCAACCCCTGCCTACGGTCGCCGGGTGACGAGCAGCATGCTGGAGCCCCCCGCGCAAACCACCGGTGCACACCGCGCACCCGGCCGTGCGCCCCGGCCGACGCTCGGGCAGACCCCGCCCGCGCGGTACGAGCCCTATCTGGACGGGCTGTTCACCTACTGCCTGTCCGTGCTCTGCGACCACGGCGCAGCGACGGCCGCGCTCGGGGAGGTCCTCGCCGCCGCCGAGCGGCACCACGGACGCGGCCCCGCCGACGAGGAGCACCGAAAAGCCTGGCTGTACGCGCTCGCCCGGTGGGCCTGCCTGCGCAGGCTGAGAGAGCAGCGCCGCCGGCGCCGGGGTCCCGGGGCGCACTCGGCCCGCACGCGCGGGCACGCGGCGGGGACCGGGGGACGCACCTCGGGGGCCGCCGCACCGGAGGGGCGGGACGAGACCCCGTCGGCTGCGTCGCCCCCGTCGCACCCGCCGGCTGGGTCGTCTGGGTCGTCTGGGTCGGCTCCGTCAACTCCGTCAACTCCGTCGGCTCCGTCGGCTCCGTCGGCTCCGTCGTCTCCGGAGGCCGAGGAGCGGCACCGGGCGGAACTCGCCAGGCTGGCCTGGCCGGAGGCCGCGGGCACCACCCCCGAGCAGCGCGAGGCGCTGGAACTGGCCGTGCGGCACCGGCTCGGTCCCCGCGGCGTCGCCGCCGTGCTGGGGATGGAGTCGGCCGCCGCGCGCGAACTCCTCTCGTCCGCCGCCTGTGAGGTGGAGCGCACCCGCGCGGCCCTCGCCGTCGTCGAGACCGGGAACTGCCCCTCGGTCGCCCGGCTCACCGAGGACCGCCGGGTGCTGCTCTCCGCCGCCCTGCGACGCGAACTCGTCCGCCATGTCGACGACTGTCCGCGCTGTCGCCGCGCCGCCGAGCGGGCGGGTGCCGGGGGACCGTGGCCGGGCTCGACCGCCACCCCCGCCGCCACCCCCGGCACGCTCCCCCTGGCCGTCGCGCCCCGGGAAGAGGCACACGCGGCGATGCTGCACGTACCGCGTGCCCGCGCCACCGCGCCCCGCTTCGGACGCGACGGCTTCCCGCTGGACCCCAAGGACCACGCCGCCCGGCGGAGCCGGTTGCGGTCCCGCGCCGTCACCACGACCGTGGTCGCGGCCGTGGTCGCCGCGCCCGTGCTCGCACTCTGGGCGTCCTACCGGGGTGACTCCCCGGCCGGCGAGGCGCACGACGGCCCCGCGGTCTCCGCGAGCGAGGCCGACGACCCGCAGTCGACGGGGGGTGCGCCGTACGACCGCTACGAGAACGCCGGCAACGCGCACCCGGACGGTCCGGACCCCCGGTTCGCCGTCGGTCTGCCGGGCCCGGAGGCCGGGGGAGTCACCGTCGAGGTGCTCAGCCCCGGCGCCCCGCCCGGCTCCGCCGGTGCGGCGGGCCGCGGTGCCGGCCGGATCTCCGTCGACGCGCGAACGTACGGAGGGTCCGTGCTGCTCACGCTCGCCGCCTCGGGTGACGCCCCGGTCCCCTGGTCACTGTGGACGGACGCGCGGTGGCTCTACGCCGACCTCACCTCGGGCACGCTGTCGCCGGGGGAGTCGGTCATCGTCCGTGTCCATGTGGACCGCACGGCGGAACCGTCTGGTCAGTGGAGCGCCCGTATCGGCATCGACCCCGCCGGAACGGTCCTGCAGATGCGCGGCGAGGGATCGCCGCAGACCGGGCCGCCGTCGCAGCCTCCACCGTCCACGCAGCCACCGTCCACTCAGCCTCCGCCGGCGTCCGGGCCGCCGTCGCCGTGGGAGCCTCCGCCGTCCACGCAGCCGCCGCAGACCGGGCCTCCGCCACCCGGGGCGCCCCCACCGGCGCCGGAGCCCACGCCGCCGTCCGAGCCTCCGCCCTCGGCCGAGCCCCTGAGCGAGGCCCCGGCCGCGCCCGGCTGACGAGGCGTTTCCCCCGGTACCGGGACCGCAAGGCGCCGTGCCTCCGGTGGACCGTCAGGTGGCGGCCGTCTCCCCGCCGCGAGGGCGGCCGCTACCGTGCAGCCGGATCCGGGCGGCCCGCCCCCGCCCCGGTGCCGCTCCACGCGCTTCGCGGATCCAGCGGTGTCCCGCACGGCGGACGCGGCCCCTCCGCCAGGTGCCGGCCGCCCGGATCCGGCCGAGCGGGGTCCGGCCGCGCGGGACGGGGTCCGTACGGCTCCGGTCACCCGGGACCCTGGGCCGCGCGACCCGGCCCAGAGGGATCCGCCGGGTGCGGTGCCAGCAGCGGCAGCTGCGAGGCCGGCCGCGCCTCGCACAGCTCCACGAGCACGTCGTAGGCGGCCTTGCCCATCAGCTCGGTCAGCTCGGGCCGGTAGGTCACGTACACCGGGTCGCCCGCCCCGTGCGCCGAGGTCGCCGACGTGCACCACCAGTGCAGATCATGGCCTCCCGGACCCCAGCCCCTGCGGTCGTACTCGCCGATCGACACCTGGAGGACCCGTGTGTCGTCCGGCCGGTCGATCCACTCGTACGTCCGACGGATCGGCAGCTGCCAGCACACGTCGGGCTTGGTCTCCAGCGGCTCCCGGCCCTCCCTCAGCGCCAGGATGTGCAGGGAGCAGCCCACACCGCCCGCGAACCCCGGCCGGTTCTGGAAGATGCAGGAGCCCTTCCACCGCCGGGTCTGCCGGTCCCCGTCCTCGTTGACCTCGGCCCAGCCCGACGCGCGGCCGACGTCGTGGAACTCCCAGACCTCCGGAGTGAGACGCGCCACATGACCGGCGACCCGCTCCTCGTCCTCCTCGTCGGAGAAGTGCGCACCGAGCGTGCAGCAGCCGTCGTCCGCCCGGCCCGTCTGGATGCCCTGGCAGCCGCTGCCGAAGATGCAGTTCCAGCGGGAGGTCAGCCAGGTCAGGTCGCAGCGGAAGACCTGCTCGCCGTCCGAGGGGTCCGGGAACTCGACCCAGGCCCGCGGAAAGTCCAGGCCCTTCTCGTCCGGTTCGGCGTGCGAGGGGGAGTGAGGGCTGACCTTGGGCTTCTTCGGCCGGTCTTTGTCCTGCTTCGCCTTTTTCGTCTTTGGCACGACTCCAGCGTATGCGGGTCGCCGCAGTAGCGTTCCGCACATGAGACTCGGAGTCCTCGACGTCGGTTCGAACACAGTGCACCTCCTGGTGGTGGACGCCCACCCCGGCGCCCGGCCGCTGCCCGCCCACTCCCACAAGGCGGAACTGCGCCTGGCGGAGCTGCTCGACGACGACGGAGCCATCCACCCCGACGGCGTCGACCGGTTGATCTCCACGCTCGAGAAGGCCCAGCAGGCCGCCGAGGACAAGGGCTGCGAGGACGTGCTGCCCTTCGCGACATCGGCCGTGCGGGAGGCCGCCAACGCCGACGAGGTCCTGTCGCGGGTGAAGGCGGTGACCGGGATCGACCTCCAGGTCCTGAGCGGCGACGAGGAGGCCCGGCTCACCTTCCTGGCCGCCCGCCGCTGGTTCGGCTGGTCGGCGGGCAAGCTGCTGGTCCTCGACATCGGAGGCGGCTCGCTGGAGATCGCCTACGGGATCGACGAGGACCCGGACATCGCCGTCAGTCTGCCGCTCGGCGCCGGACGGCTGACCGCCGGGATGCTGCCCGGCGACCCGCCCGACCCGGAGGACGTGCGCGCACTGCGCCGCCATGTGCGGGCGCAGATCGCCCGCACGGTCGGCGAGTTCACCCGGTTCGGGAGGCCGGACCACGTCGTCGCCACCTCCAAGACGTTCAAGCAGCTCGCCCGGATAGCGGGCGCCGCCCGCTCCACCGAGGGCCTCTACACCTCGCGGGAACTGGGCCGGACGTCGCTGGAGGGATGGGTGCCGAAGCTCGCCGCGATGACGGCGACGCAGCGTGCCACCCTGCCCGGTGTCTCCGAGGGCCGGGCCGGCCAGCTGCTGGCGGGAGCGCTGGTCGCGGAGGGTGCGATGGACCTCTTCGGCGTCGACGGGCTGGAGATCTGCCCCTGGGCGCTCCGCGAGGGGGTGATCCTGCGGAGGCTGGATCACCTCCCCGCCTTCTGATGCGGGCCCGTAATCTGTCCCACGTGGCAGAACCAGTGGTGCGCATCCCGGATGCGAAGGTCGCCCTGTCGACGGCCTCCGTCTATCCGGAGTCGACGGCGACGGCCTTCGAGATCGCCGCGCGCCTCGGCTACGACGGTGTGGAGGTCATGGTCTGGACCGACCCCGTCAGCCAGGACATCGAGGCGCTGCGCCGGCTCTCCGGCTACCACGGGATACCGGTGCTGGCCGTGCACGCACCGTGTCTGCTCGTCACCCAGCGTGTGTGGTCGACCGACCCCTGGGTGAAGCTCCAGCGCGCCCGGGCCGCCGCCGAGAAGCTGGGTGCCTCGACCGTCGTCGTCCACCCGCCGTTCCGGTGGCAGCGGCAGTACGCCCGGGACTTCGTCTCCGGAATCTGGCGGATGGCGCACGAGACGGACGTCCGCTTCGCCGTCGAGAACATGTACCCCTGGCGGTACCGGGACCGGGAGATGCTCGCCTACGCCCCCGACTGGGACGTCACCAAAGAGGACTACCGGCACTTCACGATCGACCTGTCGCACACGGCCACGTCCCGCGCGGACACGCTCGCCATGGTCGACCGCATGGGCGACCGGCTCGGCCATGTGCACCTCGCGGACGGGAAGGGCTCGGCGAAGGACGAGCACCTGGTGCCGGGGCGCGGCGACCAGCCGTGCGCCGAGCTGCTGGAGCATCTGGCCCGCAGCGGCTTCGACGGCCATGTGGTGATCGAGGTCAACACCCGGCGGGCGATGTCGGCCGCGGAGCGCGAGGCCGACCTGGCCGAGGCGCTGGCCTTCACCCGGCTGCATCTGGCCTCGGCGAGCGCACCGTCCGGGGGCGGCCCCCCGGGCGCGGCGGGCCCGGGCGGATCATGACGGACCGAGCGCCCAGGCGGCGCGGCAGGCCGGCCCGCACCGCGGCCGAGACGGGGCCCGCCGCGCGGGAGCGGATCCTTCAGACGGCCCGCGCGGAGTTCGCCCAGCGCGGGTACGACAAGACCTCCGTCCGGGGCATCGCCAAGGCCGCCGGGGTCGACCCCGCTCTCGTCCACCACTACTTCGGCACCAAGGACGAGGTCTTCGCGGCCGCCATCGAGGTCTCCTTCGAGCCCGCGCTGGTGGTGCCCGCCATCCTCGGCGAGGGCAGGGACGGCGTGGGCGAGCGGCTGGCCCGCTACTTCATCGGGGTGTGGGAGAACCCGGCGACGCGCGCCCCGCTGCTCGCGATCCTCCGGTCCGCCCTGACGCACGAGGCGGCCGCGAAGGTGCTGCGCGGCTTCGTCCTGCGGCGGTTGCTCGAACGGATCGCGGCCGACCTGGACGTCCCGGACCCGAAGCTCCGGGCCGAGCTGGCCGCCTCGCACATGATCGGCATTGCCGTGCTGCGGTATGTGGTCCAGGTGGAGCCGCTGGCCACGGTGGACCCGGAGGAGATCATCAGGATGGTCGCGCCGACGCTCCAGAGGTATCTGACCTCGGCCTGAGCGGGGCGGACCGCACGGGCTTCCCGGGCCCGGGGGCACCGGCCCGGTCTCGGCGGTCGAGGTCCGTGGCCGGCGGGCGGCGGCCCATCCGGGGCTCAGGCCCGGGCCGGTTCCGGCCCCGGCCCGGTGCACCTGGCGTCTGCCCGGTGCAGTCGGCGCCCGCCCGGTGCCTTCGGCAAGCCCTGGTCCGCCCCGCCGGAGCCGCCGCCTGGCGCGTACGGCGGGTGCGGCTCGGCGCGTACGGCGGTGCGGCGGGTGCGGCCTGGCGCGCGTACGGCGGTGCGGTCGAGCGGGCCGCGCGGCCCCGCCGTGGAGCTGACCGAAGGGCGGACCGTCGTCCCGTATTCCGGACATGTCGTCCAGATCTTGGAGCACCGGCGTAGGCTCGTCTGAGCCAGAACTGTCTGAAGGAGCGAGCGACGATGCCCGAGCTGAGGTCCCGCACAGTCACCCACGGCCGCAACATGGCGGGCGCCCGCGCCCTGATGAGGGCCTCGGGCGTAGCGAGCGCGGACATCGGCAAGCCGGTCGTCGCGGTCGCCAACTCCTTCACGGAGTTCGTCCCCGGGCACACCCACCTCGCCCCGGTCGGCCGGATCGTCTCCGACGCCGTCCTGGCGGCGGGGGCGGTGCCGCGCGAGTTCAACACCATCGCCGTCGACGACGGCATCGCCATGGGCCACGGCGGCATGCTCTACTCGCTGCCGTCCCGCGACCTGATCGCGGACTCCGTGGAGTACATGGTCGAGGCCCACTGCGCCGACGCCCTGATCTGCATCTCCAACTGCGACAAGATCACCCCCGGCATGCTGATGGCCGCCATGCGCCTCAACATCCCGGCGGTCTTCGTCTCGGGCGGCCCGATGGAGGCCGGCCAGGCCACCCTCGTCGACGGCACGGTCCGCAAGCTCGATCTGATCAACGCCATCGTGGACTCGGTCGACGAGAACGTCTCGGACGAGGACGTGCTGCGCATCGAGGAGAACGCCTGCCCCACCTGCGGCTCCTGTTCCGGCATGTTCACCGCCAACTCGATGAACTGCCTGACCGAGGCCATCGGCCTGTCCCTTCCGGGCAACGGATCGGTCCTCGCCACCCATACCGCCCGCCGGGCGCTGTACGAGAACGCGGGCCGCACGGTCGTCGAGATCACCAAGCGCTACTACGAGCAGGGCGACGAGTCCGTCCTCCCGCGCAACATCGCCACCCGTGAGTCCTTCGAGAACGCCATGGCCCTCGACATCGCCATGGGCGGCTCCACCAACACGATCCTCCATCTGCTCGCCGCCGCCCAGGAGGCCGAGCTCGACTACGACCTCACCGACATCGACGCCGTATCGCGCCGGGTGCCGTGCCTGGCCAAGGTCGCGCCGAACGTCGCCCCCGGCGGCACGTACTACATGGAGGACGTCCACCGGGCCGGCGGCATCCCCGCCATCCTCGGCGAGCTGTACCGGGGCGGGCTGCTGAACGAGGACGTCCACACCGTCCATTCGGCGTCGCTGGCCGACTGGCTCAAGACCTGGGACGTGCGCGGGGGCTCCCCCTCCGCCGAGGCCGTCGAGCTGTGGCACGCCGCCCCCGGCTGCGTCCGCTCCGCGACCGCCTTCTCGCAGTCCGAGCGGTGGGAGTCGCTGGACGTCGACGCCGAGGGCGGTTGCATCCGCTCCGTCGAGCACGCCTATTCCGAGGACGGCGGCCTCGCCGTCCTCAAGGGCAACATCGCCGAGGACGGCTGCGTCGTGAAGACGGCGGGCGTCGACGAGTCGATCTGGACCTTCGAGGGCCCGGCCGTCGTCTGCGAGTCGCAGGAGGAGGCGGTCGACAAGATCCTCTCCAAGGTGGTCAAGGAGGGCGACGTGCTCGTCATCCGCTACGAGGGCCCGCGCGGCGGCCCCGGCATGCAGGAGATGCTCTACCCGACCTCCTTCCTCAAGGGCCGCGGCCTGGGGAAGGCCTGCGCGCTCATCACCGACGGCCGCTTCTCCGGCGGCACCTCGGGCCTGTCCATCGGCCACGCCTCCCCGGAGGCCGCGTCCGGCGGCGCGATCGCCCTGGTCGAGGACGGCGACCGCATCCGCATCGACATCCCGAACCGCTCCATCGAACTCCTCGTCGACGACGCCATTCTCGCCGCCCGCCGCGAGGCCCTGGGCGGCGTCTACGCGCCGGGGAACCGCGAACGCAAGGTCTCCGCGGCGCTGCGTGCCTACGCGGCGATGGCGACGAGCGCGGACAAGGGCGCGGTGCGGGACGTGGACATGCTCGGCTGACACCGGTCACCCGGCCGAGCCCCGCCGACGCCGGCGGGGCTCGGCCGCGCCCGTACCTCCCGGTACTCCCCGTACCTCCCGGTACTCCCCGTACCTCCCGGTACTCCCCGTACCTCCCCGCCCCTCGGGGATCCCGCCGCATCCGGCCGCCTCGGGCGGGTTTCCGAAGCCCGCGGGCCGCCGCGAACGTCCGGCATCATCCCCCGGCAGCCGTTCGGACGCCGGAGAGCGGCCCCCATACCGCGCCGTCGGCCGTCGCGGCGGACCGCCGCGCTCTCCTGCCCGCGCCGCGCGATCGCCCGCACCGGGCGCCCCGCGCCCAGCGAGCGGGCCGCCCCCCGTTCCCGCCGGCCGCCCCACCGCGCCCCACCGCCCCGCCGGTGGGGAATCCGGCGGCGACGGGACACGTCGCCGTGCGCTGGGTCCGACCGCGTGCGCTGAGTCCGACCGTGCGCCCGCCCCCGCCCCCGGCCGGGCGGTGGGCGGCCGGGGATAATCGGGTGCGTGAGCGAGAACCGCGAAGACAGCCCCCGCCGCAGCCGTCCACCCGGCTCCGCGGACGGTCCCGACGGCCGGCCGGGCGCCGGGAGCGGTGGCCGTGCCGGGCCGAGGCCCGAGGAGATCCGGTTCTTCGGCACCACCTGGGTCCACCACGACGGCGGCTACGGACTGCGCCGTGTCGCCGTCGCGGCCGGGTCGCTCGCCGCGGCGGTCGCCGGGTGCCTCGTCCTGCGGTTCGCCTACCAGGGCCTGGAGACCGCCCGGGTCGGCGGTTTCGTCGACCTGCTGCTGATCGTGACGTTCTCGGTGTGCAGCGCCGTCGCCTTCCGCAAGACCTGGGAGGGCTTCTCCCGCCGCCCGGACGACCCGGCGCGCGAGGAGTCCCTGCGCAGTCTGCGCATGATCGGCTTCATCGGGGCGCTGCTCGCCTACTTCCTCCGCTCCCTCACCGAGGCGCCGGGGGAGGAACTGCGGCGCGCGGAGTACGAGACGGCCCTCGCCCGGTACGAGAAGCGCCAGGGCGCCCGCACCGGGAACCCGGGGGCCCGCAGGAAACCCAGGCGCAGATGAGACGGGCCGCCGTGGTGACCGGCAGGACGGACGCCGTACCGCACCGTGCCGCTCGCCACAGTGCCGAGCGGCACGGTGCGGTACGGCAGGTGGCGGTACGGCAGGGACGGGTGCGGCCTCGGGGCCTGACGCCGTACGGCAGGACGGTAGGGCAGGGCGCCGTGCGGCAGCGCGCGGCATGCGGCCGGGCCTGACGCCGCCGGCGTCCTGCCGTACCCGTCCTCCTCCCGTCCGCCGCACCCGTACCCGGCCCGCGAACACACGCTGCTGCCGCTGCTGCCGGTGCTGCCGGTGCTGCCGGGCGATCGGCCGGCAGCCGTTCGCCGAGGGCCCGATGCCCCCCGAGGCCTGCGATCGGCGCATCCCGGAGCCCGCTCGCGACCACCCGGGAGCGGCGCAGTGGGCCCGTCCGGCGGCGGCCGCGCCGCCCGGGGCCGGTGTGTCGGCCGGTCCGGCGGGCTGCGCTTCGCCCGGTCCACCGGCCGGCCCGCCACCGGACCCTCCCCGCCGTGTCACATCCGGCGGCGCTGCGCCGTCCCATGGGTATGACGACACACAGCAGCGGCGACCGCCCCCGCGTCCTTGTCCTCGGCGCCGGCTATGCCGGGCTCACCGCCGCCCTCCGGCTGGCTCCACACGCCCGGGTGGGCCTGATCGACCCCGGCCACCGGTTCACCGAACGCGTACGGCTCCACGAACTGGCCGCGGGAGTCCGCCCCGATGTGAGCCACCCGCTCTCCGGCTTCCTCCACCCCGAGGGGATCGAGCACATCGCGGCGCGGGCCACGGCGATCGATCCGGCCGGCCGCGTGGTCGCGACGGACGACGGCCGGAGGCTGCCGTACGACCGGCTCGTATACGCCCTGGGCAGCCGTACCGCGCCCGCGGGCGAACGCGCCCACACCGCCCACACCGCCGAGACCGCCGCCGACCTGTCCAAGCGCCTCCAGGACGGCCCGGGCTCGGTGGCGGTCGTCGGCGGCGGGCTGACCGGGATCGAGTTCGCCGCCGAACTCGCCGAGGCCCGGCCCGAGTGGCGGGTGAGCCTGCACTCGGAGGGAGGGGTCGGTTCGGGTTTCTCCCCGCGTGCCCGCGACCACGTGCTGGGCGTGCTGAGGGCGCGGGGCGTTCGGATCGAGGAGGGCCGGCGGATCGAGGACCCCGGGTCGGCCGACGCCGACGAGGTCGTCTGGGCGGCCTCGATGGTCCCCAACGCCGAACTCGCCGCGGCGGCCGGTCTCCCGCTCGACTCCTCGGGCCGGGTCCGGGTCGACGGCACCCTGCGCTCGACGGTGTACCCGGAGGTGTACGTCGCGGGGGACGCCGCCGCGGCGAGTTCGGCCAGGGCGGGCGCGCTGCGGATGGCCTGCGCGACGGCGATGCCCATGGGTTCGCACACCGCCGCGTCGATCATCTCCGAACTCCGCGGGCGGGGGCCGCGCACCTTCGACTACGGCTATCTGATCCAGTGCGTCAGTCTCGGCCGCCGCGACGGGCTCGTCCAGTTCGTCCGGCCGGACGACAGTCCTCGCGACCGCTTTCTGACGGGGCGTCTCGCCGCCCGGGTCAAGGAGCAGGTCGTCCGTTCCACCGTCGGTGTGCTGCGGACCGCCGCCCGTCGCCCCTGGGCCGTCCCGCTGGTGCCGGGCATGTCCTGACTCCCGGCCGCGCACCTTGACGGGCACCTCCTCCGGATGGATTATTCATCGCGTGATGAATAATCCATCGGGGGGCCCTCCGGCACCGGCCGTCCACGCGCGCGCCCTCACCGTGGTCCGCGGCCCCCGACCCGTCCTGCGCAACCTCGACTTCGACGTGCCACCGGGCCGGATCACCGGGCTCCTGGGCCCCTCCGGCTGCGGCAAGTCCACCCTGATGCGTGCCGTCGCCGGCACCCAGGCCAGGGTCACCGGAACCCTCGACGTCCTCGGCCGGCCCGCCGGCCACGCCGCGCTGCGCTCCCGCATCGGCTATGTCACCCAGGCCCCCTCCGTCTACGACGACCTGACCGTCCGCCAGAACCTCGCTTATTTCGCCGCGGTCCTCGACCCGGGCCGCGCCGCCGCCGAACGTCGACGGCACCAGGTCTCCCAGGCCCTCGCGGACGTGGACCTCACGGCGCACGCCGGCGCGCTCGCGGGCAGGCTCTCCGGAGGGCAGCGCAGCCGCGTCTCCCTCGCCGTCGCCCTCCTCGGCACGCCCGACCTGCTCGTCCTCGACGAACCCACCGTCGGCCTCGACCCGGTCCTGCGCCGCGACCTGTGGGACCTCTTCCACCGCATCGCCGCCGAACGCGGCACCACGATCCTCGTCTCCTCCCACGTCATGGACGAGGCCGAGCGATGCCACGGCCTGCTCCTGCTGCGAGACGGCGAACTCCTCGCCGACGGGTCCCCCGAGGCCCTCCGCCGCCGCCACGGCACCGCCACCGTCGAAGAGGCATTCCTGCACCTCGTCGACTCCGCCGACGCCCTCCAGGAGGAGGCCCGATGAACGCCGACCCGTCCCCCACGGCCAGGGCAGCCGCCGACCCGTCCTCCACGGCCAAGGCGGCCGCCGACCCGTCCTCCACGGCCAAGGCGGCCGCCGACCCGCATCCGCTTCCGGTGCTCTCCCCGTCGCGTACCCTCGCCACCGCCGCCCGCGTACTTCGGCAGCTGCGGCACGACCCCCGCTCGATCGCCCTGATGCTCCTGGTGCCGTGCCTGATGCTCTTCCTGCTGCGCTACGTCTTCGACGGCAGCCCGCAGACCTTCGACGCCATCGGCGCCTCGCTGCTCGGCATCTTCCCGCTGATCACGATGTTCCTGATCACCTCGATCGCCACCCTGCGCGAGCGCACCTCCGGCACCCTCGAACGCCTGCTCGCCATGCCCCTGGGGAAAGCCGACCTGATAGCGGGCTACGCACTCGCCTTCGGCCTGCTCGCCGTCGTCCAGTCCGCCCTGGCGACCGGGCTCTCGGTCTGGTTCCTCGGCCTCGACGTCGCCGGCTCGGCCTGGCTGCTGCTGCTGGTGGCGCTGCTGGACGCACTGCTCGGCACGGCTCTCGGCCTGTTCGTCTCCGCCTTCGCCGCATCCGAGTTCCAGGCCGTCCAGTTCATGCCTGCCGTGATCTTCCCCCAGCTCCTCCTCTGCGGTCTCTTCGCCCCCCGCGACACCATGCAGCCCGTCCTCGAGGGCCTCTCGGACGTGCTGCCCATGTCGTACGCCGTGGACGGCATGAACGAGGTACTCCGGCGCACCGACGTCACCGCCGACTTCGTCCGCGACGTACTCGTCGTCTCCGCCTGTGCGCTCCTCGTCCTCCTCCTCGGCGCGGCCACGCTCCGCCGCCGCACCGCGTGACCGCCCCTCGGACGGCGCCGACACCGCGGCGGGCCCGGTGCGAGGATGTCCCTGTCCGTGAAAACCCGGGAGCGACCGGTCACGGACCCGGACGGACCCGGACGGACCCCATACGCACGCGCACCACCCCGGTGAGGTGACCCGCATGACCCAGACAGTCGCAGTCCTCGGCACCGGCAAGATCGGCGAGGCCCTGCTCAGCGGCATGATCCGGGCCGGCTGGCCCGCTTCGGCCCTGCTGGTGACCACCCGCCGGGCCGACCGCGCGGAGGAGCTCCGCACCCGCTACGGCGTCGGAGCCGTCACCAACGCGGACGCCGCAAAGCGCGCCGACACACTGATCCTGGCCGTCAAGCCCCAGGACATGGGCAGGCTCCTCGACGAACTCGCCCCCCACGTCGCCGCCGACCGCCTCGTGATCAGCGCCGCCGCCGGTATCACCACCGCCACCATCGAGAGCCGGCTCGCCCCCGACACCCCCGTCGTCCGTGTCATGCCCAACACCCCCGTCCTCGTCGACGAGGGCATGTCGGTGATCTCGGGCGGCAGCCACGCCACCGCCGAGCACCTGGCCCACACCGAGGAGATCTTCGGTGGAGTGGGCAAGACCCTCCGGGTCCCCGAGTCCCAGCAGGACGCCGCCACCGCCCTGTCCGGCTCCGGCCCCGCCTACTTCTACTTCCTGGTCGAGGCCATGACCGACGCGGGCATCCTGCTCGGCCTGCCGCGGGCCCAGGCCCACGACCTGATCGTCCAGGCTGCCATCGGTGCCGCGGTGATGCTCCGCGACTCCGGTGAGCACCCGGTGAAGCTCCGCGAGGCCGTCACCTCCCCGGCGGGGACCACCATCAACGCCATCCGGGAACTCGAGAACCACGGCGTCCGCGCCGCACTCATCGCCGCGCTCGAAGCGGCCCGCGACCGCAGCCGCGAACTCGCCTCCGGCAACGGATGACGGCGGGCGGCCGCACAGCCGAGTCCGGCGACGCCGGGGGCCGGCGTCCGCCACGGCTTCGCGACCGCGGACCCGCCGGCTCCGATGCCCCGGCGGCCACCGGCACGACCGGAGGCGGCTCACGGCCACCTCCGGTCGGGGCACGCCCCGGACAGGGGCTCACCTCCCCGCGGCGGCCACCAGCCCGTCCGTCGACACCACCGAAGCGAATCCGCCGCCGTGCAGCGACACGGCGGTGGCCCGCGCCAGCTCATCGGCCTCCAGACGCCAGCCGAAGGGCCCCTCGAGGTCGAAGGTGTGGGTCGCGTCCAGCGCGAACAGCACCTCGTACCCCAGGTTCCCGCCCATCCGCGCCGTGGTCTCCGCGCACATGTTGGTCTGGATCCCGGCGACCACGAACTGGCGCACCCCCTGGGACCCGAACCACCGCGCCAGATCCGGCGTCCCGTAGAACGCGGAGTTCACGGTCTTCGTCACCAGCAGTTCCGGTCCTCCGCCGCTCCCCCTCCTGCGCTCCACGTAGTCCTTGAACCCGTTGCCCGGGTGGCCGGGCCGCAGGGGCGACTCCGCGCTCGACGAGTCGTGCCGCACGTAGACGACCGGACGGCCGCTTCCCTGCCACGCGTCGATCAGCGACGTGCTGTGCCTGGTCGTCGCCCACGGGGACCTCGTCCGTCGCGTACGCCAGGATGTCCGCCGCCATCAGCACCGGGTACGTGAGCAGGGAAAGCCGCACGCCCACCCCCGCGGCCCTCGCCTGTGCGCCCTTCTCCTTGTACTGGATCATCCGCCGCATCTCGCCGTCCGTGGCGGTGCACTCGAGCAGACAGGAGAGCCGGGCGTGCCCGTCTCCCTGCTCCTGCCGGAGCCACCGCGGCCGGTGGGCCGGGCCGCCCCTCTGAGGAGGAAGGAGAACGGCCGCCGAGGCGGCGGCCGTGGATGCGCGCGTGACTGCCGGCCGCCGTCAGGCGGCCCACCACCGGAAGGTGCACGCGGGCGCGGTCATGACCGGGGACTACGCCGAGGGAGCGCGGTTGACACGCAAATCGGCGGTCCGTATAGTCCTTCGGGTTGTCCGACGTGAGCACCGACCCAGGTCGGCCCCGGGCAGCCAACCCGCAAGAACCACTCCAAGCGAGCGACACGCTGTCGTTT
>NZ_CP029254.1:7020000-7180417 GCF_003122365.1 Streptomyces spongiicola
GGGACTCGCCGGGGGGCTCACCGGGGACGGCGCCCGGCCGGGGCCCATCGGGCGCGGGCCGGCGAGGGGACTCGGGCATCTCGGCTCCTTCACTGAGGGGTGGTGACGTCCACGTCATCGTCGATTCCGCGCCCTGCGGCCGGGGTGGCGGCCGGTGCGGGGCTCAGCGCCAGCCGAAACGGCGGTCCACCACCGCCGAGAACTCCTCGAGGGTCAGCACCGAATCCCCGTTCTGGTCGGCCGCGTCGAACAGGGCCGAGGACGCGTCGGCGTCTCCCACGCCCCAGAACGGCAGATCTCCCGCCGCGGCCAGCTGCGGGCCCTTCGCCCGCAGGGCGATGATCACTTCCTCGCGGGTCAGTGTCCCGTCGTGGTCGAGATCGAGCGCTTCGAAGAGCTTGCGCGCCTTGTCGCTGACCATGCCGTCCCCGTCCCCCTTCGACTGCACCGACTGGGCGGCGCGGCCGCCGCCCTCCTGATCAAACGCTGTTCGCAGCGTCCCGGTTCCAACTCCGCGGGACGCGGCCCGGGCGCCGGACCCCGGCCGGGACAGTATGCGCGGAACGGCCGGACGGCCGCCCGCGGCCAAGCCGCGGCCGCACCCGTGGCGTCTCGGGGGGTACGGGGCCGCCTGGTCGGGTGCCGGGCGCCGGGGTCCGCAGGCGCACGGCGGTGGCCTCCGCCTGCCGTGAGGAGGTCGGACGACGCCGCTGCCCGACCGGGCGCCGGGCGCACGGTGGGAGTGCGCCTGTGCACCGGACGCGTGCCGTCGACCCTACGGCCGAGGACGCCGCCGTCCCGGCGCCCGCCGAGACGAGGAGCGGTCTGGGCGGCGATCCGCCCCTGCTCGGCAACCGCGTCGCCTCGCCGGTGCACGGTCCGCTGCGGACGGGTGGGGGAGGCCGGGCGGCCGTCCCGAGGCCGCCTCCTACTCGGGCCTCACCCCGCAGACGGTCTGCAGGACCACGGTTCGCCTCCGGGAGCCGGGCCCTGGCCCAGGGTGCCCGGCGCCACACCGTGCACCGAGTGCCACGCGGCTCATCCGTGCCCGCCGCCCTCCTCCGGAGCGTCGGCGACGCCGGGGGCGCCCCAGAGGGGGAACCACCGGCCCAGTTCCTCCTCGATCGGCACGTCGTCCGCGAGCAGACTCCTGACCTGGAGCTCCAGGGCGTTGTCGCGCTTCTCGGCGGCCCCCGGGAGGGGCGCGAAGGGATAGAAGGTGCCCCGCTTGTAGAGGTACACCAGCGCGAGCACCCGCCCCGTCGCGGCGTTGCGGAAGCCGACGAGCGAGCAGAGCAGATGGGGGCCGAAGCCGGCGTCCTGGAGCAGGGTGTTGACGGCGTGCAGGTCGTTGACCAGTGAGGCCGTGTCGTCGGCCGGATGGCGGGACAGGAGCCAGGTGTACCCGTACGCGTCCCGGGTGAACTCCACAGGCGTACCGCCCCGGCCGGTGTCGGCGTCGAGGAGGTCGCGCACGTCGTCCCGGATCCTGGTGAAGGCCGCCCCCTCGACTCCGGCGAAGCACACCGAGCCGGATCCCGTGGGGGTGAAGCCGGCTCCCGCCTGGAGGGTGATCGCGGCCCCGGGCAGGCCGAAGAGCCGGTCGAGGTCGGGCCGTACCGGTTTGCTGCGGCCCAGAATGGCGTCGAGGAGTCCCATGGGTCGAGTCCTTGTCACTCGGACGAGGGCCGCGAGGGCGCCGGGCCGGTCACGGGCGGCCGAGCTGCAGCGAGATCCTGCCCAGCTGGTCCAGGCGCTGCTCCAGCGTCGGGTGGGAGGAGAGCAGCCTGCCGAGGCTCTCCTTGGAGGAGAACGCCGGGGCGAACCAGAACGCGTTGAACGGCTCGGCCTTCCGCAGGTCCTGGGTCGGGATCCTGGCCATCTGGCCGGTCACCTTGGTCAGCGCCGACGCGAGCGCCGACGGGCGGCCGGTCAGCAGTGCGGCGGCACGGTCGGCGGACAGCTCCCGGTAGCGGGAGAGCAGCCGGGTCAGCAGGAAGCTGATCACATAGACGGCGGCGCTCACCAGAGGGATCACCAGCACCGCCACGGCCGTGTTGACGTCGCGGCTGCTGCGGCTGAGCCCGCTGTAGAGCCAGACCCGGACCATCAGCCCGGCGAGCACGCCGAGGAAGGAGGCGATGGTCATCACCACGACATCGCGGTGGGCGACGTGCGACAGTTCGTGTGCGATCACGCCCTCCAGTTCCTCCGGCTCAAGGCGGCGCAGCAGACCGGTGGTGGCGCAGACGAGGGCGGTCTTCTCGTTGCGGCCGGTGGCGAACGCGTTCGGCACGTCACTGTCGGCTATGGCCACCCGGGGCTTGGGCATGTCGGCGAGGGCGCAGATGCGGTCCACGGCTCCGTGAAGCTCGGGTGCCTGCTCGGGAGTGACCTCGCGGGCCCCCATGCTGTACGCGGCGATCCGGTCGCTGAACCAGAACTGGACGACGAACAGGCCGCCGGCGATCACCAGGACGAGGAACCAGGAGTCCCGGAGGATGGCCAGCAGCACGCCGACGAAGACGACGTACAGCAGTCCGATCAGGAACATCGTCGTCACCATGCGGGTGGTCAGTCCCCGGTCGGGTGCATACCGCGAACGAGAACGGGATCCTGGCATCCGGCTCACACTCCAGTCTTCGTCCCACTGCTCACTACCGAGTATGCGCCGATGCGCCTGTTGTCCGGATAAGTGCTCTGCGGGGGCCGGCTGGGTGTTTCGCGGGGAAGCGGGCCCTGCGGGTGTTCGGCCGTTCCGGCGGGGCGGGCGGTCAGCGGCGGCCGGTGCCGGCCGGTGCCGGGCGGTGCCGGGCGGTGCCGGGCGGTGCGGTCTGTGTGGTCGGCTCTCGAGGAGGCGGGCGCTCCGGCGCATCCGGACGGGGACCATCCGGTGCTCGTCACCGGGCTGAGCCGGCTGGAGCGGGCACCCGGTGCCCGCGCGAGGGGGGAGCGCCGCGCGCGGCCCGGCGGTTCTGCCCTTCCCGCGCCCTGCGTCCAGGCTGCGGGTCAGGCGGCAGGTACCGGCGCCGGGGTCTCTGCCGGTGCCGGTGCCGGTGCCGGTGCCGGTGCGAGCAGCCTGCCCATCGCGGCGAGGACCGACGGCTGCACCCGGTAGTAGACCCAGGTGCCGCGCCGCTCCGAGGTCAGCAGCCCGGCCTCCTTGAGCTTCTTCAGATGGTGGGAGACCGTCGGCTGGGACACCCCGACGTCGGAGATGTCGCATACACACGCCTCGCCGCCCTCGTGCGAGGCGACCGAGGAGAACAGCCTGAGCCTGACCGGATCGCCGAGCGCCTTGAACATGCGTGCGGCCGTCTCGGCCTCATCGGCCGTCATCGGCCGCTCGGCCAGCGGCGGGCAGCACGGCACCGCGCCCCGGGCGGTGGGTTCGAGCGGCGGAAGCGCCTTCGCATTCGACATGGGTCTATGTTGACACATGTCGAAACACCGCCGGGGTGGCCGCGGTCCGCTCGCACACCGGATGGTGCGCGCGGAGGGTCCTCGTGCGGGCCGGGTGACTGCGGTGACCGGAGTGACCAGAGTGACTGCGGTGACCGGAGTGACCGGAGTGACCGGAGTGACCGGAGTGACTGCGGTGACCGGGGTGACCGGGGTGACCGCGGCCGGGTGCCGACGTGGCTCGATCGGTTGCCGGTTGCCGGTTGCCGGTTGCCGGTTGCCGGTTGCCGGTTGCCGGTGGCGTACGGCGTCCGGCGGGAGGGTGCGGCGACGGGGTCGGGAAGGTGGCTGGACCGGTCGACCGTCCCGGGTGAACGGCGTGTGGTGTCAGGCGTTGCCAGGTGTGACGGGTAGCGGCGGTCGTCGCCGGTTCAGGCCCGCGAGGGACTCTCTTGATTCGATGACTGCCTATGTTGACATGTGTCGAAACAGATGCGACGCTGACGAGTGAAAGTCATCGACGGATATCGAAACAGAATCGGGGTCATCGTGAACGAGCCCAACGCCGCCCTGCCCATCGTGGTGATCGGGGCCGGCCCGATCGGTCTGGCCGCCGCCTCCCACCTCGTCGCCCGCGGCCTCGAGCCGCTGGTCCTGGAGGCCGGAGCCGGTGCCGGCAGCGCGGTGCGGGAGTGGAGCCATCTGCGGCTGTTCTCCACCTGGGGCGAAGTGGTCGACCCCGCCGCCGAGAAGCTCCTGGCCCCCACCGGCTGGGTGAGGCCGGACAACGGGACCTACCCCACCGGCAGCGACTGGGTGCAGCGGTACCTCCAGCCCCTGGCTGACGCCCTCGGAGACAGGGTCCGGTTCGGTACGCGCGTCACCGGTGTCTCCCGCCTCGGCCGCGACCGGGTCGTGGACGCCGATCGCGAGAGGCAGCCCTTCACCGTCCGGATCCTCAACGCCGACGGCAGTGAGGAGAGGATCACCGCCCGCGCGATCGTCGACGCATCCGGCACCTGGTCCACACCCGGCCCCCTCGGCGGCGACGGACTTCCGGCCCTCGGCGAGCACACCGCCGCGGACCGCATCTCCTACCGCGTGCCCGACCTGCGCGACGAAGCCCAGCGCGCCCGGTACGCGGGGAAGCGCACCGCCGTCATCGGCTCCGGCGCCTCCGCCTTCACCGCCCTCGCCCTCCTGGCCGGCCTCGCCGAGGACGCCCCCGACACCAAGGCGGTATGGGTCCTGCGGCGCGGCCTCTCCGGCTCCACCTTCGGCGGCGGCGAATCCGACCAGCTCCCCGCCCGCGGTGCCCTCGGACTTGCGGCGAAGGCGGCCGTCGACTCCGGGCATGCCGACGCCGTCACCGGATTCCGCGCCGTCGCGATCGAGACCCGCACCGGGACCGACGGCGAGCGGCTGGTGATCGTCGCGGAGGACGGCCGCCGACTGGACCCGGTCGACGAGGTCGTCGTCCTCACCGGTTTCCGCCCCGATCTGTCCTTCCTCGCCGAGCTGCGCCTCGGCCTCGACGAGCGCCTCCAGGCCCCCGTCGAGCTGGCGCCCCTGATCGACCCGAACGTCCACTCCTGCGGAACGGTCTACCCCCACGGCGCCGGGCAGCTCGCGCACCCGGAGAAGGACGTCTACCTCGTCGGCATGAAGTCCTACGGCCGCGCCCCCACCTTCCTCGCCATGACCGGCTTCGAGCAGGTCCGCTCCGTCGCCGCCGCGCTGGCCGGCGACCACGAGGCCGCCGCACGCGTCGAACTCACCCTCCCCGAGACGGGCGTCTGCGGCGGATCCGGCCTCTTCGACGAAACCGGCGCCGCCTCTGCCGAGGAGGCAGGTGGCTGCTGCGCCACCACCCCCGCAACCCTCCGGATCGGTACCGGAGCCCCGGCCGGATCCGGTGGCTGCTGACAACCGTTGACAGCGGTAGGCGACTGCCGGCCGCTGCTCTCGGCCGCTGACACCCGCCCCCTCAGCCAGGCGGGAGACCCGGTCATCTCCCGTCCCCGGCTCGCCTTCCGCGTTCCCGACCTGTGCCCGACCGGACCGGAAACCGGCCGCGGTCTGGCCGGGGGCTGCCGCGGTCTGGCCGGGGGTCTCACGAGGGCTGACCGGGTGCGCCGTGCCCGGTCGGTATGGCGCCCGGCCCGCACGGCGCCCGGCGCAACGGAGCCGTGAGACCCGGCCCGCCTGCCGAGCCGGGTCTCACGACGCCTCGCGCACGGGGCTCACCGGGGCAGCCGCAAGGCGGCGGGCAGCGGCGGGCAGCGGCGGGGAGGACCCGGACCGGGCATGATGTGCGAGTGGACGAGGTGCTGATCAGCGACGAGGACCGTCGGCTTCTCGCACTCTGGGCGGCCGACTGCGCCGCGCGGGCGCTTCCCCTGTTCGAGGCGGAGGCCCCCGGTGACTTCCGGCCGCGCGAGGCGATCGACGGCATCCGGGTCTTCGCGCGGGAGGGGGAGCGGACCCGGCTGCTGCGCTCGCTCGCCTGGGCGGCGCACGCGGCCGCGCGCGACGCGGGCGACCCGGCGGCCGCGGCCGCCGCCCGCGCCGCGTGCTATGCGGTGGCGACCCCCTATCTCCACCCACTGGCCACCGCCCACCAGTCGAAGCACATCCTCGGCCCCGCCGTCCAGCAGGCGCGGGCGTGCGAACTAGCGGCGGGCGACGACGCCGGGGCCGGCGACGAGGAGATCCGGTGGGCGATCGGGCACGCTCCCGCGGCAGTTCGGCGACTCGTGCAGCGGATGCCGGCTCGCAGTCCCGGTCGCAGCCGTCTGGACACGCTGTACCACCGACTCGACGCGGCTCTCCGCTGCTGATCGCCGAGGTGTCCGCGTCCTTCGGGTATCCGGCCCGCCCGGGGGCGCCCACCGGCGGGCCCGTCAGCGTGGCCCGCTCGGCGCGGCCGAACGGCGGACGGACCCGCCGCCCCGGCGCGGCCGGACGGCGAGTGCCACCGTCCCGCCGCCCCGGGTCGCTCCCGGCCGTCCTGGCCGTCGAGCAGGACCAGCCGTGCGCCGAACCACCACCGTCGCCGGCGCCACCACCACCGTCGCCGTGCGCCGAACCGCCGCCGCCGTCGGCACGGCCGGACCCGGACCCGGAGCCGCAGCGGTAGCAGGAGCAGGAGCAGGAGCCGCCGGGGCGCCGCAGCCTCCGGACCCGGACCGCTCCTGGGTACGGCCGCCACCACCGTTGCGGGTATCCGGTACGGCGGAGGTGAGTACGGGTGCTCAGGCCCGGCCCCGTCCCGGCCCCGACGATGAAGAGCAGCTTCGTCGAGACAGGGAGACCGCATGCTCAGCCGCCTCGCAGAGGTCCTGGTGCCGGCCGCCGGCCGGCTCACCGTGACCACCGACACCCGTGCCGCCCTCGTACCGGGCAGCATCGTCGCCGCGAACCACACCTCGCTCGCCGACCCTGCCGTCGTCCTCGCCGCACTGCACCGCCTCGGCGCCGAACCGGTCGTCATGGCGGCCGCGGGTCTGTGGCGCGTACCCCTGCTGCGCCGCGCACTGGCCGGCGGAGGCCACATACCCGTGCACCGCTACGACCGGCGCGCCGCACGGTGCCTCGACCTCGCCGAGGCCGCGCTCGGCGAGGGGCGGCTGGTCCTCCTCTACGGTGAGGGCGGACTCCCACCCCGCACGGACGTCGCCGAGTCCCCGCCCCTCGCCTTCCGGAGCGGCCTGGCCCGTCTCGCCGAGCGGACCGGCGCGCCCGTGGTCCCCGTAGGCCAGGCGGGAGCCCGCCGCCTCGCCTCGGGGAGCGCCGTCAAGCAGTTCGCCGGGCTGACCACCGCGCCGCTGCGCCGCCCGGCCCTGCATGTCCATGTCGGGGCACCGGTCCTGCTGAGCGGCGACCTGCCCGCGCGTACCGCGCAGGCCCGTGCAGCGGTGACGGCCGCCTGGCGCACGGCCGCGGCCCGACTCGGTGAGTGGCCCGCCTCCCGGCCGCGGAGGCCTGCTCCGCCGCAGCACGGCCCGCGCCGCTCGCCGGGCAGCGACGCACCCGGCGGCCTCGCCCGGCTGCGGTGACGTCGCCGGACCGCCGGACCGCCGGACCGCCGGACCGCCGGGCCGCCGGGCCGCCGGGCCGCCGGACCGCTGGGTCGCCGGGCCGCCGGACCGCCGGACCGCTGGGTCGCTGGACCGCTGGGTCGCTGGACCGCCGGACCGCTGGACCGCCGGACCGCTGGACCGCTGGACCGCTGGGTCGGCGGAGCGGCGGAGCGGCGGAGCGGCGGGCCGACCGTCCCGGCCTGCCGTGCGCGGCGTGACCACCCGGCCGCGCGAGCGGGCAGCACGAAGAGCCGTAGGAGGTGACGGCCTGCGGAACGCCGCGAACCCGGCACACCCGTACCGGTCACCCCTGCGGTGGCTGCTGCTCCGCCATGACGACGGCCGCCAGGTCCGCGCCGACGCGGAGCAGGGCCACACTCCTCGCGGCAATCCGGTCGAGACGGTCTCCCAGGAGGCGCCGTGTCTCCTCGAACCCGGCGAGCCCGTCCAGGGAGCCGACGATGTCGCGTACCTCGGGCACGCCGTAGCCCGCGCTGCGAAGCGCCGCGACGATCCGGGCCGTCCTGATGGCCGGAAGTCCGTAACGGCGCGCTCGCAGCGAGGTCACGCGCTCGGGCGTGAGTAGTCCCTCCTGCTCCCAGAAACGCAGCGCCGACGGTCGCACCCCGAGCGCTCCGGCGAGTTCGGTGATCGTCATGGCATCGCTCTCCCGCGCGAACGCGGATTCGCCCGCCTCGGCCCGTACCGCGAGCAGGGCCTCCTGAGCACGCAGGGCCTCCTCCCGTTCCCGCGCGAGCCGGACGTGCAGCGCGCTGACCGCCGAGGCCGCCTCCGTGAGCGTCGCAGTCCGCAGTTCCGGGAGCATCGCGCGTGCTGCGACGGGCCCGACTGCTGCCGCGAGACCCCGGTAGGAGCGAAGGGCGTGCACGTGGGCCGCCGTGTAGCAGCGGTAGCCGTTGTCCGACCGCGCGGCCGGGGGAATGACTCCCAGCCGCTCCAGGTCGCGGACCTGCTGCGGCGAATACCCCGACTCCCTGGCGGCATCGGCCGTCCGGAGCGGTCCCCGGCGCGGGCGGACCGGCGGCTCGTCCATCGTCAACCCCACACAAGCACTTGAGGGTGATGCTTGAACCATGAGTATGGAACAGATCATCGCCGTCGTGCGGGGCTTCGACGGCGCCCTCGTCCTCGTCCCCGAGCCGGGCGGGGACTTCCCCGAGTCCGCATGGGGAGACGCCTTCTGCTACTACGCCCCCGACGGGCAACTGCCGCGGAACGTGCAGCCGTACGCGACGGCCGTCACCAGGAACCGACCCGGCGACACCGCTTCCGACCTCGACCCGCCGAACCGATGGCGGCTGAACATCCGTGTGGACCGCGCGGTGTTCGAGGAACTCACCGGAGAGGAGCGGCGCGACCCCGGCCGGCCGCGTGACCACGCGGCAACCGACCTTGTGGTGCCGCACCCGGTGTACGGCGCACTGGGCTGGATCTCGGTCGTCAATCCCGGAGCGCGGACGCGGAGCACGGTCCTGCGGCTTCTGCAGGACGCCCACGACGCCGCTCGCGTCCGCTCCGAGCGGCGACGACGGCAGGAGCGGCTGCCGCGGGACGACTGACCGGGGCGGCGGCCGCGTCGCGGCGGGACGACAACGGTGCCGGACCCTCGGCACGCAGCAGGACGGCCACCGGGCCTCCGGCCGCCCTGCCTCCGACGGGCCTCGCGGTGCGCGCGAACGCGCGGTACTCCCGCACGCGCGGTACTCCCAGACGGGCGGTACTCCCGGACGGGCGGCGCCGTTGCCGCTCTCGCCGCCGCGGAGGAAGCCCGGCCGGGCGGCCGGCAACCTGCCGGGGTGTGAGCAGCGGGCCGGGCGGAGCGGGCGAAGTGCGGAGCGGCCGCAGCCGCGGTGCCGTGGTGCCCGCCCGGTGCCGAGGTGTTCCCGGACCCCGGACCCCGGACCCCGGACCCCGGACCCCGGCGACCGGCGACCGGCCGCCTGGACCGCTTTCCGCTGGTCCGCCCGCCGCGGTCGGGAAACGCGTGATCTGCCGGTGCCCCCCCGAGCACCGGCAGATCGGTGTGCGTGACCGTCAGAAGGTCAGGCCCCAGGAGTCGATGTACCCGGTGTCACCGGAGTAGACATCTGCCACCCGAAGCTTCCAGGTGCCGTTGGCCGCGACGTCGGAGGCGTTTACGGTGTACGTGGTCAGCAGGTTCGCCGTGCTGTCGTCGGAGGAGTCCTTGAGCCGTGCGGACGAGCCGTCCGGGGCGACGATCTCGATGATCAGGTCACCGCGGTAGGTGTGCTTGATGTCCACGTCGACCTTCAGGCTCGACGGCGCGTTGCCGCTGCGGCCGGTCACCGTCACGGACGAGGTCGCCCAGGAGCCCGTGTCGGGGATGCTGACGTCGGTGGTGTTGCGGAAGACGT
Source organism: Streptomyces spongiicola (assembly GCF_003122365.1). Taxonomy (NCBI): domain Bacteria; kingdom Bacillati; phylum Actinomycetota; class Actinomycetes; order Kitasatosporales; family Streptomycetaceae; genus Streptomyces; species Streptomyces spongiicola. The sequence goes on from NZ_CP029254.1 coordinate 7,029,881, forward strand.
TCGAGCCCGTGGTCGTGGTTCCACCCGAGCCGAGAGCGGCTCCCGCGTCGGCGAGGCCCGAACCGCAGCCACCGGAGCACGAGCCCGGCAGCGAACGGGCCTTGCTCTTGATCGTCGACTCGATCTGCGCCGGTGTCAGGGACGGGTTCGCGTCGATCATCAGCGCGGCGAGGCCGGCGATGTGCGGAGCGGCCATGCTGGTGCCCTGGTAGGCGGCGTAGCTCTCGCTGCCGACGCTGCGGGTGCCGCTGTTGAGCGTGGAGAGGATGCCGTTGGAACTGCTCACCGGGGTCTCACCGCCGGGTGCGGTGATGTCCACGACGCTGCCGTAGTTGGAGTAGTAGGCGCGGTTGCCCTGGCGGTCGCTGGCGGCGACGGTGATGACGTTGCTGCAGCTGGCGGGGTTGAAGTAGGCGGCGTTGGCGTTGTCGTTGCCCGCGGCCACGACGATCGTCGTACCCCGGCCCACGGCGGAGTTGATCGCGCTCTGGGTGCCGGCGTCGCAGCCGCCCTCGCCGCCGAGGCTCATGTTGATGACGTCGGCGGGGTTCGGGTTGCTCGGCACGCCCTGCACGGAGCCCCCGGACGCCCAGGTGATGGCGTCGATGATGTCGGAGGTCATCCCGCCGCACCTGCCGAGGACGCGCACCGGCTGGATGGTCGCGTCGTAGGCGATGCCCGCCACGCCCTTGCCGTTGTTCGCCGCGGCGGCGATCGTGCCGGCCACATGAGTGCCGTGCCAGGAGTTGTCGGACGTCTCCTTCGGCACGGGCTGGCCGTCCTCGTCCACGCCGCACTCGCCGGCGCTCGTCCAGTCGCCCGGGTCGGCGGCGTTGCTGTCGCGGCCGCCGCCGTCCTGGGAGATGAACGGGTCGGAGATGAAGTCGTACCCGCTGACGATGTTGGCGGCGAGGTCCGAGTGCGCGACGTAACCGGTGTCGATCACGGCGACCTTGACGCCCTGGCCGGTGGCCTTGTCCCAGGCCGCGGGAACGTTCATGCCCGCGGTGCTCTCGAAGAGGTCCCACTGGCGGCTGTACTCCGTGTCGTTCGGGGAGACGGCCGTGGCGTACATGCGGGTGTCCGGGACGACGTAGGCGACGTCGGGGTCGGCGCGGAAGGCATCCATGACGTCGGCGGCATCGCCCTTGTCCAGCTTTCCGCCGAGGTCGAGCAGGGCGGCGCCGGTGCCGAGGCGGCGGTCGAAGCCGAGCGACTCTCCGGCCTTCTTCCCCTTGGCCTGGGCGTCCTTGTCCGCGGCGGAGTCCGATGCGGCCTCAGCCGCGCGGGACTTGTAGCCGACGATCAGCCTCTCGACAGGGGTGTCGGCGGCGGCGGAGGGCGTCGCCGGGGACGCGGCGGGTGCCGGGGACGGTGTGGCGGCGGCGGAGGTTGCGGCTCCCGTGGCGAGCAGTGCGGTGGCGGTCACCGCGAGCACGGATATACGAAAGGGTCTTGAACCGTTCAAGTTGCTGCCTTTCCGGTCTGTTACCGGCTTGCCATGAACCGACTCGAACTCGTTCGGTTCATGACATGCCGCCCTGCGGCCGCGTCAGGGTGGGGTGGGGGGCGGCCGGTCGTGCGGAGGCCCCTCGGGAGACCTCCGCACGCGAGTGCCGGCCGGCCGGCACGCACATCGGGGAACGCCTCGCGGCGGATGTGCGGATCGACCGGGCAAGCAGAAGGGAACGTATGGCCGATAGTCCGCACGTGAACATCCGGGAGGCGGGTACTACGGATACGTGATTAATCCCTGAACGGGTGCGTGCACGTCCGATTGATCACCCGGTGTGCGGGTTGCTTCGCCGCTCGACCGGTGCCCGCGGCGGGGTGGGGCGGGGGGAGACGGCGGGCGAACGGGTGGGCGCGGGTGGGCGCAGACCGGGGTGAGTGGGTACGGGCGCGTGCTGCGCCGACGGGCACAGCCGGGAACGGCCGCGAACAGCAGGGCACAGCAGGGCACAGCAGGGGAGTGCAGGGCACAGCAGGGCGCAGCCGGGAACGGCCGCGAACAGCAGGGGAGTGCAGGGCACAGCAGGGCGCAGCCGGGCACAGCCGCGAACAGCAGGGCACAGCTAGGAAGTGCAGGGCACAGCCGCGAACAGCAGGGCGCGGACGAGTGTGAGCGGAATCGGTCACTCCGCGCCGTCTGCGCCGACCGGAGCGCCGGTCATCCGCTCCGCCGCCTCCGGACCGGCCGGCTCCCGCCGCTCGGCGAGTTCCTGGCGCGAGGGCGTCCCCAGCTTCCGCATGGCGCGGGCGACATGCTGCTCGACCGTCCGCGGCGACAGATGCAGCGTCGCCGCGATCTCCTTGTTGGTGAGCCCGGCCGACGCGAGTTCGGCGACCTCCCGTTCGCGCGGGGAGAGCAGACCGCCGTACGCGGGGCGTCCCGGCGGACGGCCTTCCCTGGCCGGCTGATGGCGGCGGAGTTCGGCGCGGGCGCGCGCGGCGTCCCACACCGCCCCCAACCCGGTGAACCGCGTGGCGCAGCCCGCCAGTTCGTCGGCGGCACGGGCGGCGTCGGCGCTCGTCTCCCCCGGCCGCTCGGCCGCTCCCCGGCCGCTTGCCGCGACGGCCGCGAGTGTGCAGCGCGCCGCACCTTCGGCGGTCAGCGCCTGCGCATAGGGACGCGGCGCGCGAGCGAACACGGCCGCGGCCTCCCGGTACCGGCGCGCGGCCTCCAGCGGGTCTCCCGCCACTTCGGCCAGCACCGCCCGGCCCCAGCCCAACGCGGCCGTCGCGGACGGAGCGTCGACCCCGGCCAGGCCGGACGACAGCTCCTCGAGCATGGCTCGGGCCCCTTCCGCGTCACCCGCCCGGGCCACCGCCTCGACGGCCCAGGGGACCAGTTCCGCGGCCCACACCCACACGCCCTTCGCCGCTGCCTTCCTCCAAGCACTCCTGGACTCCTCGGCCGCCGCGCGCACGTCCTGGCGGGCCAGCGCCAACCGGACCAGGGCGCCGGACGTGGCGGCGGCGAGCGGGGCGGCGGCGTGCTCGGCCGACGACGCGTCCGGGCCCGCCAGCCACGACAGCGAGGCGCCCCAGTCGCCCTGGGAGAGGGCGAGCATCCCGCGGACCATGCGGGCGTCCGCACTGATGACCGGCATGTCGGCGGTCGCGGCGACGAACTCCTCGCAGCGCTCGGCCAGTCCGGTCCAGCGGCCGGTGAACCACTCCAGCAGCAGTCTCGCCCCCAGGGCGGTGTGCTCGGTGTACGGGGCGCCGCTGCGGGCCGACAGCTCGAGTCCCTCGTGCAGCAGGTCCTCGGCTCCTTCGAAGTGGCCGAGCCACACCGCCGAATCGGCCGCGTTGCACAGCCCGCGGGCCGCGTGCCGGCGGATGCCGGGGTCGGGGTGGTCGGTGGGGAGCGACTTCAGCAGGTCCCAGCCCTCAGGGTCCCCGCAACTCATGGCCAGTCCGGCGCGGTTGGCCCGCACCGCTGTGCGGACGACCTCGTCCCCGCTGTCCTCGGCGGCCACCGCCGCGCCCTCGAGCCAGGCGCGGTGGACGTCGATGGAGGAGCCCGGCCAGTACGGCATCGCGAGGGCCGACATGGCGCGGGCGGCCAATCCGGGTCGTTCGCTGCGGAGTTCGGCTGCGGCCCGCTCCAGCTCGGTCCAGCCGGTGCCGCCCATCCCGACCTGGTTGCACAGCAGCAGCCCGAGGTCGAGGCGGATCGCGCCGCGCAGCACGGAGGGAAGGCTCTCGTCCTCCACGATCTGCGACAGCACCTCGACGGTCTGATCCGAACGCAGCCCGTTGACAGCGATGTCAGCCAGCAGCGGTGCCAGCTCGGCCCGGGCGTCCCGGGGTATGTCGGGGGACGCGAGGGCCTGCTCCAGCAACGTGATGGCGCGCTGGTGGTCTCCGGCGCCGGTGGCCAGGGCGGCGGCCTGCTCCACCGCACGCAGCCAGGCCCGTATCCGGCCCGCCTCCCGGCGGTGCCCCGCGAGCGCCGTCCACGGCACGGGCTGCCTGCGCACCAGCACGTCGGCGGCTCTCGCATGCAGCTCCCGCCGTACGGGACCGGGCAGCACCCGCCGCACGGCGCGGGCCGCGAGGGGGACGAACAACCCGTAGCGGCGGCCGGGGTACTCGGTGAGGACCGCCGCGTCGAGTGCGGCTACCAGCGCGTCGTCGAGTGCCCGGCTCCGCCCGGCCCTCTCCGCGGGGTCGCCGCCCGGCGGCCGGCGGGGCACCGCTCCCGCGGCGACCGTCAGCAGTTCCTCCCTCGTCGCCGGCTCGTCCAGCACCGCTGCGGCCCACACCACGGCCGTCTGCGACGCGGGCAGCGAGGCCGCCCGGCCCAGCGCCAGTTCGGCGAGGCGAACGGGCACTCCCGCGCTGTCGACGTCGGCTGCGGTGTACCGCGGCAGGTCGTGCTCCCGCAGCACCGCCAGCAGGTCGACCACCACCTGCGCGACCCCGCCGGACTGCGCGTGCAGCCGCTCCGCGGCCTCCGGTGCGCAGCGCTCGCCGAGGGCGGTCGCCGCGACCCGCTGCACCTGCTCGGCGGTCCAGGGGGCGACCCTGTGCTCAAGGGCGAGCAGCTCACGCGGATAGCGCACCGGCGGCGTGCCCAGCGGCAGTCCGGGCCGGGGCAGTTCCTCGGGCCGGTACAGCAGCACGGTGGCGAGCGGGGGCCGGGACCGCTCCAGCAGCCGGCGGAGTGCGCCGATCTCGGCGGCGTCCGCCCGGTGCAGATCGTCCACCAGCAGGAGGACCGGCCCGTCACCCGCGAGTTCCGGCACGGCGCGTTCCTCGCCGCAGACCCACGTCCGCACCTCGGCATGGGCGGCCTCGGGGAGAGCGGCGAGACGGCGCACGAGGTGGCTCTTCCCGGTACCGGCCGCTCCCGCCGCCAGGACGAGCACCGGCTCGGCGGTCTCCGATACGAGAGTCCGTCGCAGTCTGCCCTCCCAGACCGGCGTGCTCATGCTGCCTTCCCCCTCACTGTCGGGTCGCCCCGCCGCTCCGGCCGTGGTGTCGCCCAAGTCTGCCCCATCGCACGTGCGGACCGACCGGCCGGGATGCCGGCCGGCGGCGGGGCTGACCCGCCTCCCGGCCCGGGGCCGAACCCGGCCGCCGAGGCGACGGGCACTCGGGTCGCCGGTGTGACGGGACGGGCCGCCGTGACGGGACGTACCGGTTCGGGCCCCCGGCGTGTTCCAAGGGGATTCTCATCCTGTTCCCAGCCCTGCCACAGGCAGGCGCCCGACGCTCGACCACGACACAGCTCCCGGATACGGAGGAACGTTCCATGGTGACCAAGAGAGTTCGAGTGGGTCTCGCCGCCGCAGGAGTCGCGAGCATCGGACTGCTGTTCCCGGCGGTGGCCCTCGCGGAGGACGGCGCGCCCGCCTCCTCGGCTGACTCGACCGCGTCCTCCGGTGACACGGCCGATCCGCGGGAGGAGCGGCGCGAGTCGCGCAAGGAGCGCATGGAGGAGCGGCAGGGCGAGCTGGCGGCCTCCCTCGCGGAGGAACTCGGCGTGTCCGAGGACAAGGTGAAGGCGGCGCTGGAGAAGATCCGCGGCGAGAAGCAGGAGGAGCGCAAGGCGGAGCGCGAGGAGCGGCTCTCGGAACGCCTGGAGAAGGCGGTGTCGGAGGGAAAGCTCACCCAGGAGCAGGCTGACGCCGTCCTCGAGGCCGCGAAGGAGGGTGTGCTGCCCGGCGGCCGGGGCGGGGGACCGGGGCGCGCGCACGGCTGAGAACCGGCACGCCCGCGCCCCGTGGACGCGGGGCCCTCGGCGTGGGCTGTGCCGCCGGCGGCACGGCCCGCCGGGCGGCCGCACCCCCGGCGGAGGGGACCTCGCATCCGGCCCCTCCGCCGGGGGTGCACCTGACGGGCTCCGGCGCGACCGCCGTCCCCGCCGCCCTGCTCCTGGTCCGCACCCTCCTCTCCGGGCACCCCTCCTCTCCCGGCACCCTCCGCACGGGGCACAGGGCACAGGGCACAGTGTTCGGCGACCGGCGACCGGCGACCGGCGACCGGCGACCGGCGACCGGCGACCGGCGACCGGGGGCCATAGGGCCATAGGGCCACGGGGCCACAGGGAATCCGGCTTCCGGGGCCGGCCCGTGTTCGGCGACGAGCCGGGTCAGCATCGGGGACCGCGCTCCCCTGGCGAGCCGCGCGTCCCGCGTCGGGGTCGGATCGCCGTGGCGGGACGAACCCCCCGCACGTCGGGCAGTTCGACGGCCCGGGGCCGACGGCCTCGGCGAAGAGCGCGGGTCCGGGCCGGCGGATAGACTTCGGGGAGAGGCGTCCGTGTCCTCGGCCGGTGGCCCGAGGGCCCCGGCCCTGAACGCCCCGCGCTGAGGGGGCTTCGCCGGTACCACCACGTGGCCGGAGGGTGCGTCATGCCGCGTCGCCCTGTCGGGAAGCACCTGATCGGCATCACGGCGGCTGCCGTGGCACTCGTGCTCGGACCCCACCCCGAAGCGCTGGCCCCGTCGCCCGCGTCAGCGTCCTCGTCCTCGTCAGCGGCCTCGTCCGCGCCCGCGCCCGCGTCGGCGCCCGGCGGACCCGCGGGAGTGGACACCAGCGCGTTCAACCACGGTGGCGGTGGTGAGCCCATCGACTGGAACCGGGCCGCCGCCGGCAACGCCTTCGTCTTCATGAAAGCCACCCAGGGCACGCGGTACCGGGACCCGTGGTTCGCCGAGGACTTCGCCGCGGCGTCCCGCACGTCCCTGCTCCGGGCCCCGTACCACTTCTTCGACGCGCGGGGTCCGTACGACGCCGCGGCCCAGGCCCGGCACTTCGCCCGTACGGCACGCGCGGCCGGGTACACCGGGCGGAGGCCGGGGGAGTTGCCGCCGGTCCTCGATGTCGAGAGCACCTGGGTGAACGGCCGCGCGATATGCCCTCCGCACGCGGGCGCCCGCCAGATCGCCGCCCTGCTGAGGCACGTCGAGGCGGACTTCGGTGTAAGGCCGGTCGTGTACACGGACCACTCGTTTGTCGCCCTGTGTCTGGGCGGGGACGCCCGGGTGCTGAAGGGCTATCAGCTGTGGCTCCCGGGCTACGAGAGGGAACCGCGTGATCTGCCCGGAACCGATCAGGGCTGGACGTTCTGGCAGTACACCGACAGGGCGCGAGTGCCGGGCATCCCGGGCCCGGTCGACCGCAGCGTCTACCGCGGCAGCCTGCGCGAACTGCGCACCATGGCCGGAATCACCGGCGCCCCTGGTGATTCCGGTGATTCCGGCGCCCCCGGCACCCCGGGAGCGGTGAGGGCCGCACCCGGGCCGCCCCGCCGGAGGCCCGGGTGACGCCCGACAGCGCCCGCCGCCCGCCCCGTCTCGGGTCGCCTTGTGGCATCATCCGATGATATCAGATGAGTTGTCCGCATAGTCGACTTCAAGGGTTTCCGGCGTCGCTTCCGGGAATCCGGCCCGAGGGAGCGGTGAGGATGTCCACGGTGAGCCGGCGTGATCTCCTGGCGGGATCGGCGGGAGTGGCGGCGGCCACCCTCGCGACCGGATCGTGCGCCGCGCCGAGTTCCCGGCCCGCGCGTCCGGCCGCGTCGGCCGCCGACGGCCCCGCGGACTGGGAGGCACTGCGCAGGCAGTTCCGCCTCGAACCCGGATGGGCGAACCTCGCCCTGTTCTACCTCGCCTCGCAGCCGAAGCGGGTACGGGACGCGGTGGACTTCCTGGGCGCGCAGGTCGACGCCAATCCCCTGGTGGTCCCCACGGGGATGAGACTGCCCGACGGCCCCACCGGCTGGCCCCGAGTGCGCCGGGCCCTCGCGTCCTACATCGGCGGCCGGGCCGAGGACATCGCGATGACCGCGAGCACCAGTATCGGCCTCGGGGTGTTCTACAACGGCGTCAGAACGCGCCCCGGCCAGGAGTTCCTGCTGACCGGGTACGACCACCGCGCGCAGCGCACCGCCGCCGAGCTGGCGGCCGGGAAGCACGGAGCCAGGGTGAGGCCGTGCTCCTGGTTCGCCGATCCCGCCACGGCCACCGCGGAGGGAATCGCCGCGGCCGTCGGTGACGCCATCCGCCCGCACACCAGGATCGTCGGCATCACCTGGGTCCAGTCCAGCACCGGGCTCCGGATGCCGGTGCGCGCCGTGGCCGCGGCGGTCCGGCGGGCCAACGAGGGCCGCGCGCCCGCCGACCGGTGCCTGCTGGTGGTCGACGCGGTGCACGGGCTCGCGGCGGTCGACGAGGACGCCGCGCGCCTGGGCGCGGACGCGGTGATCGCGGGCACCCACAAGTGGTTGTTCGGCCCGAGGGGAACCGGGTTCGTGTGGGTGAGCCCCGAGGTCCTCGACCAACTGCACCCGACGTTCGTCAGCTTTATCACCGGTGGAGGAGCGGCCCCGTTGTCCCCGGGGGGCTTTCTGGCGTTCGAGCACGCCTTCGCCCTGCCGGTGGCGGTCGAGATGCACCGGCAGCTCGGCCGGACGCGGGTCGCCGCGCGCATCGCCGAACTGTCGACCCGCGCCAAGCGGGGGCTGATCCGCATCCCCGGGGTGACGGTGCACACCCCCATGGCCCCCGAGCTGTCGGCCGGCATCACGTGCTTCAGCATGGCGGGCCGCACTCACGAGCAGATCGTCGGCCACGCGGCGACCCGCCGGGTGCGGTTGTCCGCCTCGGTCCACACCCGTCTTGGCACCGCCGTCATCAACACCCCCGCCGAGGTCGACACCGCGGTCGGGAGCGTGGCCGACCTCGCACGCTGACGGCGGCGCCGGGCGCCCGACGGGCACCGTCCGCGGCCCGGGGCGGTGGCTCTGAGCGGCGACCCGCGGCGGCGGCCCGGGGCGCGTTCCGGCCGCGCGTTCCGGCCGCGCAGCGGCCACGTTCCGCGGGGTGAGCCCTCAGCGCGGCAACGCCGCGACCGAGGGTCCGACGCACTACAGTCGCAGCTCGCCGCCGCCCGCGGAGGAGGGGGTGCAGATCGGTGAAACGGGGACGCCACCCCGACTACGGTTCGGGGTTCCGGCTGCTCTGGGCCTCCGTGGTCGTCTCGGGCCTCGGCAGCGGCATGCGCTATGTGGCGCTGCCCCTGCTCGCCGCCGACCTCACATCGGACCCCCGCAAGGTCTCCCTGGTGTTCCTCGCCGGCCAACTGCCCTGGCCGCTCGTCATGCTGTCGGCCGGGGTGCTCGCCGACCGGGTCGACCGGCGCCGCCTGATGTACACCGTGAACACGGCCCGTGCCGCGGTGGCCGGCGCGCTGGCCACCGCCGTCGCCCTGGGGGACGCGACACTCCTCCTCCTCATGGCGGTTGCCGCCGCGCTGGACCTCGCCCAGCGGTTCTACCTCGGAGCCTGGGCCGGGATCGTGCCCGCGATCGTGCCGCCACCCGCACGGGACCGCGGCAACGCGGCGCTCAAGGGCGGATCCGTGGTGGCCGGACTGGTGGTCGGCAACCCCGTGGGCGCCGTGCTGTACGACGTCGACCCGGCACTTCCGTTCACCTTCGACGCGTTGTCCTATGTGGTCGCGGTCGTCCTGATCGCCCTGCTCAGGGGGAGCTTCCGGCCGAAGCCGAAGCCGGAGACGGAGCCGGAGACGGAGCCGGAGACGGAAACAGACACGGAAACAGACACCACGGACACGGAAACAGACACGGACACGGAGACGAAGACGGAGGCCGGCCCGCGCGCTCCGACGGGCCTCTTCCGGCAGGCGGCCGCCGGGTTCGGCATGCTGTGGAACCTGCCGCTGCTGCGCCGCATCGTCCTCCTGGCCGCGCTCTTCAACTTCGTCGGGGCGGCGCAGCTCGCGGTCGCCGTCCTGTTCGTCAGGCACACCCTCGGTCTGAGTCCCACCGTCTACGGGGCCCTGGCGGCGGCGTTCGGGGTGGGCAGTCTGCTGGCGTCCCTGCTGGAGGGGCGGTTGGTCTTCCTTCTGGGCAGAGGGGGAGTGCTCTACGCGGCACTGCTCGCGGCGGCCGCCGCCGCGCTCGGGGTAGGCCTGTCGGACTCGGGCTGGGAGGCGGGGTTCTTCACCGCCGCCTACGGTGCTTCGATGACCCTCTGGGCGGTCACCGCGACGACGGTACGCCAGAACCGTGTGCCCGGGGAGTACATGGGGCGGGTGACCATGACGCACAGGACCGTCGTACGCGCCGCGGCCACGGCGGGAGCGGCCGTCGGAGGACTCACCGCCCATGCTCTCGGTCTCCGCTCGGTCTTCCAGGTCGGATCCGCCCTGCTGCTGGTCGGGGTGCTCGCCGGCGGCCGTGGGCTCCTGAGGGCTTCCGCCTCATGACGGCGCGTCGGTCAGCCCGTCCGAGCCACCGGACGCCGGGGACGCCGTCCGGGCGCGGGGCCCGGCATCCGCCGCGGGCCGGCGGACCGGCCGCCGCTCGTTCCGGTCCACCGCCGCGCAGGGCCTCGCCCAGCAGGCCCCGAGGCCCCGGGCCGGTCGCCCCGTCCGGTGCCCCTGCCGCTGTGGCGGCACGCGGACGGCGGTCGGCGGCCGACCGGGGGCGACGGCGGAACGGCGGACGGCTCCCGGCAGCCCCTCGGAAAGGAAGTGCGATGGTGAACCGGAAAGGAGGGGAAGTGTGACGGCGAAGGCGCGCCCGTTCTTCGACGCCCACTTCCACGTGATCGACAGCCGCTTCCCGCTGGTCGAGCAGGACGGCTATCTGCCGGCCGACTTCACGGTCCGGCAGTACCGGGAACGCACCGCCGCGCTGGACGTAGCCGGCGGCGCGGTCGTCTCGGGTTCGTTCCAGGGCTTCGACCAGACCTGCCTGCTGGACGCACTCTCGCAGCTGGGCCCCGGCTTCGTCGGCGTCACCCAGATCCCCCACGATCTTCCCGACGAGCAGGTCGCCCTTCTGGCCGAACGGGGGGTGCGCGGTGTGCGGTTCAACCTGCGCCGCGGTGGCTCCGCGCGGGTGGAGCACCTCGACACCCTGGCACGCCGCGTTCACGACGTGGCCGGCATGCACATCGAGCTCTACGCCGACGCCCGCGACCTTCCCGGACTCGCCGGGATCCTGGCCCCACTGCCTGCGGTGAGCGTCGACCACCTGGGGCTGCACCCGGACGGCCTGCCGTGCCTGCTGGAACTCGTCGAGCGCGGCGTCCGAGTGAAGGCCACCGGCTTCGGCCGGGTCGAACGCGACGTCCCCCAGGTGCTCCGCGCCGTGCTGGACGTCGACCCGACCGCCCTGATGGCCGGCACCGACCTGCCTTCCACCCGGGCCCCGCGCCCCTTCGCCGAGAGCGACCTCGAACTCCTGGCGGAGGTGGCCGGAGAGCACCTGGACGGCGTCATGTACGGCAACGCGGCGGCCTTCTACCGGGTGTGAGGCGGTACGCGGCCGCCTCCGCCCCCGCGTACTCCCGGCCCGGGTCGCCGCCGGGGCGGAGGAGACTCCGGCGGCAGGAGGCGGAGGCGACTCCGAGCGGAACCGGACCACCGGCGTCCCCTGCCGGCGTGCCCTGCCGGTGTTCCCTGCCGGTGTCCACCGCCGGAGTGGCCGGGCCGACTTCCGCGGCCTCGTCCCGGACGGGCGGCGGCAGCGTTCGCCGGAGCCGGCCCGGGCACAGCTGCCCCGGCCCGGGCACAGCTGCCCCGGCCGGGGTGGTCGGGCCGCGCCCCGCCGGAACCGGACAGCGCCCGCCGGGCCCCAGGAACCTCGGTGGACTCGGTTCCCCGTGCCGGACCCAGGCGCGGCCCCCTTCGACGGGGTGTGGCGAGGGTCACGATCCGGGAGGTTGAAGCTGGAGTCGTGTCCAGGATCTAGCGTCGGGACATGACCACAGCGATCCTGCCGGGAACATCCCGGTTCAGCACCGGGGCACTGGCGCGCGCCGCTGGTGTCTCGGTCGACGCCGTCCGCTTCTACGAGCGCGAAGGGCTTCTCCCGCCCCCGGAGAGGACCAGCGGCGACCACCGCCGGTACCCTCCCGAGGCGCTCGACCGCCTCGACTTCATCCGGGTCGGGCAGCGCCTCGGCCTGAGGCTGGAGGAGATCAGGGAGCTGGCGGACGCCTGCGAGCAGACCCCGGACTGCCCGGTGGCCCACGCCGCCGGGCTGCTGCGCGGGCGCATCGCGAACGTGGAGCGGCAACTGGCGGAACTCGCCGGGCTGCGCGACCGGCTGGTGCACGCCGTCGAGCGGATGGAGTCGCACCGGGACGGGGACGACTTCACCGCCGGCATGGTCTTCCGGACCTCCGGGACGGGGGACGCCGTATGACCGCGCGTCCGGTCGCCGTGCCCCTGACGCCCGCGGCCCGGGCGCTCTACCGTGCCGGCCTGATCGGGGCCCTGGTGACCTTCGCATGCGCGGTGGCCTTTCAGGTCCTCTCCGCCGTGCACGCGGATGTGCGTCTCCAGCCCACCGACGTGCCGCTGCCCGCCGACGCGTTCCTGCGGCCCCTCAACGACAGGCCGGAGGCCGTGCTGTCGTGGATGGCCTTCGACACCGTCTTCGTCGTCGCCTACCTGACGGCGTTCGCCGCAGCCAGGGCCCTGGCCGTCTCCCGCACTCTCGGCGCGCTCAGCCTCGGCGCGATGGTCACCGCCGGCGCCCTGGACATGGTGGAGAACGCCGTTCTCGCCGTCCACGCGGCCCAGGCATGGGCGGCGGAACCGCTCACGACGGCGCCGACGATGACCCTGTATGCGGTCGCTCAGCTCAAGACCGCCGCCGCCACCACCGGCATCGCCTTCCTCGCCCTGGCGCTTCCCGCGCACGACCGGATGCTGCGCGCCGCGATCGTGGCGGCGGGAGCCTTTGTGCTGGTCACCGTGGCGGGTGTGGCCCTCCCCGAGCTCGCGCCCGTGGAGGCGCTGCCGATCCTGCTGTTCACGGGGTTGCTGGCGGGGGTCTTCACCCGCCGGCTGAAGGCCGGGCCGCTCCCGGATCCGGCCACCCCGGCGCAGGCGGTGTAGACGCCCGGAGGCCTCCGGCCGCTCGTGCCACGGGGCGGCCGGACGTCGTTCCCGTCGTTTCCGCTGTCCCGCCCGGAGGAGCGCCCCGGGACCGGGAGGGAGAGGCCCGACCTCGGCCCCGGGCGTCCTCCGTACCGTGCAGCCGCTGATCCACGGGTGCGCGAGGGCGTTCGAGAACCACCCGGGGGCGTGGCGCGTCAGGGGTACCGTGAACGTGACCGGGCCCGGTGCCGCAGAGCCGGCGGGTTCCACGGCAGGGCGGCCCCGGGTTGCGGGACACCGCGGGCGGGGGACCGGGAGCAAGGCGGCGCGGCGAACGAGAGGTGCGAAAGTGGCGACGGGTCATCGGGTCCGGAGAAGTGGCGTACTCCCGCGCGTTGCGGCGCGGTGGGCGCTGTGGACGTTCGTCATCGTCAACGTGGTGGTCGTCGAGGCGCTGTTCCTCACGGGCGGCACCGGCAAGAACGGGACTCTCACGGCAGCCAAGTTCATCGGTCTGCACGCCGCGTTGCTGATGCTGTTTCAGCTGCTGCTGGTGGCACGGCTGCCGTGGCTGGACCGCCGCATCGGCATGGACCGTCTGACGGTGTGGCACCGATGGGCCGGCTTCACCCTGCTGTGGACCGTCCTCACCCACGCCGCGCTGGTCGTGCTCGGATACGCGAGGCTCGACGGGGCGTCGATGCCGGCGACGCTCCTCGCGCTCAGCGGGGTGCCGGCTTCCCTGCTGGGCATACTCGCCGCGGCCGTCGTCGTCCTGGTCGCCGCGGTGTCCACCCGGTACCTGCGGCGGCGGCTGCGTTACGAGACCTGGCACGCCCTCCACCTGCTGCTGTACCTGGCCATCGGGCTGTCGTTCGTCCATCAGCTGCTGGAGACCACGACCTTCGGCGCGTCCGGGTTCGCACGGGTCTACTGGTGGGGCATGTGGCTGCTCGCCTTCGGAGCCCTGGTGTTCGGGCGGCTCGTGGTGCCGGTATGGCGCAACGCCTACCACCGGTTCCGGGTCGCGGCCGTGGTGCCGGAGTCGGACACGGCGGTGTCGGTCTACGTCACCGGGCGCCACCTCGACCGGTTGCCCGCACGGGCCGGCCAGTTCTCCATCTGGCGCTTCCCCGGGCACCACCACTGGTGGCTTGCGAACCCGTTCTCGCTCTCCGCGGCACCCGACGGCCGGTCGCTGCGCCTGACGGCGAGAGCGGTCGGCAGGACCAGTGCGGGCCTGCGGCACCTCGCCGTCGGGAGCCGCGTCTTCATGGAAGGGCCGTACGGTGCGTTCACCTCGCTGCACCGGACACGGCCGGGCGCCCTGCTGATCGCGGGCGGTGTGGGGATCACACCCATCCGGGCCCTGCTGGAGGAGCACACGGCCGGCGACGTCGTGGTGCTCTACCGGGTGCGCAGTGCCCAAGACGCCGTGCTGGTGGGCGAGGTACGGGAACTGCTCGCCGCCCGCGGCGGCCGGCTGCACCTGCTCACCGGCCAGACCGCTGCGGGGACACGGCCGTTCGAGCCGGACAGCCTCCGAGCCCTGGTCACCGACATCACCGAACGCGATGTGTATGTCTGCGGGCCTCCGGCCATGACCTCGGCCGTGCTCGGCGCACTGCGGACGCTGAAGGTTCCCGCCCGGCAGGTGCACGCCGAGAGGTTCAGCCTGGCCTGACGCCGGTGGTGAGAAGCCGGCCGCTGCCGCTGCCGCCGCTGCCGCTGCCACAGCCACAGCCGCAGCCGCCGGTACGCCGGAGGGGCGCATCTGTGAGTATCGATGTCGCATTCGGTATGAGGTTTGAAATGTGGTACCAAGTACCATGTAGTCGATGCCGAACGGGAGGCGGGACGCCCGGTGAGTGGAGCGCCGCGTACGAACACGAGGGACATCGCCCGGGCGGCCGTTCGTGCCGAGCTGGCCGAGGTCGCCTTCGGCCTGTTCCGGCAGAAGGGCTTCGACAACGTCACGGTGAACGACCTGGCCGCCGCGGCGGGAGTGTCCCGCAGCACGTTCCTGCGCTACTTCGGCACCAAGGAGGACGCGGTCCTCGGCGCCTTCGACACGCACGGCGAACGGATCGCCGCGGCTCTGCGGACCCGCCCGGCCGCCGAGGACGACTGGAGCGCCCTGCGGTCTTCGATGGACGTGGTGGTCGGACCCTACCGCCGGGATCCGGAGGGGGCCCTGGCGCTGGCCCGTCTCGTACGGGAGACCCCGGCCCTGTGCGCACGCCAGCTGGAGAGGCAGCGCACATGGCATCCGCTGCTGGAGCGGGCCCTCGCCGAGCGGGCGGGGCCCTCCGGGTCCTCGGCCCTCGCGCTGTCGGTGAAAGCCGCCGCGGCGCTGGACTGCCTGAACATCGCCGTCGACCACTGGACCGCGTCGGACGGCGCTCTCGACCTCATCGCACTGCTCGACGAAGCCTTCGCGGCCCTCTCGCCGTGACCGTCGCCGCCCGGCCCGGGGCCTGCACGCAAGGCCGGGTGCGGCAGCCCCGCCGGTGTGGGCGGATCCACCGGTTCCGCGCCGGGCGGCCTGGCGCGGCGACCAGTGGAGATCGGGCCGTACGGATGGGCCGGCGGCGCGCCGGGGCGGCGGGCGGGAACCTCACCGGGGTGCCGGGGTGCCGGGGTGCCGGGGTGCCGGGGTGCCGGCGGGCGCCGGGCCGCCGACCCGAGACCCGGCGGTTCACGGCCGCCGGGGCCGGAACCGGGCGAGTCGCGCCGGCCCCGGACCGTGCCTCGTCACCCGAGGACGGTGGCCGCGGAGCCGGTCAGTTCCGCCGAGCGGTCCCACAGGCGCCGGGCGAACCCGGGGTCGGTGGCCTGTGCGTTGCGGGGCTCCTCGCGGTCGAGGCGGTCGAAGTAGGCGCCGTTGACGGCTGCGGCGTTCGGCGCGCCGGCCAGGTGCAGCAGCGGCTCGGCGCCCTGCTCGGGCGTGGACATCATGGACTTGACCAGGCGTGAACCCATGAACGCCCGCATCATGGCGCTGTCCCGGGCGACGTCGCTGGCGATGGAACCGGGGTGGAAGGACGAGGCCGTCACACCCGTGCCCCGGGCTCGGCGGGCGAGTTCCCCGGTGAAGACGACGGTGGCGAGCTTGGCGGCCGCGTACGCCTCCCGCCAGCGGTAGCGGCCGCGGGTGCGGTCGAGGTCGTCCAGGTCCAGGCGCCCCCTGCGGTACTCCACGCTGGCGGTGTTCACCACCCGGGAGCCGTTCGGTGCCTCCGCGAGGCGGTCCAGCAGCAGGTTCGTCAGCAGGAACGGCGCCAGGTGGTTGACCTGGAAGGTCAGTTCGTGGCCGTCGGCGCTCTCCTTGCGGCTGGTGAAGAATCCCCCCGCGTTGTTGGCCAGGACGTCGATCCGCGGGTAGCGGACCAGGAGCTCCCCGGCCAGGCGGCGCACGTCGTCCAGCCGCCCGTAGTCCACGAGGTGGGCCTCGGCGCCGATCTCCGCGGCGACGGCGCCGGTCTTCTGCCGCGATCGGCCGACGACGGCGACCGTCGCCCCGAGTGCGGCGAAGCGCCGCGCCGCCGCGGCGCCGATCCCCGAACTCGCGCCGGTGACCACCACCGTGCGGCCGGTGAAGTCGGCCCTCCTGCTGTCGCTCATCCTGCACTCCTCCGGAGTTCTTCGTGTGCCGGGCGTCGAGTCGATGCGACATCGACTCGAAGATAGATTCAGATGCCATAAGTGGAACTCGGTCTCACTCTAGATATGGTGACTCATGGATGCAAGGGGCGGTCTTCGGTGGGCCGGCACGGACCCACGGCCCGACGGCGCCGGCGCGGGAATGCGCGGTGGCCGGGCGGCGGTGTGCCGATCGATTCGTTCGTCGCCTCCGGCGCGGCCCGCGTGCGGTGGCCGTGCGGGGTGGGGTGTGCCGATCGCCCTGTCGGCATGGCGGTGCCGCTCGCCGGGGGATGTCCCGCACCGGCGCCGGTGGATCGGCGCGTGCCGGAAGTCGCGGCGCGCCGCAAGGCCGAGGGCCGTCCCCGTATCGGGTGCACTGTATCGGGTGCACTTTGCTGTATCCGGGTGATCCGGCGACGCGGCGAAGTGCCGGGACCGTCGTCATACGCCCGCTGGATACTGCGGGACAGGCCTTAGCCTGCCGGTATGTCAGATCGTGTCATCCAGGGCCGCGCGGGCGGCCTGATCGCTCTGGGCGCAGCGGACGCCCTGTGGGTCGGCTTGACGAACGGCAGTGCTGTGCCGGCTGCTTCCTCGGCCTTCACCGCCCCGCCTGCCGATGCCGGGTCGGGGTACATCCTGCTGGGCGGCCGCGCGGTGGCGACGGTGCGGGCGGGCGGCGGGCTGTGGAGTGTTCCGGAGACCGAGGTGCGCCGGGCGGCGGCGGAACTGAACGCGGTGGAGGTGGACCGCCGGGACCTGGTCCGCATCGGTCCGTTCCGCGGAGCCGCCGAGCGGGAGCGCATGGAGGGCCCGCCGCTGCGCTGGCGCCCGCGCGTCACCCGGGAGCTGCGGGAGTCGGGCACCCTCGAACGGGCGGCACGGCATGCGGGAGGCCGGCCGCACCATCTGGCGGGGATCGACTGGCGGCCGCTGCTCGAGGCACGAACCCGCGACCACGCGGAGCGGACGTGGTGGCTGCCGCGCGCCGTGGTCAGGCTGCTGGACGCGGCCGAGCACGCCGAAGCGCGGTGGCTGCGAGCCGCACCGGCCCGCCGGGACGCCGCGGCCCCCGCCGAGCCGCCCTCCCGCCACCGGCAGACCTCGGCCGCCGGCGGCCGGCCGCCGGCGAGCCCTCGGCCACCGGCCGCCCCACCGCGCGCGTACGACGGGGAACTGCAAGGCCAGGTCTACTCGGTACTCAGCAGGAAGCCCGGCATCTCCCGCAAGGTGGCCGGTTGGCGGTGCGCCGTCTGCCGCACCGCGCCCGCCGCCGTGCTCGACCACTGCCACGAACACGGCTACGTCCGCGCCCCCGTCTGTCACTCCTGCAACACGCAGGAACGCCCCGACCACCTGTACGGCAACGACATCCGCGTGGCCGACCACTACATCCCCCTCTTCCACACCCACGCGGCCGACTGGCTGCGCCACTGGCACCGCTGCCCCGGCTGCCGCACCCGTACCACCCTCCCGCTGCCGCACCTCGCCGCATGGACCGCCCGCATATCCTGCCGAGCACTGCGCCCGACCCACCGGGAACCCCGCGGCTCCCGCGCACGCAAGCCCTGCGGTGTGCTGCGCGTGTCCTGGACGGGCAGTCAGAACGCGCCCCGCTCCTGCCTGCTCACGGTCGCCGTCGACTTCTGCCCTTCCGGTGAGCACCGGGTCCTTGCGCGGGTCCCCTACCGTGAAGCGGTCGAGCGGTTCGGCGCCTGGCTGGCCGAGACCGCTCCCGCCGTGGCCGCCGCGGCCGGGCCCGACAGCCTGGAGGGTCTGCCCACCCGGTTCCGGCCGGTCATCGCGGACACCGGCGGCGAGGGTCTGGCGCTGTTCTGAGCGGCGGCGGTCACCTTCCGGGGGCGCTTGCCGACCCGGACGTCGTCCGGCCGCCCGGCCCGGCCCCGGTGGCCGGGGCCGTCGCCGCCGAGGTGCCGCTCCTCCTGCCGCTCCTCCTGCCGGGGCAACCGCCCCGGCGCCCCGGCTTCTTCTCCGCCGGCCGGTGCTCCTGAAGGGTTCGCCGGGTTCCCGGCACGCCCGGCGCCCGAGGACCCCCGCCCAGGCGAGCCCGCCGAGATCCACTGACGCTCTGACGTTTTGCGCTCAGATTGTCATTCTGTAGAGTGGGGGTATGGCGGGCCGCCGAGGTCCGCGTCAGAGGAAGGTTCGATCATGTCGAAGATCCTTTTTGTTGTGAGCGGGGCCCGGTTCTGGACCCTCAACGACGGCACGCAGCACCCGACCGGTTACTGGGCGGAGGAGGTCGTCGCCCCGTTCGACGAGTTCACGGCGGCAGAGCACGAGATCACCGTCGCCACGCCGGGCGGCGTGATCCCGACCGTGGACGAGCGCAGCCTCTCCCCGGAGATGGCCGGGGGGCAGGAGAACGCCGAGAGGTTCCGGCAGCGGCTCGCCGGCATCGCCCAGCTGCGGAACCCGATCCGCATCGAGGACGTCGCCCTTGACGACTACGCGGCTGTCTACTACCCGGGCGGCCATGGCCCGATGGAGGACCTGGCGGTGGACAAGGACTCCGCCGGCCTGCTGGTGTCCGCCATGCGATCGGGCAAGCCCCTCGGCATCGTGTGCCACGGCCCGGCCGCCATGCTCCCCGCCGTCGACGAGAACGGCGGCAACGTCTTCGCCGGCTTCCAGGTGACCGGCTTCACCAACGTCGAGGAGGAGCAGGCCGGTTTCGCCGGCAAGGCCCCGTGGCTGCTCCAGGACCGTCTGACCGGGATCGGCGCGCGCTTCCGGGAAGGCGACGCCTGGGCGCCCAACGTCGTCGTCGACCGCAACCTGGTCACCGGCCAGAACCCGGCGTCGTCCCTCGACGCAGCGCGGGAGTTGCTGAGGAAGCTGGGCTGAGACATGGACGCCGACCGGCTCTCCGAAGTCCTCGACGCGACCTACACCTGCCTGGTCCGGCACGGAGTACGGCGTACCACGATGGACGACATCGCCTCCGCGATGGGAGTGTCCCGGTCGGCGGTCTACCAGTACGTCCGCAACAAGGACGACGCCTTCCGCAAGCTCGCCGAACGCCTCCACGCCCAGGCACTCCAACGCGCCCGGCAGGCGGCAGCCCAGGACGCCCCCGACGCCCACCGCATCCGGGGCGTCCTCGCCGCCAAACACGACCTGGCCCTCCAACTCATCGGCGACTCACCCCACACCGCCGAACTCATGGACGCCAAAGCCCGGCTGTTCGCCGAAACCTGCTCCACCTTCACCACCGAACTCCACACCCTCCTCACCGACCTGTTCACCCAGGCCGGAACCGGCCCCGCACGAGCGACCGAAGCAGCCGACATCTGCCTCGCCCTCGTCATCGGACTGGAAACCGCACCCGACAGCCGGCGCCTCCTCCCCCGCGCCGCGGACGCCCTCATCACCGGCCTCCTCCAGCAGAACACCCGCCGTGCTTCCGGCGGGAGGGGCCTTGAGGGCGCCTCGTTCCCGTACGGCGGCGCCCACCCGGGCGCAGCCGCCCCCTGACCGGACCGACCGGCGCCGCCGCATCGGCCCGGACCGACCGGCGCCGTTGTGCCGGCCCGCCCGCGCCGAGCGGTATGCGCCTGACACGCAACCGCGCCGGGCGCATGCCGCGCACCGGTACGCCCATCGCTCTCCACCCGCCCGACGGCAGCGCCCCGTGCCCAGGCCCGCCTGGCGCCGACGTCGCGGAGAACCCCGTCCGCGTCTCCGACACCCTCACCGGGTCGGCCGCTCAGGCGCCCGGTCGCCCCGCTGCGGCTGAAGCGCTTCACACGGTCCTTCCGCCTCCACCAGCCCCGCTGACCGACACCGCCCGTGCCCGGCGCCAGGCCTCACAACGCGCCCGGCCGACGGGCCGCACAACGCCGCCGGTGAGTCCGGGTGGTGCTGCCCCTACGCCTGGGCGGTGAGGGCGCCGGGTCCGGGGTCCGTCACCACCGTCGCGGTGTTCTGCTGGAGGAGGCCGGTGATGAGGGCGTCCGCGGCGCGGGGGAGGAGGCGCCGGCTGTCGGGTGCGGTTTCCAGTCCGATGACGAGGGCGAGGCAGATGTCGGCTGCTTCGGTCGCTCGTGCGGGGCCGGTTCCGGCCTGGGTGAACAGGTCGGTGAGGAGGGTGTGGAGTTCGGTGGTGAAGGTGGAGCAGGTTTCGGCGAACAGCCGGGCTTTGGCGTCCATGAGTTCGGCGGTGTGGGGTGAGTCGCCGATGAGTTGGAGGGCCAGGTCGTGTTTGGCGGCGAGGACGCCCCGGATGCGGTGGGCGTCGGGGGCGTCCTGGGCTGCCGCCTGCCGGGCGCGTTGGAGTGCCTGGGCGTGGAGGCGTTCGGCGAGCTTGCGGAAGGCGTCGTCCTTGTTGCGGACGTACTGGTAGACCGCCGACCGGGACACTCCCATCGCGGAGGCGATGTCGTCCATCGTGGTACGCCGTACTCCGTGCCGGACCAGGCAGGTGTAGGTCGCGTCGAGGACTTCGGAGAGCCGGTCGGCGTCCATGTCTCAGCCCAGCTTCCTCAGCAACTCCCGCGGACGGGCCGCGGCTTCCGGGTGGGCAGCGGTTCGCCGTTGCGGAACACGGCCACTCCCTTCCCTCCCCGAGTCGTACCCGCCCCGATCGGATGACCGGGCGACCGCCGGGAGCGGTGGTTCCCCGGTCGTCCACCGGTACGGGCGGTACGGGCCCCGGAGCCGGCGTCGCGGACGCCCTCGGACGGACCACCAGAGGGTACCAAAGGGCCGGGCGGCCTCCGGAGCCTGCGGGGCCCTCCCGGCGGCCAGGCGGCCAGGCGGTCCGGTGCCGCCCGGGGCCGCGGAGACCCGGACGAGAGGTGTGAGATGCGAGAGGTGCGAGATGCAAGAGGTGAGGCGCGTTCCCCGGGGCCTGCGTGCTGCCGCCGGCCGTACTCGTACGGCCCCGGGTCCGGCTACTTGTCACCGTCAGCCTGACATGTCAACCTGGTCACCGGTGACCGTGCCCCTGCCGTGCCTGCGGCAGGAGCACGGCGTGTAACGGGACGGGGTGAGGCCCCGCTGCTGACGAAGGGCTCGGGTGATCGCGATGCGAAGTCTGACTGTGCTGGGTCCGCGACGGGTCGAATGGCGGGACCTGCCGCCCGTCTCGCTCCGCGAGGCCACGGACGCCCTCGTGCGCCCCCTCGCGTCCGCCGTGTGCGACCTCGACCGCCATCTGGTGCACGAGAGCCCGCTCGAACCGCCCTACGCCCTCGGGCACGAGGCCGTGGGCGAGGTCGTGGACGTCGGCAGTGCCGTCAGCGGTCTGCAGCCGGGCGACCGGGTCGTCATCCCGTGCCACATCAACTGCGGTGTGTGCGCGGAGTGCAGCCGGTCGATGCCGGGTGCGTGCAGTGCCGTGCCGCCCTTCGCGAGTTACGGCACCCCCGCGGGGGGCTCCTGGGGAGGGCTCTTCGACGAACTGGTCCGCGTGCCGTGGGCCGAGCACGGCCTCGTACCGCTGCCGCCCGGCCTGGACCCGGTGATGGCGGCGTCCTGTTCGGACAACCTGGTCGACGCCTACCGCGCGGTCAGCCCCGCACTCCGCGCCGATCCGGACGCCGCCGTGCTGGTCGTCGGAGGGACTCCCACGTTCGGACTGCTGACGGTCCTCGCCTGCACGGCACTCGGCAGCACCGCGGTGCACTACGTGGACCGCGATCCCCGCTCCGTCGAGAAGGCGGCCGCTCTGGGCGCCCGGGCGACGCTGATCGATTCCTACTCCGAGCGGATTCAGGGCCGCTACGACCTGACCGTGGACGCGTCGGCCCATCCGAAGGGACTGCGGTGCGCGCTGACCTCCGCCCGGCCCGGAGGGACCTGCGTGTCCCGGTCGGTGTTCTTCACCGAACCCGCGTTGCCCTACCTGGAGCTCTACTCCAGCGGAGTCACCTTCGTGACGGGGCCTCCGCACATCACCCCCTTCGCCCCCGAGGTCCTGCGGCTGATCGACTCCGGGGCCCTCGACCCGAGTCCGCTCATCGCCGGGCCCTACGGCTATGACGACGCCCCCGACGTGCTGCTCGACCCTCCCGCGGGCAAGCCGGTGTTCACCGCGAGCCGCCGATGACCGGCGCCGGCGGGCGTAAGCGGGCCCGGCCGGGGGAGGGAGCGCGTCTGCGCACCGAACTCCTCGCCGCGGCGGAGCGGATCCTGGACGCCGACGGGGAGGAGGCGGTGACCGTGCGCGGGGTCGCCGCCGCGGTGGGAGTGACGACGCCCTCGGTGTACCTGCACTTCGCGAGCAGACTCGAACTGCTGCACGCCGTGTGTCTGGGGGTCTGGGACGAACTGGGCCGGTGCATGAGCGATGCCGCCTCGGACGTCGACGACCCCTTCTCGGCACTCCACCGCCGCTGCGCCACCTACATCGCCTTCGGGCTCGAGCACCCCCTGCGGTACAGCCTCGTCATGAACGGCCGTGCCACCGAGGCGAGTCGGCAGGTGGCCGCGGACTGCTTCCGCTACCTGGCCGAGGCGGTCGAGCCGTGCGTCGCGGCCGGCGCCCTGCGCGGCGACGTCGCGGAGCTGACCCGCGCCATCTGCGCCGGACTGCACGGATCGGTGGCCCTGCTCGCGCAGCAGCCGCCCGAGACCTGGCCGCGCGACCTGGACGCCTACGCCACGAACACCGCGTCCCTGGTGGCCTTCGGAGCCGCAGCACTGGGACGGCTGCCCGACACCTCGGCCACCCCGGACAGTGGCACGCTCGCGGGGCTCTTCACGACGCCGCCGGCGACCGGGACCGCCTCCGGGCGGCCGGGGTCCTCCACCCCGTAGCGCCTCGTCCATGACGGCGCCGGGCCGGGCCGATCCGGTCGCACCGCCCGTCCCCACCGTGCCGGCGGCGCTCCAGCGCCTCCGGCGACTCGGCCACCGGTGGGCGCGCGGGGCTGGGCCCGGGCCGGCGCGGTGGCCGCGGTTGTGTGGACCGGGTGAGGATCCGGCGCCCGGAGCCGCGACGGGGAACCGGCGGTGGTTCCGGGCCGTCCTCGTCCACCGCGGCCCGCAACCGTCCCTCCGGACTCCGGGTTGCCCGATCCCGGATCGGGGATCGGGCAACCCGGACCTGATTCCGGGTGGGGCGGTGCCCCCGCGCCTCGGCGGACGGTCGGGCGGACGGACGGACGGGCGGGCGGCCCCTACGGGAACCCGGTTCAGGCGATGAAGTCCCGCACCTTGGTGTAGTTGCTCGCGTTGTCGTTCATGTTGTTGTGGCTGATGCAGCCGACGGACACGTTCGTCGCGCCGTCCAGCTTCGCCGACGAGTCCGGGTTCACCAGGGCGTCGCACGTCGAGTACAGCGCCAGGTAGTCGACGCTGCCGGGGGTCTCGTCGCCGGAGTTCAGGGTCTTGAGGAAGCTGCTGCCGGCGACCATCTCCCAGCACGAGGTGTAGAAGGCGCACAGGGCGCTCAGATCCGTGCCGTGGTTGACGCCGGCCACCGAGACGAAGTCGTCGACGTACGAGGTGCCGCCGTTGAACTTGACGTACCAGCGGGCGTTGAGGGCTCCCATGGAATGGGTGACGATGTCGACTCTCTCCGCGCCGGTCGCGGCGCGCACCTGCGCGACCTTCGTGGCGAGTTGGGACGCCGTGGTCTTGTTGGACTGCTTCCAGTTGTAGGACCAGGTGAACAGCTCCGAGGAGTCGTAGCCGTCGGCCTTGAACTTGCCCACCCAGGTGTTCCAGGTGCTGGACGAACTGCTCAGGCCGTGGACGAAGATGACCGGGTCGCGGGTGTCGGCCTGTGCGGGCGACGCCGCGAGGAGGGGAGTGATCGCGGCGGCCACGGCACCGAGGGCCACGGTGCGAACGGAGCGCTTCATAGGGCTGTCTCCAGCATTCGGCCACACCTCGCCCCGTGCGGGAGCGCGGTGTGGGTGGGGGTTGGGGATTGAACACCGGCCGGTGGCGTCGGAAAAGGTGGCACAGGCCCGCGTGTTACCGCTAGGTAGCCGAATGTTTCATTCAGATGACGACACTCAGCGTGAGCGCTCTGGTGACGGCATATCAGGGAATACCGGTATGCGATCCGCGCACATGGGCCCTGTCCGTCACGTCGTCCGGGGGCACGGGTGAAGGCTCCGGAAGGACGCCGCGGGACAGCGCGACGGGTGCGCCGACGGCAACTTCCGGGGATGCGCTGTACCGGTTCGACCCGATTCGGGAATCCGCTCCGGTGTCAGGGCGGGGCGCGTGCCGTCGGACGGCCACCGGCTGAACCCCGAAGTGCCGCAGCCCGGAGGGGGATCGGCACGGCGACCGCACCCGGCAGTGCGCCCCGGCACGCACTCGCCGATGGCAGCCCCGCCGGGGAGAGCCCGCCCGCTCCCGCCCGAACCGCCCGAACCGCCCACCGCAGTGCCGGCCGGCCCGGCCCTCTCCCGAGTCGGCGGCTGCGGTGCGGAAGCGGGGCCCACCCCCTTCCCTTGGGCGGGCCCGGCTCCCGCAGGCCGGGGCCGCGGCGAACGCGGCGCGGGCCTGCGGGCGCCGCCGACCTGCACGGGCGCGGGCGCCGTCGACCTGCGCGGGCGCGGGCGCCGGAATCGATTCTGCGGCAGTCTCGGAGCGACTTCAGTTCAGAAGGGACGTCGAGAGGTGGAGATCGTGACGGAAGCCATGGTCCGGGCGAACGAGACGACGGTGCCGGTGATGCCGTGCGCATCGGTCGAGGAGACGCTGGAGTTCTACCAGGCGCTGGGATTCGAGGTCTCCTACCGTCAGACCCGGCCCTACGTCTATCTGGCGCTGGAATGGAGCGGCTTCGCGCTGCACTTCGGGACGCCGCCCAGGAACATCGACCCGAGCCGGGAGGACGCCGGCGCCTGCCTGGTCCTGGTCGACGAGATCGCGCCCTACCACGCGGAACTCACCCGGGCCATGCGCGCCGCCTACGGCAGGGTCCTCGCCAAGGGCAGGCCCCGCATCACCCGATTCCGGCCCGGGGCGAGCCGGTTCACCCTCGTCGACCCGTCCGGGAACTCGATCATCTTCATCCAGCGCGACGAGCCCGCGAAGCTGGAGTACGGCGGTTCGAAGACCCTCACCGGTCTGGCCAGGGCCCTGGACAACGCCCGGATCCTTTCCGAGTTCAGGAACGACGACCGCGCCGCTCTCCGCGTCCTCACCACGGCTCTGCGCAGGCACGAGAGCACCTCTGCGCCCGTGGACGTGGCCCGGACGCTCGCCGCCCTGATCGAACTCGCGACCGCCCTGGAGGACACCGGCGGCGTCGACGAATGGCAGCGCCGGCTGACCGCCCTCGACCTCACCGACACCGAACGCCACCAGGCCCTGAAGGGCCCGGGCGACACCGAGGACCTCCGCATCCGGCCCACCGGGGAGACCGCGGCACCGGCGGCGGACACGCCCTGACATTCCCCCTTGCCGAGGACGCCGCCCCGGCGGGGACGGGATGCGCTCGCCCGGCACCTCACGGCACCTCACGGCACCTCCGGCGGGCCGGCAGGCGGAACGGGACCTGCCCGGCGGGCCGTCGGCGGTCCTCCGGCGGCCGTCTCGCCGTCGGGGGCGCTCACCGCCGCCGTGCGCCGCTCCTGCCGGTGGGCGGCCACGGCGAGGGATGCGTACCGGCGCCGCGGCGTGCCGCTGCCGCCGCGACTGCCACTGCAGGCACGGGGGAGCGCGCTGTCCCGGCCTGGTCGGGCGGTAGCCGCGGAGGCGGCCGGCGCCCCCTGCGCCCCCTGCGCCACGTACGGCGCGGCGGACGCGCAGGGGATCGGCCTACCGGCCGCCGCGGCCGCAGCACTTGGGGCCGAGGCGGGCAGGCGCGGGCCGCTGGGCGCGGGCCGCGCCCAGCGGCCCGCAAGGCCCGCAAGGCCCGCAAGGCCCGCAAGGCCCGCAAGGCCCGCAAGGCCCGCAAGGCCCGCAAGGGCCCCGGACACCGCCCTCGGCGGCACCGTCGAGGGCCGGCGGCCGGGGTTCACGTCGCGGAGGCGCCGCCCGCCGCGCGGCGGAACCTCCTCGCGAGGCGGTCGAACGCCACCGCGAGTCCGTCTCCGTCGATCACCTCGATGTCGACGTCGAGCTGGGCCATCCACAGCGCGAGCCGGTCCGGGTCGTCGGAGCCCAGCTCGACACGGCACGTGGCCTCGTCGACCACCTCGACATCGACCGGGATGGGGATCTTCGCGGCGACCTCGGCGGCGGGAGCATGAGCGAGTACCCGGGCGCGGTACTTCCAGGCCGCTTTGCCGACGCGTCCGACGACGTACGCGACGGCATCGTCCGCCGGGATGGCGCGCGGCTGGAACCGCGCACCCGTCGCCGGGCGCGGAACCATCCGGTCGACGCGGAAGACCCGCCAGTCATCACGGTCGAGGTCCCACGCGAGCAGGTACCAGAGCGGTCCCCAGCTCACCAGCCGGTGCGGTTCGGTATGGCGGGCCCCTTCGCTGTCCCCGGGCTTCGTGTATCCGAACCGGAGCCGTTCGCGGCCGCGGATCGCGGCAGCGACCGCGCCGAGAACCGAGAGGTCGAGCGGCGGCTCGGTTCCCCGAACGACGCTCGTCGCCTCGCGTACCGCCTCGACGCGCCGACGCAGCCGCGAGGGCAGCACCTGCTCCAGCTTCGCGAGCGCGGTGAGCGACGTCTCTTCGACGCCGAGCCCTCGGGTCGCGGCCGCACCCAGTCCGACGGCGACGGCGACGGCCTCCTCGTCGTCGAGCAGCAGTGGGGGCATCGCCGTCCCGGCGGCCAGCCGGTACCCGCCCGCGACGCCGGGGCGCGCGTCCACGGGATAGCCGAGCGACCGCAGCCTGGCGATGTCGGCGCGCACCGTCCTCGTGCTCACGTCGAGCCGGCCGGCGAGTTCGGTACCCGTCCAGTCGCGCTTCAACTGGAGCAGTGACAGCAGTTCGAGCAGGCGGGCCGAGGTCTCCAGCATGTTCTCCATCATGTCGGCGATTGCGGAAGCCGGCCTGCCGCATTGCCTGGGAACGTCGCCTGCCATGAACGAGGACAACGCACTCACACCGTTCCGCATCGGCATCCCGCAGGCCGACCTCGACGACCTGCGCGACCGGCTGGCCCGCACGCGCTGGCCCGTCCCCGTGCCGGGCCGGGACGATCGCACCGACTTCAGCCGAGGCATCCCGCCGGTGTACCTGAGGGAACTCGCCGAGTACTGGCGCGACGGCTTCGACTGGCGTGCGCAGGAGGAGAGGCTCAACGAGCACGAACAGTTCACGACGGTCGTCGACGGCCAGACGTTCCACGTCGTCCACGCGCGATCGGCGAACCCCGGGGCCGTCCCGCTGGTCCTGAACCACGGCTGGCCGGGCTCGTTCGTCGACTACCGGCGACTCGTCCCGCTGCTGACCGACGAGTTCCATGTGGTCGTCCCGTCGTTGCCCGGTTTCGGGTTCTCCACCCCGCTGTCGGGGACCGGCTGGGAGCTGGCGCGGACGACGGAGGCCTACGCCGAGATCATGACGCGTCTCGGCTACGAGAGGTTCGCGGCCCACGGCACCGACATCGGCGCGGGGGTCACCGGGCGCCTCGCGGCGGTCCACCCGGAGCGCGTGATCGGCACCCACATCGGCAGCGACCCCCGGTGGCTCGGTCTGCTCGGCGACCGGTTCCCCTTCCCCGAGGGGCTGTCCGACGACGAGACCGCCCGGATCGAGGCGGTGCGCACCGAGTACGCGGCCGAGCGCGGGTATCTCGAGATGCAGAACCACCGCCCCGACACGATCGGTGCGGCGCTCACCGACTCGCCGGTCGGTCAGCTCGCCTGGATCGCCGAGAAGTTCGGGACCAGGGCCGGGGGCGCCTACCGGACGCCGGACGAGTCGGTCGACCGCGACCAGCTCCTCACCGGCATCAGCCTGTACTGGTTCACCCGCAGCGGCGCGTCGAGCGCGCAGTTCTACTACGAGTCCGAGCACTCCGGCGTCGACCTGGTCATGGGCTCCGGTGTGCCGTCCGGATGGGCCGTGTTCGACACCCACCCGCTCATGCGGCGCGTGCTGGACCCGGGGAAGGCCATCGACCACTGGAGCGAGTTCGCCGAGGGAGGCCACTTCCCCGCGATGGAGGAGCCGGAGCTGCTCGCGGACGACATCCGGACCTTCTTCCGCGGCGTTTCCTGACTCCGGTTCAGGGACCCGAGGCCGAAGGGTCCGCCGTGACGGGCGGCTCCGGCCCGTAGCGGCCGGTGACGCCGGGCAGCGGTCGGGGCAGGAGGACGCGGTGCCGGGAAGGCCGGGTCCGGCGCCTGCCTGAACTCCTCCTGCGCCGGCCTCCAAGCCGCTCACGATCAGTAGCCGTTGTGAGTGCGGGTCACGGCGAACCGGAACTCGTTCCAAGCATGCGGCGCGGGTGGTCTCGCGCACGGGGATGCCGGCGCGGTCGCCGGCCCGGAGGAAACGGCCCTTGCCGGTGACGTGGTTGCCGGGGCCGGTCGCGATCCTCGGCGCCGTCGCCGGGTCCGTGCCCGCCCCGATGTCCGAACTCACCGGGGGCGGCCCGGCCGCCGCCCGCGCCCGCAGCCGCACCGGCGGGCGGCAACCCGAACCCGGACCCGCCGGGTCGGACTCGTCCGCGAGCGAGACCCCTGGCCGAAGCCCACCGGTACGGGGCGCTCGGCGGTGGTCCGTTCGTTCGGCTGAAGCGGGCCGTGGCGCGGTCACCCCTCGCCGGACGCCGCCTCGCCCCGGTCGCCCCGGACCGTGTCGACGAGGGCCACCGGGTCCCCCGGGAGGTCGTCGCCGCGCCATGCCACGTGGCCGTCGGGGCGTACCAGCACGAAGGAGCGCTCGTACAGCTTGGCGATCTCCGGGTCGCCGCCCCGGTGCACGGTCAGCGGGACCCCCCGCTCGGCGAACGCGCGCTCGAACGCCGGAAGGCCGTCGTGGTCCGCGAAGCGGAGCAGTACGAAGCCCTGGCCGAACAGGTCGAGCGTGGAGGTGGAGGCTTCCCACCACGCGTGCGCGGCGCGGTGGCCGGGCTCGCTGCCGGGCCGCCAGTCGGCGTCTGGCCGGCCTTGGCGGATCGGTACGCCGGGGTCGTCGACGATCGCCGGGGAGCGGTAGCGCAGTCCGAAGTGGATCTGCGGGGCGTCGAACTCCCGCCGCGCGCCGCTGCTCGCCAGCCGCCCCGCCATCTCGGTGCGGGCCCGCTCGCCCTCGGGCCCGTCCAGGTGGATCCCGGGCGGCAGTTCCCTGCTCATGGTGCGTTGCAGGTTGGTGTTGGCCTCGTTGAGGCTCTCCAGGGCGATCGGCCTGCGCTCGGTGTCGTAGGTGTCGAGCAGGTGCCGACCCGCCCAGCCGTTCAGTGTGGCGGCGAGTTTCCAGCCCAGGTCGGCGGCGTCCGCGATGCCGGTGTTGAGCCCGAAGCCGCCCGAGGGCGACAGGGTGTGCGCCGCGTCGCCGGCGAGGAGGACGCGCCCGGCCCGGTACCGGTCGGCGACCCGGTGGGTGAGGTGCCACTCGCTGTCGCCGAGCACTTCCACCGGCGTGTCGAAGGCGAGGGCATCGTGGATCAGGGACAGCGCGTCGGCACGCGCCCCGCGGTCGCCGTCCGCGCCCACGACCAGGTTGTAGAGGTCGCCGCCGTTCAGCGAGCGCATGGGGAAGCGCAGCGTGGACGACAGCATCAGGAAGTACACGAGGGCGGCGCGGTCGCCCAGCCGTTCCCTGAGTTCGGGGGCCCGGAAGAGGACGTTGCGGAAGACCTGTGTGCGGTGGCGGCCCGGCGCCTCGATGCCGCAGGCCCGGCGGATGGGAGAAGAGGCGCCGTCGCAGGCGACCAGGAAGCGTGCCCGGACGGTGCCGGTCCTGCCCGTGGCCCGGTCGGTCAGGACGGCTTCGACGTGGTCATCGGCCGGCAGTACGCGGTCGACGGTGGTGAGGAGCCGCAGCGGGCCGGCCGGGTGGACGCCCAGCGCCCGCGACAGCACCGGGCTCAGCCAGTGTGCGGGACAGATCTGGTCGGGCTCGGGAGTGTGCACGAAGGCCGGCCGGCTCGCGGCGGTGCCGCGGCGGTACCGGTACACCTCGTGACCGCCCACCCTGGTGACCCAGGCGATGTCCAGAGGGTGGTCGGCGGGCCAGCCCGCCCCCCGGACGGCGTCCGCGACGCCCCAGCGGCGGAACAGTTCCATCGAGCGCGGACCGATCGTGCTGACCTTGGGATGCCGGACCTGTCCGTCACCGGCGTCGACGACCATGCAGTCGATCCCGCGGTACGTCAGGTCCAGTGCCACCGCCATCCCGACCGGGCCGCCGCCCACGACCAGCACGTCGGTCCGCTCGCCGGAGTACGTCATCTCGTTCCTGCCTCTCCTCGTGGATCCGTGCTGCGCGTTCGGCTCACGGCCCGTCCGTACCGCGCGGGGAGGGTGCGCGGGTGCACCCTCCCCGCGCGCACCCGGTCAGGGGCGTTCGGCGGTGACCAGCAGGCAGCCGAAGTCGTCGGCTCCCGCCAGGTCGGACGGCTTGAAGGAGTCGTCGCCGAAGTCGAAGTTGCCCTCGTCCATGGCCGCGGGGCGCTCCTCGGCGGCCGCCAGCTTCCCCAGTTCGTCGGCGAGGCGCAGCGTGGTCTGCTCGGTGACGTCGAGGATCTCGCGCAGCCGCAGGCCGGAGCGGTGGAGCAGTGCGACGTAGTCGTCGATGTCGGCCGTGGTCGACATCAGGTCGCGGCAGAACTTGTCGATGCCCGGGTGCCGCACCGCCTTTCGCGGGTGACGTTCGAACACGTCGGTCAGGACGATCCGGCCGCCGGGCCGGAGCACCCGGCACACCTCGGTGAACACCCGCTGCCGGTCCGGCATGTGGCAGACGGACTCGAGGGCCATCACGGCGTCGAACGACGCGTCCTCGAAGGGGAGCCGCATCGCGTCGCCGTGGCGGAAGATGGCACGGTCGGCGAGCCCGGCCTCGGCCGCGAGCCGTCCCGCGGTCCTGATCTGCTCCTCGCTGATGCTGATGCCGGTGACCCGCGCGCCCGTGCGCGTCACGACCCGCAGACCGGGGCCGCCCACCCCGCAGCCCAGGTCGAGGACGTGGGAGGAGCCGTCCACCCTCATCCGCTCGATGAAGACGTCGGTGAGCCGGTCCATCGCCTCCTCGACCGTGGCCTCTGAGTCCGGTGTGTCCCAGTAGCCGATGTGCACGTTGGGGTTGAAGGTTCCGTCGCTCATCGCGCTCAGCGTCAGCCGGTCGTACAGCTTGCCGACGGCTTCCGGCTCGGGCAGGGTCTGGACGGGGTCGGTCATGGAGACGGCCTCTCTGGTCGGCAGGTGAAGGTGAAGGTGCGGGTGCAGTTGGTGGGTGGGCGGGCGGTCCGCGGCCCCGGCCGGCCACGGCGTTGCGGTGGGCCGGCAACCGGGCTCGAGCGCCGGTCAGGCACCACGCGTTCGCGTGGGACCCGCGTCCGCCGCGTCCGGGCGGATGGGCCGGACGCCGGGCGGGCCGATGCGCTCCCGGCCGCCCCGCGGGACACGAACCGGCGGCGGGCGCGCGGGCGTTACCGTACGGGCCTCGCGGGTCTCTCGGGCGCCAGCCCCCTCTCGATCTGCCGGCAGCGGGCGTAGTCCGGCAGCAGGCCCTGCCGCTGCGCCTCGGCGAGGGTGATCGCCGCACGGTCCCGCTCGGAGAGGACCGGTTCGGTGTCCGTGGTGATCGGCAGTGCGAGGGCCGGGTCGAGGACGGAGAGGGAGAGTTCGTTCTCGGCGGCGTAGCACTCGGAGAGCATGTAGGACATGACGGTGTCGTCCTCCAGCGCCACGAACGCATGGCCCACTCCCACGGGTATGAAGCTGGCCCGGTGGTCGTTCTGGTCCATCAGCACCGCGTCCCAGCGGCCGAACGTGGGTGAGCCGACCCGGATGTCGACGACGATGTCCAGCGCGCTGCCGCGGGAGCAGTGGACGTACTTCGCGGTACCCGGCGGTGTCACCGTGTAGTGGATGCCGCGTACGACGCCGCGCCGGGACACGCTGTGGTTGGTCTGCGCGACGGGGAAGAGCGGGGCGCCGTGGGCCTCGGTGAACGCCCGCTCCTGGTACGGCGAGACGAACCTGCCCCGGTCGTCGGGGAAGACGCGGGGCGTGAACTCGATGGCCCCCTCGACGGTGAGTGCGCGTGCTTTCACATCTTCTCCCTCGGCTCGCTGGTCGGTTCGCTGGTCGGTTCGGTGCTCGGTTCGGCGGAACGCGGCGGGCGGCTGGGCGTCACAGC
Source organism: Streptomyces spongiicola (assembly GCF_003122365.1). Lineage (NCBI taxonomy): Bacteria > Bacillati > Actinomycetota > Actinomycetes > Kitasatosporales > Streptomycetaceae > Streptomyces > Streptomyces spongiicola. The sequence continues at coordinate 7,062,610 of NZ_CP029254.1, forward strand.
GTCCCCAGCACCTCGCGCAGGGCATGGATGACCTTGTCCTGGAGATCGGGGGCGAGTGAGGGGTACATCGGCAGCGAGAAGATCTCGCCGGCCAGCGCCTCGGTGACCGGAAGCGACCCCTTGGCGTACCCGAGGTGGGCGAAGCCGGTCATGGTGTGCACCGGCCACGGATAGCTGATGTTGAGGTGGATGTCGTACGCCTTGAGTCGCTCGATGATGTCGTCGCGCCTGGGGTGGCGGACCACGTACACGTAGTACACGTGCTCGTTGCCGGGCACGGTCCGCGGCAGGACGAGGCCGGTGCCCGCCAGACCGTCGGCGTAGCGCCGGGCGACCGCCCGGCGGCCGGCGATGTAGGTGTCGAGCCGTCCCAGCTTGCGGCGGAGGATCTCGGCGTGGAGCTCGTCGAGGCGGCTGTTGTGGGCGGGGGTCTCCAGGGTGTAGTAGCGCTCGTCCATGCCGTAGTAGCGCAGTCGGCGCAGCCGTTTCGCCACGGAGGGGTCCGAGGTGATCGTGGCGCCGCCGTCGCCGTAGGCGCCGAGCACCTTGGTCGGGTAGAAGGAGAAGGCGGCGGCGTCACCGGTGGAGCCGGCCACCGTCCCGCCCTGCCTGGCGCCGTGGGCTTGGGCGCAGTCCTCCAGGACGGCCAGTCCGTGCCGGGCGGCGAGTTCCTTCAGCGGGCCCATGTCCACGCACTGGCCGTACAGGTGGACGGGGAGGATGCACCGGGTGCGTCCGGTGACGGCCGCGCCGACCTGGCCGGTGTCCATGAGGTAGTCGTCCTCGCGGACGTCGACGAAGACGGGAGTGGCACCGGTGGAGTCGATGGCGACGACGGTGGGTGCCGCGGTGTTCGACACCGTGATCACCTCGTCGCCGGGGCCGATGCCGAGGGCCTGGAGTCCCAGCTTGATGGCGTTCGTCCCGTTGTCGACGCCCACGCAGTGGTCCACCGAGTGGTAGGCGGCGAACTCCTCCTCGAAGCCGCGCACGCTCGCGCCGAGCACCAGCCGGCCCGAGGAGAAGACCGTCTCAACGGCGTCCAGGATGTCCGGGCGCTCGGCCTCGTACTCCGCCAGGTAGTCCCATACACGCGTCGTCATCTTCCAGCCTTTCCAGAACGGCGGCGCACTGCGGTGCGCCTGCGGTCGGTGGGTGTCGGGGGTGCGGTCACCGGGGGTCGTCCCGCCCGCGGGCCAGGGCGGTCACGGCGCGGCGCACGCCTTCGTGCAGCGGGATCCGGGGATGCCAGCCGGTGGCCGCGCGGAACGCCGAGGAGTCGAGGGTCACGCTCCGGAAGTCCGTCGCGGGGGCGTGCGCGGGTGGTTCGACGGACACCACGTCGACCGGAGGCCGTCCCAGTACGTCGGCCGCGGTGCGGGCGACCAGCCGGAAGACCTCGCCGAGCGCGTCGCCGCGGCCCGCGCCGATCAGCCAGTGGCCGCCCACCAGGGAGCCGGGGTGGTCCAGAGCGGCCGTGAACGCCGCCGCGACGTCGTCGACGTGGACCAGGTCGCGGCGCACCGTGCCGTCGTGCCACATGGTGAGCGTCCGCCCGTCGAGCGCCCGCCGCGCCATGGCGGACACGACACCCCGGTCGCCCGCACCGGGCGCCGCGCTCTCGCCGAACACCGTGGGCAGACGCAGGCTGACGCCGCGTACCCGGCCCTCGGCAGTGGCCTTCAGCAGGTGCTGCTCGGCGGCCAGTTTCTGCCGGTCGTAGGCGGTCTCGGGGCGGTCGGGTTCGGTTCCGTCGAGCGGCTCCCGCCGGGGCACCCCGACCTGCGAGGCGGCACCGCCGTACACGACCAGCGGGGGCGTCACCTCGCCCGGGGCCGGCCGCAGCACGTCGACGAGGTCCCGCATGACCCCGACGTTGACGCGCTCGGCGCCGGGGTCGCTCTCGGCGGCCCGCCAGCCGCCGTCCCCCAGCAGCAGATGGATCACCGCGTCCGAGCCTGCGACCGCTTCGGCGAGGGCCTCCCGGTCGGTGAGGTCGGCGGTGACGACGGTGGTCTCGGCCTGGCCGGGAGCGGGTGTGCTCGGCCTGCGCGCAACGGCCCGCAGCCGGATCCGGCGGTTCGCCAGCGCGCGGGTGACGGACGATCCGACGAAGCCGGAGGCACCGAGTACGGTGACCAGGGGTGTGCGCTTCACTGCGCTCCTCTTCTCGATGTCAGCGGTGCCCGCCTCCATGGAGCAGCCCTCCCCGGGACCGCGCCGCGGCGGCGTTGAGGCAGGCCAGCAGCGTGCGGGCCTCGACGTTCAGGTAGTGGCCGTGCCGGGTGAGGGCCCTGAGCTGGGCCGGGGCGGCCCAGATGTAGGCGGGGGGCGGTTCGAGCGGGGCGTCGCCGGCCTCGACGACGAGGTACCGGCTTCTCGCGTTGAGGAAGCGCCCGCCCTCCTCGGACAGGACGGCCTGGTAGCGGACCTGCGACGGCGGGGCGTTGAGCACGGTGTCGAGGAACGGCGGGCGGTCCGCCGGGGGCAGATGGGCGTAGTTGCCGGGTGTGCACTGGACGGTCGGGGCCAGCTCGACGGTGTCCAGGAAGCCGCCCTCGGCCCGGGCGTGCACCAGCACATGGGGGACTCCGCCGATCTCGCGTACCAGGAACGCGGCGACCCCCAGCCCCACGGGCTCGACCAACGGCTGGTCCCAGTGGACCACTTCGCGGCTGCCGGCCCGCACGGAGACGGCGACGACCCTGAAGTAGCGCCCGTCCTCGTGCTCGATCGCCTCGGCGCCGCGCTTCCAGCCGCGCACGTCGGCGAGCGGTATCCGTTCGGCGCGCACGTCGCGGCGGGAGCGCTCGCCCGTGAACCAGGAGAGGAGCTGCGCGTCCGACAGCAGCGCGCCTGGGGACGTGTCCCCGTACGGCACGCACGACAGCACGGTCCTGGCGTTCATGTTGACCATGTCGTCCTCGTGGAGCAGTTCGGCGATCTGGCCGAGGGTGAGCCAGCGGAAGTCGTCCAGCTCGGGGACGTCGCCGGCGGTCTCCACGATCATGTTGCGGTTGGTCTTGCGGTAGAACCACGAGCCCTGCTCGGACTGGAGGACGTCGACGACGACGCGGTCCGGGTCGGGCCGCAGGAAGTGGTCGACGAGCTGGACTTCCGCACCCCGGTGGGCCCTGGTGTAGTTGCTGCGGGTGGCCTGCACGGTCGGGGAGAGCTGGAGCAGGTTGGCGTTGCCCGGCTCCATCTTGGCCTGCATCAGGAAGTGCAGCACCCCGTCGAACTCCTTGGCCAGGATGCCGAGGATGCCCACTTCGGGCTGTCTGACGACCGGCTGCTGCCACTCCCGGTACGGGCCGTCGCCGAAGGGCCCGCCGGACTCCACCACATGCATGCCCTCGACGGTGAAGAACCGCCCGCTGCGGTGCACGAGATTGCCGCTGCCCGGCTCGAAGCGCCACTGGCCCAGCTCCGCGAACGGTATCCGCTCCACGTGGAACACGTGGGCCCGGCGACGCTCGGCCAGCCAGGCGCGCACGTCCCCGGTCCGCGCCCGCGCCCCTCGCCCGGTCGCGGCCGACAGGGCGATGCGGTCGGCCAACCGGCCGTCCTCGCGCGGGCGTACGGCCGGAACGGCGGGCGGTGGCACGATCCGAGACGACATCGAGGGCTCCCTGCCGCTCAGGACCGCTGCGCCGTGATCAGGACATAGCCGGTGTGCGGGTGGCTCCCCACGCCCTCCATCAGGTCGGCCGCCGCGGCCATCTGCTCCGCCGCGCCGGAGTCGAGGGACTCGGCGAGTTCCCGGAAGGCCGCAGCGGCGTGCCCGTAGCTGGCGCGGACCTGCTCACCGATGTCCGTCAGCTCCAGTAGTTCCCAGCCCGCGGCCGCCAGATGGGCGCGGTGCTCCTCGGGCGTGTTGATCCCGGCGATCTCGTACATGCGCAGCATCCCGTCGAGTACGGCCCTGTCGCCACCGCTGAACGGCTGCCGCAGGCACAGGTCGGCGACGGCGAGCCGGCCGCCGGGCCGGACGACTCGGTGGAGTTCCTTCAGCGCGCGGGTCTGGTCGGCCATGTGCAGCAGCGACTCGATCGCGAAGGCACCGTCGAAGGAGCCGTCGTGGAAGGGGAGGTCGGTGGCGTCCGCCAGCCGGAAGGAGACCCGGCACCCGAGTCCGGCCCCCACCGCCCGCTCCGCCGCCTCGGCGACCTGCTGCCCGCTCACGGTGATGCCGGTGACGTGCACGTCGTGCGCCTCCGCGACGCGCAGGGCCGGTACCCCGATGCCGCAGCCCACGTCCAGCAGCCGGCGGCCCGGCCGGAGGTCGAGGCGGTCGGCGACCAGGTCGGTGAGACGGTCGGTGGCTTCGGCGAGCGGGACACCGGGGTCGTCGTCCCAGTAGCCCACGTGGATGTTGCCGCCCATGGCCGTGGTGGCCCCGGCGTCGGCGAACTGGTCGTACACCTCGCCCACGGAGTCGGCGGTGGTGTCGGACTTCTGCGTCATGGCTGTGCCTTCCTGTTGTGCGTCGTCGATGCCGCGCTGCGGGTCACGGAAGGTCGGACAGGTCGAGGACCAGCCGGGTCGGGCCGTGGAAGACCAGGTCGTCGGCGTACTCGACCCGGTGGCCGCCGAGGCCGAGTCCGGGGATCCGGTCCAGCAGGGTCCCGAGGCCGATCTCGGCCTCGGCGCGGGCCAGCGTCGCGCCGAGGCAGTAGTGGATGCCGAGGCCGAAGCCCAGGTGCCGGTCGGCTGCGCGGTGGACGTCCAGGACGTCGGGGTCCGGGAAGCGCGCGGGGTCCCGGTTCGCCGAGCCCAGCAGGGCCACCACGCGGCTGCCGCGCGGCACGTCGTGGCCGCCGAGGTGCGCGTCCTCGTACGCCCAGCGCGTCACCGCCTGCACCGGCGGGTCGTAGCGCATCAGTTCCTCGACCGCGGACGGCGTCAGCCGGGGCGCGGCACGCAGCTCCGCCAGGATCTCGGGGTGCGCCCGCAGGGCCAGCACGGCCTTGGCCAGGAAGTTGGTGGTGGTCTCGTGTCCGGCGGTGAGCAGATGGACGCACGTCCCGACGATCCCGTCCACGGTCAGCCGCGCGCCGGAGTCCCGGGCCCGGACGAGGAGGGTCAGCAGGTCGGCACCGTCGCCCCCGCTCCGCCGGTCCACCTGCTGCCGGAAGTAGCGCGCGAACTCCCGGGAGGCCGTCTCGGCCCGGGCGTAACCGCCGGCGCCGCGCGAACGGGTGGTGCTGGCCTCCTGGAGGGCGACCGCGCCGGCCCGGAGCCATGCGCGGTCCTCTTCGGGGAGGCCGAGCAGTTCGGAGATGACGAGGACGGGGAAGGGCGCGGCGAAGCCCTCCACGAGGTCTGCCTCGCGGTGCCCTCCCAGCCGTTCCACGAGTTCGCGTGCGAGCCGGGTGATGCGCGGCCGGAGATCGGTGACGATCGAGGGCGAGAACCGGGTGTTGAGCAGGGAGCGCAGTTCGGTGTGGCGCGGCGGGTCCAGGAAGACCAGCCAGTTCTCGACGATGGTCCGCAGGGCCCGGTGTTCGGCGGGGACCGGGACGGGCGCCGCGCGGGTGCCGGTGTCGCCGGACGCCGCGCGGGCGCTGCGTCCGAACCGCCGGTCGGACAGGACGCGGACGACGTCGTCGTAGGCGAAGAGGTAGAAGGTGTCCGGGCCGCCCGCGCCCGACGCGGTGCGATGGACCGGCGCGGCCTCCCGGTAGCGCCGGTACACGGGGTACGGGTGGCTGATGTCCTCCCTGGCCCAGCCCGTGAGGTCGAACCGCGGCAGTGTCGCGCGGGGCATGCGGTCTCCTTCGGTCGGTGGTGCGGTGGTGCGGCGGCGGGGCGGTGCGGCGGTGCGGTGGCGCGGCATGGGGACGGTGCGGCGGTGCGGCTCCGGGGGAGTGCGGCCGGGGCGTCCTCCGGCCGCGGGCCGGCCCTAGCGGCCCGGTGGCCGGAAGTGATCCGCCCAGAAGGCGCTCATCTCGCCGACGCGCGCGGGCACGAGGGGATGTTTGCCGCACTCCGCCGCGAGATCGTCCAGGCGCCGGGCGATACCGCGCCGGGCCACGTCGGGGCGGGAGACGGCCATCGGCTGCTCGGGCAGTTCGAACGACGGTCCGGCGGTCATGCCCCGGCGCCCCGACGGCATGGTCACGAGCAGTTCCGCCAGCGGGCGCATCAGGCCTGTCATCATGTCGATCGACGCGTTCATCAGGTCGGACCGCCGCAGTGCGGCGTCGGGGCACTCGCCGAAGTGCTGGGCCATGAGCTGAAGCGCCATGAAGTAGGCGCGGTTGAACAGCTTCATCACCGCCCGGGCGCCGGCCTCGGTGACCGTCTCCATCGCCGGGTCCCCCGGACCGAGGGTCGGGTTCCGTACGACGGGGTAGGCGGGGTTCCACCGTTCGGCACCCGGGTGCGGCCCGTCGGTCGGCGCGCTGCGGAGCAGCTCGGAGATCCGCAGGAACGCGTGGTAGTGGGACGTCTCGCCGTCCCGCGGGCCGAGTACACCTCCCTCCCCCTGCTCGGTGATGACGTCGACGGCGAACAACGCGCTGGCGAGGTCGTCTACTTCGAGCTGGTAGTCGGGGTGCGTCCGGTTGAGGGACCTGCGGAGGAAGAGGTGGTGCTCCCCGCCTCCCCTGCCCCTGTCCACCGTGAAGAGGTCCGGGACGCTCTGCAGTCCCTCCCTGAGGTCCGCGTAGAGCTCGCTGAGCGAACCGTACGGGTGCCGTTCGTCGTACGCGGCAGGGGCCGCCGGTCCGTCGCCGCGCCGTACCTCCCCGACAAGGCCCTCCGGACGCTCGATCCGCACGAACCGGTCCACGCTGCCGGGCCCCAGCCGCTCCAGGGAGAAGTCGAGCGGGACCGCCAGCTCGTGGTTGACGGTGCGGAAGTCGACGCGAGGCACGTGGAACGGTTCGCCCACCGCCATGAGGATGTTGTTGACGAGCAGGAAGTGGATCATCTCCTCGCGGGCGATGTCCGTCAGCATGCTGCGGATGCCCTCGTCGAGGGTCTCCCCGCCGTCACCGCAGGCGAGCCGGAGCTGCCCGGGCGTCCACAGCCCCCGCCGCACGTACTCGGCGCCGGCGCCGTGGGTGGGCACCGAGTAGGCGGCGTAGAGGTACTGGAGCATGACGGCCAGTTCGATCGCGGCGGCGTCGCGCAGCAGCCTGACCAGCTGGTCCCGGGTGGTGGTCCGCCGGCTTCCCCGGCTGGTGGCACGCACCGCCGAAAGGACTTCGCCGGGCTTCTGCCGGGACCGCAGAAACCTCAGCAGGAGCCGCGCCTTCGGTTCGGAGAGCTCCCGTGTGGGCGGCATGTAGTAGGTCTTCGACTTGTTGCGCGGATCGCACATCTGCCAGATCAGCTTGGCGTACGTCTCGACCTTGCAGCGGTCCGCGAGGCTGAAGACCTCCGCCTTCATGAACGAGTACGTGTGCTCGTAGAACGCGAAGACCTCCTCGTACACCAGGTCGAAGGACACCTCGTCCTCGTCCTCGTCCTGGTCCCGGTCCGTCCCGGCCAGCCGCCAGTCGTCGGGCAGCACCCGCACCGCCAGATACCCGGCGCCGGGCCAGTAGCCGAGGGTGTCGCCGTGGTCGTAGCCCAGCGCGGCGGAGCCGGGCCGGTCCGGGTCGCACGGCAGGTCGTCCGGGCCGGTGGACAGCAGGACCCGGGCCGTCCCGGACGCCGCGCCCCGCAGGGTGAACCAGCCCCGGCCCTCGTCGTCCGTGTCCAGAACACACGTGCTCGACCATCCACCGCCACCGCCACCGCCATCGCCACCGCCATCGCCACCGTCCCGCCGTCCCGCACGCACCCGGACGACGCCGACGTCCGAGCACCGCGCGTCGGGGGACGCCGCGACCGGGTCACGGGGCAGGGCCCGGGGGTTGAAGAACTGCCGCACGCCGATCCCCCCGACGGCGGCCGGCCGGCCCCGTACGAAGGACCGCACGAGCACCTCGGCGTCGTGGTCCGGGTCGTCCGCGTCCCTGGGGTGCTCCAGGATGAGGGCCGCGTCGTCGGCCTGGACGTTGACCTCCTTCTCGCGCAGGTGCACCACGGGACCGCCGGGGCCGGTACCGACCAGGTGCAGCGCCTCCTCGGCGGCCTCCCTCGCCGGCATCTCGACGGGGACCGTCACCAGGCCGCCGGCGAGGGCGTACGCCTCCCCGAGATAGGTCTGCCGGGGCACCCGGGCGACCAGCCGACCGCTGTCCGCCGTCCGCAGCTCGAGATCGCCCATGTCGACCGGCCGGGCCTCGGCCCGGCCGTCCCGCACCGGGCCGGAGACGGGCATCGCGGTGATCATGTTGAGCATGGCGTGGTCGTCCGTCAGATGCACGGTGAGGTTGTGCGGTCCCCCCGGCCCGGGGCGGCTCGGGACGAGCAGACGGCCCGCCGGGTAGGTGCGCGGCTCGCACGGCCGCCAGGGAGCGATGGTTCCGCGCAGCCGCCAGCGGCCCGGGCGGTCGGGGGCCTCGGGCGCGGACGCGTGGCCGAGCGCGAACTGCACGACCAGCCCTCCCGCTTCCCCGCAGGCCACCGTGTCCCGCAGGCGCCGTACGGCCGGTGAGACGGCCGCCTCGTCGAGCCAGGCCGGCTCGCCGTCCCCGGCGACGACGAACTGGTGGACCACGGACCGGCGCAGCCGCTTGGCCAGCCAGTGCTCCCCGACGTCCCGCACATGGTGGGTGTTGTGCCACCTCGGGGGGTGGAAACCGTGGACGTCGCCGGTGGCCATGTAGCCGACGTCGTGGGAGCGGCCGTCGCGCCCGAAGCAGAACTGTCCGACCATGAGGGTCGTCGTCCAGTCGGAGGCCGGGTCGACGTCGAAGACCCGCGCCCGGTTGACCGTGGTGCCGAGGTACTCGTTGTAGTGCCCCCACATGTCCACGGCGCGCCCGATCACCGGATCCCCGGTGTCCGGCTCGCCCGCGCGGCACTCGACCGCGGTGATCCGCGCGTCGACGGCGAAGTGCCCGTTGCCGGCGAAGTCCTCGCCCTTGGCCGCACTGAAGGGGCCGTCGTCCGCCGGCCGGCCGGTGCTGTCGTACCGCGGCCCGATCAGGTCGAGGTGGTCGTGGTACTCGCCCGGCGGACGGTGGGGCGGGAAGGGCTGCCCGTCGGCGGTGAGCGCCGTGTTCGTGGCCAGGTCGACGAGGCCGCTTCGGGCGCCGGTGGGGGCATGGGTGGTGGCGGTTCCGGCAAAGTGCAGCCGGGGCAGGTCGAAGACGCTCACGCCGACCGCTCCGAGCGGCTCGGTCGGGCGGCGGCGAACACGCCCCTGGCACGGGGCTCGTACCACTCGATCTCGTGCGCGGCGTCGATCGCCGACTCGATGGCGCCCTCGATCCACGCGGGCTTCGACGAGCAGTGCTCGCCGGCGAAGAAGAGGCCCCGCTGCGGCCGGGCGGCCTCGCGGCGCTCGGCCTCGCGGAGGGCGGCCTCCTGGCCCCATCGGACCGTGGCCGCTCCCCAGGACCATCGGCGTGCGCCCCAGGCCCGGCCCGCCACCCCCAGGACCATGCCCGGCCTGCGCAACTCCGGGTGCATCACGCTGAGTTCCCTGGTGACGAGGGCGTTCCGCTCGGCCTCGCCGAGCCGGGCGAGGGCGTCGGCGTCCGGGCCGATGGAGTAACTGGCGAGCAGCACCGCGCCGAGCGCGGGGTCGCCGTCGGCGGGCGGGTAGTACGTCTGCCGGACGTGGCCGCCGGTGAAGGAGGCGCCCCCGCTGATGCCGTCCTTCTCCCAGAAGGCCTCGCGGCAGTGGAAGGCGATCTTCGTCGCCGGCCAGTACTTCGTCTGGTGGACGATATCCAGCTTGTCCTGGTCGAAGCCGGTCAGCCGCATCCTCCTGAGCACGGTGAACGGAATGGTGCACACCACGTAGTCACAGGTCCTGGTGACCGTCGTGGCGCCCTGGCGGATCCGCAGGTCCACCGCGTCGTCGCGCACGTCGATGCCCACGACCTCCCGGCCCAGCGAGATCCTGCCGCGGATCCGCGCGGCGAGCCGCCGGGGCAGCGCGTCCATGCCGTCCCGCAGCCGCACGATGCTGGAGCTGGTCTCGTCGAGCACGTCGTCGAGGAAGCGCTCCAGCCGGAGCGGGCAGGACGACCGTATTCGCGGGTGGTCGGCGAAGAAGGCGTGCAGGTCGATCCTGTTGTGCGCGGTACCGCACCGGTACGGCGTCAGGTCGATGTGGTCGACGAGGTCGAGCAGTTCCACGCCGATGTCGTTGTGCAGCCCGTCGTAGAACTGGCGGGGTGCGATGGCCCTGATGCTGGCGTCCAGCCAGGCCCCGAACAGCAGGGTGTCCTGCCGGTAGTGCGCGCTCGGCAGCCCGGCGGCGAAATCGTCGACGAGGGTGTCGTGCGCCTCGCGCACCCGAAGGTATCCGGTGGGACCGGGCAGGTAGGCGGCGTCGTCGGAGAACAGCGTCCGGAACTCGCGGACCTGGTTCTGCAGGCCGAGTTCGGCGATGTAGTGCATGGTCAGCCGGTGCCCGGCGGGTATGCGCATCGCGCCGAGCTCGGCGAACGGCCCGGCCTCGCCGGCCCCGGCGAAGCGGTGGGTGTGAATACGGCCGCCCACCTCCCGGCTTCCCTCGATGATCTGGACGTCGTGTCCGAGGCGTTCCAGTTCATAGGCGGTCACCAGACCGGCGATGCCGGCGCCGATGACGGTCACCTTCTTCGGTCCACCGATGGCGCCGTCCGGCCCGTCACTGTCCTGCAAGGGTGCCGTCACAGGTTTCCTCCAGTACGCGAAGTCCGAGGCCGGGCTGGGTGGGATGAACGCGGCGCCTCTCCGTGTCCCGAAGGGGCGATGCCGGGGATTGCGCATCGGCCATTCTTCGGGTGACGCAACCGCGTCCGTATCCCCCGGCGGACCCGGGCGCGAGTGGTTCGGCGAGCCGTCCGCCGGCGTGAACGGGGCGGCGTGGCGGCGCCATCCTGCGCGAGTGCGCGGGGTTTTCCCGCCGCCGCGATCCAGCCCCCCGGCAGGGTGATGCTGGCGTGCGTGGGCGGTCGGCCCCCGTCCCGCGGGGACCAGGGCCACCGACGCAATCCGCGAGACGCCTGAGGAGGCGATGTTGACGCGCGTGCTGATCGCTACCACACCGGCACAGGGACACGTCGTGAGCATGCTCGAGGTCGCATGCGAACTGACCCGGCGCGGCCACGAGGTGCGGTGGTACACCGGCCGGGCCTTCCGGCGGCAGGTGGAACAGACCGGGGCGCACTTCGAACCCATGCACCCCGAGGTCGACTTCGGCGGCAGCAGCCGCGAGGAGGCCTACCCCGACCACGCGGGGCTGTCCGGACTCGCGAACTTCAAGACCGGAGTCCGCGACATCTTCTACCGGACCGCACCGCGCCAGATGGGCGACCTCCTGGCGGTCCTCCGACGGTTCCCGGCGGACTGCGTACTCGCCGACGACATGTGCTACGGCGCCTGCTTCGCGAGCGAGCGCACCGGCATCCCGCTCGCGTGGCTGGCCAATTCGGTCTACATCCTGGGCAGCAGGGACACCGCCCCGCTCGGCCGGGGGCTGGGGCCGAGCTCGTCGCGGCTCGGCCGGGCACGCAACGCACTGCTCCGCTTCGTCTCGGACCAGGTGGTGATGCGGGACCTGCGCCGGGAGGCCGACCGGGTCCGGGCCTCCGTGGACCTGCCGAGGCTGAACACCCCCGCCATGGAGAACATCGCCCGTCCGCCCGCGCTCTATCTGCTGGGCACCGTACCGTCCTTCGAGTTCCCCCGCGGCGATCTGCTCCCGGGCACCCATTTCGTGGGCCCCCTCCTCGGGCTGCCCCCGGAGGACTTCGACCCGCCCGCCTGGTGGGAGGACCTGCACGGCGGCCGGCCGGTGGTACTGATCACCCAGGGCACCACCGCCAACGACGTCGAGGGGATGCTCGTCCCGGCCGTACGGGCCCTGGCCGACCAGGACGTCCTCTTCGTGGTCACCACCGGGACGGACCTGGACGTCGACCGGCTCCGGCCGCTTCCGGACAACGTACGCCTGGAGCGGTTCATCCCCTACCACCATCTGCTGCCGCACGTGGACGTGATGGTGACCAACGGCGGCTACAACGGTGTCAACGCGGCCCTCGCCCAGGGGGTGCCCCTGGTCGTCGTACCGGGCTCGGAGGAGAAGCCCGACGTGGCCGCGCGCGTCAAGTGGGCCGGCGCCGGCGTCGTCCTCGAACGGCCCGTGTCGAGGGCCGGCCTGCGGGACGCGGTGGCCACCGTGCTCCACGACGGCGGCCACCGGCGGAGGGCACGCGCACTGGCCCGGGAGCACCAGGGCTGCGACGCCCCGCGACGGGCCGCCGATCTCATCGAGTCCATGGCCGATTCCCAGGGCCAGATCCCCACCGGCGGAGGTATCACACGGTGAACACCACGAGGACCGACCTCAAGGAAGCCCCCGAGACCAGCATGCCCGTGGACCCGGGTCCCTTCGACTGCATGCCGGAACTGCTGGCCGCAGCGCGCGTGGCGCCGGTCGTCCGCATCCCCTACCTCGGCGAGCACGCCTGGGTCGTCTGCGACCCCGAGCTGGTGCGGACCGCGCTCGCCCATCCCAGGATGGCCAAGGACATCACCCTGGTCCCCGACTTCATGCGCCGGCCCGGTCTGATGGTGGGATCGCAGCCGCCCCCGGAGTACGCCCGCGCCATGATCATGAGCGACGGCGCGGACCATGCCCGGATCCGGCGGGTGCACCAGCCGGTGCTGAGCCCGCGCAACACCGAGAAGTGGGGCGAACGGGTCGGCGTCAAGGTCGGTGGATTCCTCACCGAGCTGGAGCAGTCGCGATCCGCCGGGTCCGCCGGGGTCGACGTGGTCACCGACTACACCCACCGGGTCCCGCTGGCCTTCATCTCCGAGATGCTCGGCCTGCCCCTGGAAGCCGAGCGGCGGCTGCGGAGCATCACCGACGTCATGCTCTACTCCTCCGACTACCCCGCACGCCGCGAGGCGGTCGGCGCGCTGTTCGGGGCGGTCGAGGGCTGGGTGAAGGACCCCGCCCCGCTGCGGGAGGGTGTGATCACGGGCTTCCTGGCCGCGGCGGACGGGCCGGACGCCGTCACCGAGGGCGAGGTCGTCGTCTGGACCGTGGGCATGATCATCACCGGCTACGAGACGACCGGGAGCCTGATCTCCGCCTCGCTGTACGAGGCGCTGCGCCGGCCCCCGGAGGAGCGGCCGCAGTCCGAGGAGGACATCAGGGGCTGGATCGAGGAGGCCCTCCGGGTCCATCCGCCGTTCCCGCATCCCACCTGGCGCTTCCCCACCGAGGACATCGACCTCGGCGGCTATCTGATCCCCAAGGGTGCCCCGGTGCAGGTCAGCATCGCGGCGGCGAACCGCGGGCCGGACGAGGGCGCCGACAGCTTCGAGGCGGCCCGCGCCGGGCACGGCCACCTCAGCTTCGGCCTGGGCATGCACTACTGCATCGGCGCCTCGCTGGTCCGCCTGGAGGCACAGATCGCCGTACGGGAGTTCCTGCGCCGCTTCCCGAAGGCGCGCCTCACCGGTGAGGACGCCGTCGTGTGGGAGTCGGAGTGGATGATCCGGCGGCTGAGCACCCTGCCCGCCGTACTGAACTGACGACGTGCCCACCGGCGTCCTTCCCGCCTCCCGGCACCGGGAGGCGGGGGACGCCGTACGGGGCGCCCGGCCCCGTGCCGACCGCCCCGAGGACCCGGCCACCGGGCGCTCACCCGGGCGGCCCGGGCATCCAGCCCTTCCAGACGAGTTGGGGAGACGATGACTCCTGCCCTTGCGGCCGACCTACCGGCGGGGCGCCGATGAAGGCGCTCGTGCTCGCCGGCGGCTCCGGTTCCCGGCTGCGGCCGATCACCCATACGTCGGCGAAACAGCTCGTGCCCGTCGCCAACAAGCCGGTCCTCTTCTACGGCCTCGAATCGATCGCCTCGGCGGGCGTCCGCGAGGTCGGCATCGTCGTCGGCGACACGGCAGCCGAGATCGAGGCCGCGGTCGGCGACGGATCGCGCTTCGGTCTGGACGTCACCTACCTCCCGCAGGAGGCACCGCTGGGGCTCGCCCACGCCGTGCGGGTCGCCCGGGACTACCTCGGCGACGACGACTTCGTGATGTACCTGGGCGACAACTTCATCGTCGGAGGCATCGGCACGCTCGTGGACCGCTTCCGGGCGAACCGCCCGGACGCCCAGATCCTGCTGACCCGGGTGTCGGACCCGCGTGCGTTCGGCGTGGTGGAACTCGACGACGGCGGCCGGGTCACCGGCCTGGAGGAGAAGCCGGAGCATCCGAAGAGCGACCTCGCGCTGGTCGGCGTCTACATGTTCACCGCCCGGGTGCACGACGCGGTGGACCGGCTCGAACCCTCGTGGCGCGGGGAGCTGGAGATCACGGACGCGATCCAGGAGCTGATCGACTCGGGCTGCCGCGTGGAGTCGGCGCCGGTCTCCGGCTACTGGAAGGACACCGGCAACGTCGCCGACATGCTGGAGGTCAACCGCCTGGTCCTGGACGGCGTCGAGACGGACTGCTCGGGCGAGGTCGAGTCCAGCGAGCTGGTCGGCCGGGTGGTGATCGAGAAGGGCGCGACCGTCACGGGATCGCGGATCGTCGGTCCCGCGGTCGTCGCGGCGGGTGCACGCATCCACAACTCCTACATCGGCCCGTTCACCTCCATCGACAGCGGATGCTCGGTCGTCGACAGCGAGGTCGAGTACTCCATCGTGCTGCGCGGGGCGTCCATCGCCGGGGTGCGGCGCGTGGAGCGCTCGCTGATCGGACGCGAGGTCGAGGTGACGTCGTCACCCCGGGCCCTGCGGTCCCACCGCCTCGTCCTCGGCGACCACAGCAAGGTGCAGGTGGCGTCATGAGAATCCTCGTGACCGGCGGCGCCGGTTTCATCGGCTCCCACTTCGTACGGTCCTTCGCCGGCGAGGACGAGCTGACCGTCGTCGACAAGCTGACCTACGCCGGGAACCCGGCCGGCCTGGCGGCCGTGGAGGACCGCCTCACGTTCGTACACGGCGACATCTGCGACGCGGCGCTCATGGCCGAGGTGGTTCCCGGCCACGACGCCGTCGTCAACTTCGCCGCCGAGTCGCACGTTGACCGGTCGATCGCCGGCGCGGAGGAGTTCGTCCGCACCAACGTCCTCGGCGTGCAGGCCCTCATGCAGGCCTGCCTCGACGCGGGCGTCCCGAGAATCGTCCACGTCTCCACCGACGAGGTGTACGGCAGCATCGACAGCGGGTCCTGGGACGAAACCGCCCCGCTCAGCCCCAACTCCCCCTACGCCGCATCCAAGGCCGGCGGTGATCTGATCGCACTCGCCTACGCCCGCACCCACGGGCTGCCGGTCAGCATCACCCGCTGCGGCAACAACTACGGGCCGTACCAGTACCCGGAGAAGGTCGTCCCGCTCTTCGTCACCAACCTCCTCGACGGCCTGACCGTCCCGCTCTACGGCGACGGCACCAACGTGCGCGACTGGATCCATGTGGCCGACCACTGCCGAGCCGTCCGGCTGGTCGCCGACCGAGGGGAACCCGGAGAGGTCTACCACGTCGCCGGCACCGCCGAGCTGACCAATCTGGAACTCACCGCCCGGCTGCTCGACGCACTGGGCGCCGACCCGCGACTCGTCGAGCGGGTCCCGGACCGCAAGGCCCACGACCGCCGCTACTCCTTGGCCGACGCCAAGTTGCGGGCACTCGGGTACGCCCCGTCCACCCCCTTCGACAAGGGTCTGGCCGAGACCGTCGAGTGGTACACGACCCACCGCGAGTGGTGGGAGCCGCTGAAGAGGCGCGGGACCCCCTGAGGTGCGAGGGCCCGACGGCGAAACGGGGCCGTGCCGACCGGCTGCTCCGCAGCGGGGGTCCCCTCGGCGCGGGCGCGGGCGCGGGGGCGCCAAGACCGCCAAGACCCGTGTTGGCCGTGGCGGTCTTGGCGCGGGCGCGGGCGCGAGCGGGGGCGGAAGGGGAGGGAGGGAGCGCACACGAAGGAGCCGATGCCGCCCCGCCACCAGGGGGCGCCGCCGCCCGGCGACACGAAGCTGCCTGCCGGACGGCTGTCGCGGCCCTGGGGGCGAAGCGCTACGCCCTGAGCCGGATCAGTGCCGTGCGGGACCGGATCCCCAGCTTTCGGTAGATCTGCCGCAGATGGAATCCCACCGTGTGCGGGGAGATGAACAGGTGGCGGGCGGCCTGCTGGTTGGTGAGGCCGCCGGCCACCAGTTCCGCCACCTTCCGCTCGGTCCTGGTGAGGCTCTCCCAGCCGGAGAGCGGCCGCTTGGCGTGCTGCCAGTGCCGGCGTCTCACCCCGAGCCCGCGCAGGCGGGCACGAACCCGGGCGGCGTCCCGCTCGCCGCCGAGTGCACCGTAGGCGCTCATGGCCCGGTCCAACTCGCTGATCGCGTTCCCGTGGTCCCCGCGGTCGAGCAGGAGAGCGGCGTGGTCCTCGGCCGCCGCCGCCTGCGCCCACGGGTTGCGGTGCAGCCGCCCGGCACGGGCCAGGGCCTCGGGGTCGCCCTCGGCGAGCGCCCGGGCGTGCAGGGCGGTGGCGAGCACCGAGGGGAGGCGAGGGTTGCGGACAAGGACGTCCTGCGTCGTGCCGATCACCATCTCGACGAGATCCGGCCGGTCAGCGGCGAGCATGGAGCGCACACACCAGGCCGCGGCGGCCGGGTCCTCCATGACGGCTTCGCGTAGCGCACCTGCCTGGGCCCCGAGTTCCGCGAGCACCTCCGCCGCCGCAAGGGGGCCGGCCTGGGCCTCGGCCAGCCGGGCGTTCATCAGGAGGCGCGCCGCCCACCAGGGGCTGGAGACGTGCTGGGGGAAGTGCTTCTTCAGGGCCCCGACGTGTTCCTCGGCCTGGGTGAGCGCCCCCCGGCGCAGAGCGACGGAGGCCAGGACCAGCCATGCCTGCGGTGCGAGCATCGGGATGCGGCGGCCGTCGGTGCCCACACCGGCCCGGGCCTCCGCCTCGGCCTCGTCCAGTCGGCCCTGGGCGAGATGCAGTTGGGCGCGGAGAACGGCCGGGACGGCGGTGGTCAGCGCCCCGGTCACCGGGGCGCTCGTGTCGGCGGAACCGCGGACGACGGCCGCCGCCTGCTCGTACTCGTCGGTCCTGGTGAGGGCGAAGGCCAGGAACCAGCGGGGATCGAGCATCTGCTCCTCCTCGCTCGTGAGGTCGAGCGCGACCGCCTCGCGCAGGGTGCTCACCGCCTGCCCCACCTCGCCGTCGCGCCACTGGCCGAAGGCGCGGAAGGTCATCGCACCGACCACCACGGCCCGTGTGTGGCGGTCGGGAGCGTCGAGGATCTGCTGCGCACGGTCCATCGCGGTACCGTCGCCGGTCAGATAGGAGGCGGCGAGGTGGGCGATCACGGCTTCCCGGTGCTGGCTCCCGGCCCGTCGCGCCGCCAGCGCGTCGCCCGCGGCCCGACGCGCCGACTGCACGTTTCCGAGCAGCAGCAACGCGGTCGACATCGCCGCCTTCAGCGCGGCCACGTCCTCTGCGAACTCCGCGGGTAACGGGGGAGCCAGCGGCGCCGCGTCGTCGATCGCGGCCCTGGCCAGGGCGATCGCCCGCTCCAGGTGGCCCGCCTTGGTGAACGCCTCGACCGCCGTGCGCGCCAGGCGCAGGCGTTCGGCCTGACCGGGGGCCAGCAGTTCCATGCAGCGGGTCGCCAGGGACGCCGCCGTGGAGGGATCGGCGGCGAGCAGCTTCCGCGCGCCGTCGGAGATGACGCGGATCTCCTCCGCGTTCCCGGGCTGGGCGACATGGACCAGTTGAAGGGCGGCGCGTTCGACGCCGTCGGGACGCGGCAGCAGCATCTTCGCCGCCTGCCGGCGCAACAGGGCGCACACCGGCGGCGGTACGGAGTCGAGCAGGACACGCCAGATCGGCTCGGTCCTGAAGGCGAGGTCGTGTTCACCACAGACCAGCAGGCCCCGGTCGACCGCTTCGTCCACCGCCGTGAGCAGGCCGGCGGGTGCTTCGCCGAGCAGGGCCGACAGGTCCTCCGGTGCGAACGGCGATCCGAGCACCGCGGCCAGCCTGAGCGCCTTCAGGGTGGGCTCGGAGAGTGACCTGAGATCTTGCTGGATGAGCACGGAGAAGCGTTTCGGCACGGGCGCGGGCGAACCGCCTCCCAGCAGGGCGGCGCCGGGTGGGCCGAGCTGCAGCCGGGAGGTGCCGTCGACCACGCACAGGTCGTCTTCCGCGAGCCCGCGCATGAGGTCGATCACGGCACGGGGCGTGTCGTTGACGCTCTCCGCCAGGGCGAGGAGAGCCGGGTCGGGGGCGGCCCCGGTGCAGTCGGCGACCAGACGCACGAGCGC
Source organism: Streptomyces spongiicola (assembly GCF_003122365.1). NCBI lineage: Bacteria > Bacillati > Actinomycetota > Actinomycetes > Kitasatosporales > Streptomycetaceae > Streptomyces > Streptomyces spongiicola. Next base: position 7,080,954 of record NZ_CP029254.1, read on the forward strand.
CTCGCCCTCGATGGGCCCCAGCTCCCCCACGTCTTCCACCGGAAGCCCGGCACGGAGCGAACCGAGACAGTCCTTCAGCGGCTCGTGCAGCGGGTCGCCCCGGTCCGTGCTGAAGGCGATCATCCAGAGGATCGGGAGCCCCCTGAGGGCAACCACGAGGTCGCGCAGTGCCGTCAGGGCGGGCCGGCTCGCCAGGTGCAGATCGTCGAGAACGACGGCGGTGCGGATGCCGTCGGCATGGCGAAGCCGTGTCCGCGCCGCCTCGATCGCGGCGTCGGAGCCGGCCGGGGTACCGTCCACGACCGCGAAGCCGTCGGCGTCGGCGAGCTTGGCGGCTTCCGCCAGGAAGCGGGTCTTCCCCGCACCGGGTGCCGCCTCCACCAGGAGGACCGCGCTGCGCCCGCCGCGCGCCACCCGGCGCAACTGTGCGCCGGTCCGGGCCAGTTGCTTTTCCCGGCCGCGCACCTCTGCTGGGGAAATGGGGTGCCTCGGGTGAACCGGGGCGGAATCTATCTTGCTTCTCTCCATTACCGACCGCGAAGAGGCGTGCATCTTCTCCCTCATCGACAACTTTGATCAAGCCATTTCATATCCGATCACAAGACCGCTCGGGGGGCAAGACCACCCATAGCGTCCCTTTGCCGCACCGTCGCCGTCGGTAAATCGCCCGGAAACCGACCGGAAAACCAGTCGGCGAAAATGAGCAGGGCGTCGTCAGGTACCGGCCACGAGCCATGCTGCAGGACGACCACCCCATGAACGCAAGGGATTCGGCCCCCGGGCGCGCCGTCTGGGATCTGATCGCCACGGCGGCCTCCCTGCGCGGAAAAGCGCCCACTCTCCGCCGGACCAGCACCGAAGGCAGACCGTGGCGATGACTGCATTCTCGCCATCTTTGGCCAATTCCCGGCGCGTCCTGACCGCATGCCTTCGTCTTGCCGGCGGCGCCCCTCTCCCGGGCAGCGCCCCCGCGGTCGTTGCGGTTGCCGGGCACCGGGGACCCGACCCGCAACCGTGGAGTCGTGGTGTGCGCCTTGCCCCGGAGGGGTCGACGTCGTGTCGAGGGCCGCCTCGGCCGCGACGGCCGCACCCTCACCGCTCAGCCCTCGGCGGTCTCCCGCCGGGACGGTCCCTCGACACCCCCGCGACCGCGAGGTGCCCGTCCTCGGATCCCCCGGATCCGGTGTCCCGGGTGTGCGCGATCACGTGCCCGTCAACGGGCTCACCGTTCCGTTCCGCGGCGGAGGGGCTCAAGGCGTCAACGGTCGAAGCCGAACTGAGCAAGCGTCAGATAAACGGCCCGGGGGCCGGCTTGCGCCTCCTCGGCCACCTCCTCCGCCTCATCCCGCCCAGCCGGTCCCCGGCAAGCGATCGGCGGCTGCGAAAAACTCCGGCAGAGCCCGATTCACGACACTCCCGCCGGGCCCGGCCTCTAGCATGGGGAAGCCGAAGTGGCACGGTGGTCAGCGCATGGCCGGGAGGGGAGGACCGTGGCAGCGGAGCGCAGCCTCAGCAGGTTTTCCGGTTGGTCGGAGATCCAGCCGTTGTGTACCAGCGGAATACTGGCGGACCAGCGCCCGTTCTTTTCCGGGACGCACGTGCAGAGCCGGATGTCCGAGGTGCGGCGAGCGATCAACGACATCCGCATCCACTGGGACCGCTACCCGGACTTCATGGCGGAACTGCGCTCCTATATGGAGCGGGTGAGTCCGGTTTCCCCGGGAGCGGCCGATCCCGTACTGGACAGCCAGCTGGCGGAACTCTTCGCCAGCACCAAGGACTGGGCCGACCGCCGGCCGGACGGCGGCACGCGGCCGGAGGACTACAGCGCGGTCCGCCTCTACACGTCCGACGCCGGATACCAGCGCATCTTCAGCACCATCAACAGGGCCTTCCGCACCGTGTCGCTGACGGGTGACCCCGTCGCCCTGCGCAGCGCCGCCTTCCTCGTGGAGCTGCTGAGCATCGACCTGTTCAACTACCGCCACACGCACCGCGCGGCCGACGACTTCCAGGGAACCGTCTACCGGGGCATGGCGGTCACCGCCGAGGAGGTGGAGGCATTCACCCGGGCCGCCGCAGGCCCGGTCGAGCAGCGCTACCTCTCCGTGCCCCTGGCCATGATGTCGGCGAGCCGCAGCCGGGAGAAGGCGACGGCCTTCGCACGGGAGACCGCCAGGCGCTTCCCCGACCGCATCCCGCTGCTCTGGAGCATCGACGTCGCGGGACTGCCGCCGGACCTCCTGGGCGCCTACCGCTCCGCGTTCCCGGCGAGCATGGTCACGTCGATGTGCGCCGTCCCCGTCGACGGGCTGTCGGCGTACGCGTACGAGAAGGAGGTGCTGCTGCGCGGCCCCTTCTTCCAGATCCTCGGCATGACACCGGGCGGCACCGCGGGCCCGGGCAGCGGGCCGATGCACATCATCGAGGCCGTCATGCTCAACAGCAACCGCGACCACGTCACCACGATCGCCTCGGACGAGGGGGAGGACCGCCGGTCCAGGGCCCTCTTCCGCACGGTCGTCACCATGCACCGCGCGGGGCTCTGCCTGGACTACGCGCGCACCCGCGGACTCGACGCGGACGCCGACGTCTACCGCGCACAGCTCGACAGGGACAGGGCCGAGTTCGACCGGCTCGCGGCGGCCGCATAGCCCCGGCCGCCGGCAGATCGCAGACCAGCGGACGACGATTGGCCCTCACCATGCCAGACCCCGTATCCGACCTCGGCCTCTACTACCCGTACTTCCACGTCCGCGATGAGCGCTGGCTGAAGATGTCCGCGCTGTACTGGCCCGCCATCGTGCGCATCGTCCCGGAGGACTACGCGATCCGCGACTCGCGCACCGTGCGCGTCCTGGCCGACCAGGCCGGCTTCATCGAGAACGCCAGCCCCGCGGCCGCGGTGGACGCCATCGCACCCCGCTTCCTCGAACTGCTCGCGGGCAACGAGGGAGCCCTGCGGGCCGCACTGCGCGTACAGCAGCGCGACATGGCCGCCTTCGACCGTACCGCGTCAGGCACCTCGGCCACGGCGCCCCACAGGCCGCGCCTGGCCGCGCTCCACGAGAGCCAGGTTCGCCCGGACCTGACGCGGGCCCTGGTGGAGGCGGGGCTGGCGGTCCGGGGGCGGCTGACCCTGTCCCACGAGGTGGACGCGCGCTGGCTGGTCCTTCGCGAGCGCTTCGTCTCCCTCTACATGAGCTGCCTCGCGGAGGAGTTCGGCTCGGTGAACCACCTGGAGCTCACCACCGACCAGCCGCATGCGTTCGCCCTCGCCAACGGCTGGTCGGCCGATCTGCTGGCCGGGTATCTGCTACGTACGCCCGCGCCGACGGATGCGCAGGCCGGGCCGTCACTGGCCGAGCGCATCGGGATCCTCGCCCTCGGGCTGGTGGTGCCCGCGGACATCGACCGGGTGTCCGCCGAGCAGATCGTACGGCTGCGCCGGCACCACGGCCGGGAGTTCCTCGCCTTCCGCCGGGCGGTGGGCCAGGCCGCCGCCGAGCTGGCGTCCCTGGCGGACATTCCTGATGGCCGCACCCTCGACGCCCATCTTCGGAACGAGGTCAACAACCGTTTCGCCCTCCCCCTGAACGAGTTGCGCCAGTGCCTGGCAGGGATGAAACTCGACACCGCGACGGCCGCTGTCAACGTCAGGACTCAGCTCCCCGCCGGCGTCACGCTGACGGGCGGCGCCTGGCTCGCCGGCCAGACGCTCGTGGCCGGTGCCGTCGCCGCCGGATTCGGGCTGCTTGCCATCGGCCACACCTCCCGCCAGGCGCGCAGTACGGCCCTGGCCGCCGCAGGCCCCGCCGCGTACCTTCTTCACACCGGAAAAGCCCTCAGCGAGCGCCGCCTGCTGTCCCGCACACTGCACCAGATGGCCGGCATCGCGAGCCCGGCGGTGCGCGGTTGACGCCCGGTGCCCTCAGGAACGGCCGCAAGGAGGCCGTCGGGCCGGGCGTACCGCCGGGAGGGACGAGACCGAGCAGGTGGTCGACCACCCGTGTGGCAGAGGCGGGACCCGTTCCCGAGTGGTGGACACTTCTGGGGCCGGCCCCGGCAGGGGCCGGGCGGGCGGCCACTCCTGTGGTGAGGAAAGCCCGCTCGCCCGAGTCCCGGGCGGACGGTGTCGCGCTGCACCCGTCTGATCCGAGCCGCACCTTCGAGGGCATCGGCAGGGTCCGCGCGGGCGGCACATGACCACCGTGCCCGGAACCGTCCGCCACCTCCGCGCCGGCGGTCGGCACGAGCACGGACAACGCACTCGTCGAGTCCTTCAACGCCGCCCTCGGACGCGGGACACCGCGCGGTGCCCGCCGCTTCGACGGCGCTCGCGTCCGCCGCCCGGAAGACTTCCGCTGGAGCACGCGCCACGACACCCGCCGCCGGCCCATGCGAACAGCGCACCGTCAGCGCACCGTGCGAACTCGCCCCCTGAGCATCCGCCGGTATCGGAGGCCCGGTGACGGGGCCATCGCGCCGCCGGTCGTCGCTCCGCCGAAGACCGGCAGCGAGCGCCCGGCCGCGAGGTCCGCCGAGCCCACTGCCGGCCGCGGGAGCCCGAATGACGCTGCCCAGAGCGGTGCCCCGGAGCCGCGGGCTGTCGGAGCGGGTGATCAGAACCCGGTCTGCCCGGGTCACCCCGTGACGGGCAGGCACTCGGCGAGCAGGTCGACGACGTCCCGCCAAGCTCGCCGTGCGTGCCGAGGGTGGTAGCCGACGCCGGGAAGCACGATGTGGTCGACCGGTGGGTGATGGAAGGCGTGCAGGGCGCCGCCGTAGACCACGAGCCGCCAGTCGACGCCCGCGGCCTGCATCTCGGTGGTGAACGCGTCCCGCTGCGCGGGCGGCATGATCGGGTCCTCCGACCCGACCCCGGCCCACACCGGGCAGCGAATGCGCGCTGCCTCGCCCGGTCGGCCCGTGGTCAGTCCGTTGACTGTCGCGATCGCACGCAGTTCGACGCCGTCGCGCCCGAGTTCCAGCGCGATGGCGCCGCCGGTGCCGTAGCCGACGGCGGCGATCCGGTCCGGGTCGGTCCGCGGCTCGGCGCGGAGCACGTCGAGCGCCGCGTGGCCGATGCCTCGCATGCGGTCGGGGTCCGCGAGCAGCGGTACGCAACGGGCCAGCATCTCCTCCGGGTCGTCCATATAGCGCCCGCCGTGGAGGTCGAAGGCCAGCGCCACGTAACCCAGCTCCGCGAGCGCATCGGCCCGGCGGCGCTCGACGTCGCTGAGCCCCACCCCCTCGGGCCCGACCAGGACCGCGGGCCGACGCCCGACACCGGCCGGGACCGCGAGGTGCCCGATCATCGTCAGGCCGTCGGCCGCGTATTCGATCGTGTGCGTTGTCACCGTCGTCATGAGCCGTGACTGTAGTGACCGCCGAGCCCGGTCGGGCCGGTGTTCTGCTCCGGGCGGAAGGCCGGTCTCTCGCCGTTCCGGAACCGCCCGTCGGCGGTTCACCCCAGGGCCCGCGCACCGAACCGCCGTCGGCCCGGAGGGCGCGCGCCGGACGCCGCCGTACGCGGCCGGGTTTGCCGACGGGCCCCACCGCAGAGGATGGCTGACCGGCGGGTAGCCGCCGGCCCCGTTGCCGCACCGCTGCTCGGCGAACACCGCAAGGCTCACCGGACTGCCCGCCGCCGGCAGCGTGCCGTCGACCGCCCACTCCGCGCGCCCCGCCCGGGCCGGGACACCCCGGTCCCATGGGCCTGTCGCCTGTCGCCTGTCGCCTGTTGCCCGTTGCTTGTCGCCTGTTGTCCACCGTCGTGCGGTCGGCCCCTGGTCCGTGCGGCCCCTGGTCCGTGCGGCCCCTGGTCCAACGGCCCCCGATCCGCCGCTGCCTCCCGATCCGCCCGGCCGAGATCCGTCGGTGCGGTGCCGACTCGGCCGGGCGTCGACTGCGCCTCGTGCGGCCGCGCCCCCGCGTCTCGTCTCAGCTCCGGGCCGCCTCGGTCCGCATGGCGTCGGCCAGGAGCTCGGCCACGGCGAGGACCGGCAGCTGGGTGTTGGCCGCCGGCACCGTGGGCAGCACGGACGCGTCGGCGACCCGCAGGTTGGACACCCCGTGCACCCGGCCCGTGCCGTCGACCACGGCGTACGGATCGTCCGCGGGTCCCATGGCGCAGGTCCCCACCGGATGCCAGTAGGTGCCCGTGCGGGCCCTGATCTCCTCGTCCGTGAAAGTGGCGGGAACTCCGCCGGGCGGCCGGACCAGCTTGCCGAGCGCGGCGGTCGCCGCCAGCTCCCCGACCAGGTCCAGCCCCCGCCGGACCACGGCGAGGTCGTGGCCCTCCGGGTCGGAGAAGAACCCGGGGCGGATGTCGAGGGCCTCGGTGGGGTCGGCCGAGCGCAGGGCGACCCGGCCCCGGGAGGCCGGCTTCATGAGGAAGGAGGAGATACCCGCCTCGTACCGGCCCGGCGGCAGGCTGCCGAAGAGCGGCGGGCCCGCCACGGGGAGGAGGTGCAGGTCCCAGGACCCGGGCGGGCACCGGTCGCTGGCGGCCCTGACCAGCATGCGGCTGACGTAGAGGTCGCCCGCCGCCTCCTTGCCGGCCAGCGCGGCCTCGAGTGCTCCGGTGGGTGCCAGCGGCACGAACACACCCGGTTGGTCCGACAGGTTGGCTCCGACACCGAGCAGCTCGGCCTCGGGCCGGATGCCGTGCTCCCGCAGGTGGTCCGCCGGCCCGAGGCCACTGCGCAGGAGCACGGCCGGCGAGCCGTACGTCCCGCACGCGACGATGTAGTCGTCGGCGGCCAGGGTGGTCCGTTCGCCGCCGCGGACGATGTCGACGCCCCGCACCCGGCCGCGCACGATGTGCATCCGGTCGACGAGGGCCGCGTCGAGGACCGTCAGACCGGGGCGCTCCCGCGCCGGGTCGAGGTAGGCGAACGCCGCGTTCCAGCGCAGCCCGTCGAAGGAGTTGATGAGCGGGGTGCCGTAGCCGGGGGTGCCCGAGGTGCCCATGTCGACCCGCGGGTAGCCGAGTTCACCGGCCGCCTCCAGCGCTGCGCTGCTCCAGACGGAGAACTCGCTCTCCGGGACCGGCCGCAGCCCCATCCGCTCCACCGCGGCCAGGCGGAACGGCTCCATGGCCCGCGCCGACCATCGCCCGCCTCCCGCCCGTACCCAGTCCGCGTGATCCGCGTGGGCGCCCCAGGTGTTCCAGCATCCGTTGACGCACGAGGAGCCGCCGATGATCCGGGCCCGGATGCGGTGCGCGGCCGCGTGCCGCTCCCACACGTGGTCGCGCGGCAGACTCCGGGCGTCGAGCAACGTGCGCGGCCATCCGCCGTCCCGCGGTCCGTAGTCCCGGCCGGCCTCGACCAGGCAGACCGACCGGCCCGGGTCCTCGCTCAGCCGGGCCGCGAGCACGCACCCGGCCACACCTCCGCCGAGTACGACGACGTCGTAGCCCTTCACCGATCCTGCGTGTGCCATACGTCTGCTCCACCATCTCGCCGCCGGACGGCGGCGGTCTCACGGGCCGGGCGGGGCGGGTCCGCCGCCCGGGAGGGGTGACGCGCGCGGCCACACGGTGTGCGGCACGGCGCGTGGGCCGGGTGTCCCGGCGCGCGTCCGGGCGTGCGGTCGGCCGCGGCGCCCGGCGGGGTGCTCAGCGTGCCGCCGCGAACGCCGCGGCCAGGTGCCGGGCACCCTCCCGCACGCCGCGCACGGCGATCGCCCCGGTCGCCGGCAGCCGGCCGAGCAGGGAGCCGGTCAGACACGCGTTCTCCGGACGGGAGGCGTAGCGGGTGGCCGCCCGTGGCACCGGCACCACCAGGCGCGCCGGAGCCCCCAGCGTCTCCGCGACGACCGAGGCCCACGCGGCACGGCTCACTCGGTCCGGTCCGCCGAGGTGGAGGACCGGCGGCACGGGCGCCCCGGCGCCCAGCACGGCCGCCGTGACCTCCGCCACGTCGTCCACCAGCACCGGGGTCGTCCACTGGTCCCGCGGCACCGTGACCGGCTCGCCGCGCAGCAGCCGGTGTGCGCACGCGGCGAAGAAGTTGAGCCACTTGCCCGCGTCCGCCGGTTCGTGGCCGTAGACGAGGCTGACCCGCAGCACCACCGCGTCCGCGGCCGACGCGAGCACGGTCTCCTCCGCCCGCAGCTTCGCGTGGCCGTAGGCGTTGGCCGGGGAGACCGGGGCGTCCTCGGCGTTCCCGGGGCGGGACCCGTCGAAGACGTTGTCGGTGGAGATCATCAGCAGTCGCGCGTCGCCGGCCGACGCGGCGAAGTTGGCGGCGGCGGCGGTGTGCGCCGAGACGGCCAGGGCCGGGTGCTCCTCGCACCAGGTGACGTCGGAGGGGCCGTGCACGAGGACCACGCGCCGCGGATTCAGCCTGGCCGTCAGCCGGCCGCACGCCACGGGGTCGGTGGCGTCCAGGGCGTGCCAGCGGACGCCCGGGAGGTCCGGTAGGTGCCGCGGGTGACGGCGCGAGGCGAGGGCGACGGGCTCTCCCGACGCGGCCAGCCGCCGCGCGATACCCGTGCCGACGAAACCGCTGCCGACGACGAGGGTGCCCCCGGCGGTCATCGCGCGCCCGCCGGGGACCGCCGGGACATCCGGTCGGCCAGCAGCCGGCCGACGCCGATCAGACCGTGGTCGTCGTCCGGTCTGCCGAGCGACACCATGGCGCCGACCGCGTCCGCGTCCAGGCCGAAGAGCCCCAGCCTCACCAACTCGCCCACCAGCAGCTCCCGGTAGCGTTCGCCGACCGCCAGGGCGAAACCCCCCATCACGATGTACCGGCACACACCGACGGAGGTGAAGACGGCCCCGATCGCCTGCGCGAGATACGTGAGGGTGCCGCGCAGCACCTGCGTGGTGAACGCGTCGCCCTCCCGGACCGCGGCCGCGATCGCCGGGTTGCCGATACCGGACGCGCGGCCGGCGCAGCGGGCGGCCAGCCCGGAACGGGCGAAACCGGCCGGGTCGGCCGCCGCCGCACGGCGGACCGCGGCGAGCACCCCGCGCCCGGAGGCGACGGCACCGAGGTGGCCGCGCCCGCCGCAGTCGCACAGCGGCGCGCCGGGGGAGGGATCGCACACCCAGTGGCCGAGTTCACCCCCGTGCCCGTCCGCGTCGAGCAGCACCTCGCCGCCCCGGAACACCTTGTTGCCGATGCCGGAACTGACGGTGATCAGACAGAACGGCTCGGTCTCGGTGGCCGCGTAGCGCCAGGCGGCGGCGGTCAGGTCGTTGACGACCACGACCGGCACGCCGATCCGCTCCGTCAGCAGCTGCCCGAGCGGCAGCGGTTCACCCCGCCGACCCCACACCGTGGGGGCGGCCAGCACCAGGCCCCCGGCCGAGATCGGCCCGGCGAAGGCCACGCCGACCGCGCGCGGTGGCGTACCCGCGGTGTGCCGGCCGGCCTCGCGGACGATCTGGTCCACGACGCGGCGCTGCAGGCCGGCCACGGAGTCCCGGGGGTGACGGGCCATGCCCTCGACCGGCACCCGGCGCACCCGGGAGACGGCCCCCGCGGCCGGGTCGTAGCTCCCGGTCCGCAGTGTCGTGCCCCCCAGGTCGAGTACGGTGAGGACGTCGCCGGATCCCTCTCCGCCGCCGTGGCGGTCAGACTGCGGGCTGATCACGGAGCTCCTCCTCGAAGACCAGAAGCCACAGATCGGCGGCCGAGTCGTTGACGAGGCCGTGCTCGCCGTACGGACGGTTGACGACGACGTCCCCGGTGCCGACGCGGAACTCGGTTCCGTCCCGGTACATCAGGCCGCTGCCGCTGATCACGACGTACGTCTCACGGTCCCGGGCGTGCCGGTGGCGCCCTATGGACGTCCCCGGCGGCAGCACGGCGATGTCGACGAACTCCGCTCCCGGGCTCCCCTCGGCGCGGGAGAACAGACGGTGGGCGAGGATGGTCCCCAGTCCGCCGTGGTCGTGCTCCTTGCCGCGCAGGAGCGTGTCGAGGTTCACCACGTCGCGGGCGGTCACGACATGCCCCCGTCGCGCGCCAGCGCGTCCAGGGCGGCCCGCAGCACGTCGGCGGGCACGTCCTTCAGCCGCTCCACGAAGTCCGCCTTGCCGATGCCGGTCGGCACCACGAGGTGCAGCTCGCGTCCCCGCCGCTGCCAGGACGCGTGCAGGGCCTGCGTCATCAGCTCCGGGGTGCAGGTGGCGGGGTCGAACACGGGAAGGCCGATGCGGCGCAGCAGGTCCACCACGCGCGCGCAGCTCTCCGCGTCGACGAGCCCCAGCAGCCGGGCCAGATGGGCGGACAGGGCCATGTCCACGGCGACCGCCTCACCGTGTTCCAGGCGGTGGCCGCCGGCCGTCTCGATCACCGGGCTGAAGGTGTGCCCGAAGTCGACGAGCCGGGCGAGGTCGTGCTCGCGGAGGTTGGGGCAGAGCTCCTCCATCATCAGCCGCATCGAGGTGCGCAGCACATACGTCTCCAGCGCGCCGTCGGAGGAGCGCAGGAAGGCGTCCGGGTGCTCCTCCAGCGTCCGGAAGAGGTCGGAGTCGAGGATCACGGCCATCTTCACGATCTCCGCGAGGCCGCAGCGGATCTCCCGGGCCGGCAGGGTGGCCAGCAGGGCGGGATCGTTGATCGACCCGTGCGCGGGGTGGTAGGCCCCGAACATGTTCTTCGTGTGCAGGGCGTTGACGCCGGTCTTGACCCCCACGCCCACGTCCACCTGCCCCACCAGGGTGGTGTTGACCTTGATGTAGCGGATGCCGCGGGCGTACATCGAGGCCGCGAAGCCCACGACGTCCGCGACGATCCCGCCGCCCACGGCGAGCATCACCCCGTGCCGGTCCAGGCCGGCCGCCTTGGCGACGGCGCACACCCGCTCCACCGACGCGAGTGTCTTGTTCCGTTCACCGCTGTCGACGGTGTGCACGCTCCAACTGCCCGGCTCCAGGCGCGCGTCGAGATAGGCGCGCAGCCGGTCGCCGTGGATGCGGTCCACCGTGGGGCCGACGAACGCCACCACCCGGCGCCCTTCCACGCGGTCGGCGAGGAGCGGGTTGCGGGGGTCGAACACTCCGTCGGTGACGTCCACGCGGTAGTGCGTGCCGTCCGGTGCCAGCAGGTCGAAGCCTCCGGGGTCCTCTCGGACTCCCTCAAGCTGAGCAAGGGCCTGGCCTGACATCTCTCTCCTCGGTCTTCGTTCCGTGCGGTCCGCCGTCGGTGAACACGCGGGTGACGGCCTGTACATGGGGATGGGCGGGCATTTCCTCCAGGGGGACCGGCCGGCCGTGCCGGTCCGCCACCGGCAGCCTCCAGTTGGGGTGCACCCCGGTGGTGCCGGGGAGGTTCTGGGGCCTGCGGTCGCCGGTGGCGTCCGGCAGCCAGACCCCGAGCAGCGTCGACGGCGTGCGCGTCAGGAAGCGGTGCAGGGCGACCAGCTCGCCGTCGGCGTCGGGCAGCAGGTCCAGCCGGCGCAGTTCCGCCAGCCAGCCGTCCCGTTGGGCCGCCGCCTCCGCCTTCTCCTCCGGTTCCGGGCGGGTCAGCAGTCCCAGCCGGGCTCGCAGGTCGACGTGTTCGCCGCTCAGCCAGGCCGCGGTCGTCGGCAGGTCATGGGTGGTCAGCGTGGCCAGGCAGTTCCTGCGCCACTGCCGCGGCGGCAGCGGACCGTGCCGCCCCTCGGAGCCGCCCAGGTACTCGAAGCGCTGCACCGACGTGCCGAGCACGCCGCGCGCGGCCAGCTCCTCGCGGACCCCGCGTTCCACCGTGCCGAGGTCCTCGCCGATCACCGCCACCCCGGCCCGGTGGGCCTCCAGGAGCAGCACACCGAGCATGGCCCCGGCGTCGTAGCGGACATAGGTCCCCTCGGACGGGGGCCGGCCCTCGGGCACCCACCACAGGCGGAACAGCCCCATGACGTGGTCGACCCGCAGGGCACCCGCGTGTCGCATGCCGGCGCGCAGCAGACCGGCCAGCGGCCGGTAGCCCTCGGCGGCCAGCGCGTCGGGCCGCCAGGGCGGCTGGCCCCAGTCCTGTCCGCGGGGGTTGAAGTCGTCCGGGGGCGCCCCGACGCTCATCCCGCCGGCCAGACAGTGCTGCAGCGACCAGGCATCGGCCCCCTCGGGGGCGACACCCACCGCGAGGTCGTGCACCAGGCCGATGCCCATGCCGGCGTCCTTCGCCGCGCGCTGGGCGCCTTCGAGCTGCTCGTCGGTGATCCACGCCAGCCAGCGGTGGAACGCGACGGCTTCCGCCAGTTCCCCGCGCGCCTCGGCCACCCGCGGCGACCGGGGATCCCGCAGCGCCTCGGGCCACGACCGCCAGGCGCCGCCGTGCACCTCGGCCAGTGCGCACCAGGTGGCGAAGTCCGTCAGATCCTCGCCCTCGCGGGCGACGAACGCCTCCAGCGCCGCACGGCGGCCCTGGGGTGGCGGCACCTCGTACACCCGGCGCAGGGCCTCGTACTTGAGGGCGCGTACCGACTCGCGGTCGATCAGCCCCCCGCCGCTCAGCACGCGCTCGTTGAGGGCCCGGGCCCGGGCGGCACAGGAGTCCACCGCGCGGCGGGCCTCCCCGGCCAGGTACCGGTACTCCGGCACCTCCTCCACGCGGACGTGCATCGGGTCCGCGAACCGCCGCGAACTGGGCCGGTAGGGCGACGGATCGGGCAGCGGACCCGGCTCCACCGCGTGCAGCGGCCCCAGTTGGACGAATCCGGCGCCCAGCGCGCGGCCGGACCAGGAGGCCAGCTCCGCGAGATCGGCCAGGTCGCCCATCCCCCAGGACCTGTGGGAGAGCACCGAGTACAGCTGGATCAGGAAGCCCCAGCCGCGCCGCTCGGGCACCGGGATCCGCTCGGGCACCGACAACAGCGGGGCGGACGCCCGCCGTCGGCCCTCGACGGCGTGCAGGACGTGCGCGCCGGGCGGCAGCGGCTCTCCGGGACCGCTCTCGCCGCCGCCCTCCAGGGCGACACGCGCCGCGGCGCCGGGCGGCAGCCCCAGCCGCGCGGCCGATCCGGCACGGACGACCACGCACGGCGGAAGCAGCCTGCCCTCGTCCGCCGCGCGCCGGGTCGTGAGCGCCCGCTGCGCGGCGTCCGGGGTGCTCGCGTCCACGCCGCACGCGGCCAGCACCGCGACCAGGGTGTCCGGGGCGACGGCGACGCGGTCACCGCGGTCGGTGACGTACCCGGTGCTCACCCCGTGCGCGCGGGCCAGTTCCCGCAGGGACGCGTCGGGTTTGGTGGGGCGGGTCATGGACGGTCTCCCTCCGGTCATGGACGGTCCCCCTCCGGCGCGAAGAGGCGTTCGAGGACCGCGGCGACCCCGTCCTCGTCGTTGCCCGGCGCGACCTCGTCGGCCATGGCCCGCAGGTCGTGGTGGGCGTTGGCCACCGCCACGCCGCGGGCGGCCCAGGCCAGCAGCGGGATGTCGTTGGGCATGTCCCCGAAGGCGACGGTGTCCGCGCCGGTGAGGCCCAGCAGTTCGGCGGCCCGGGCCGCACCGGTGCCCTTGTCGATGCCCGCGGGCAGGACCTCCACCATGCCCTTGACCGAGTGCACGACGGTCACCTCACCGCCCGTCAGCCGCCGGGTGACGGCGGTCAGCCGGTCCTCGTCGACGTGCGGGTGGTGCAGGATCAGTTTGTCGATGGGGGCGGTCCACAGCCCGCCGGGCTCGGTGGTCACGTCCCAGCCGTGACGGACCCGTTCCCCGAATCCCGCAGTGACCTTGAACCGGCTCTCCGGCGGCGAGGTGACGACGCCGAGCTCGACCCGGCCCAGTTCCGCCTCGACCCGCTCGACGACGTGACGGGCGAGATCGACGTCCAGGGACACCGAGGACAGCAGCCGGTCGGCCCCCGCGTCGTACAGCTGCGCGCCCTGGCCGCAGACCGCCAGCCCCCGGTAGCCGAGGGCGTTCAGGAACTCCCGGCAGGCCACCGCGGGACGCCCGGTGACCACCAGGTGGTGGGCGCCGGACGCGATGGCGCGTTCCAGTGCCCGGCGGGTGCGCGCGGATACCGTCAGGTCGCTGCGCAGCAACGTGCCGTCGAGATCGGTCGCCACCAGCCGGAACTCGGGTGCGCGGCTCGGCACGGTGTCCCAGACGACCCGGCCGGAGCGCAGGGTCACCATGGCGACGGCGTGGCTCCCGACGGGCGGCCCGTCCAGCGTCCCGGTGAACACGCCGTCGCCGTCCGCGGTGAGCGGCCGGAGGACGGCGCCGGCGGGGGAGGGGGCCGGTTCGTCGGAGGCGAGGGTCTCGGGGACCGATTCCAGCGCGGGGAGCGGCGCCCGCGGGTCCGCCGGGTCCGCAGGCGCCGCTCCCCGGTTCCCCGTGGCCGAGGCGACGGTTCCGGCCGCCCCGGCGCCCGTGACGGCGGTGGACGCGGCGCCCGGTGAGGCGACGGCTGTGGATGATCCGGCCGTGGACGAGCCGGCCGTGGAAGGGGCCGCCATGGGGGAGGCGACCGCGGACGCGCCGGTCGCCGGGGCGGCGGCGGAAGCGCCGGGCGCGCAGGCCGCGGTCGCGCACACGGCCGGGACGCCGGCCCCCTCGGCCGCGCCCCGGCCCGCCCCTGCCGAGGGCGCCTCGACCACCAGATCGACCCGGTTCGCCTCGGGGTGCCCGTACCGCACGTGCGAGGTGCCGTCCGGACCGCCGGTGAGCCGGAAACGGTCCGCGAGCCGGGCCTGCCAGTCCGGGCGGCCCGCCCACCGGGCCAGTTCGGCACAGCGCGCGAAGTCCCCCCGGAGGTGGGCCGATGCGAGCAGCCTCTCCCGGTCCTCCGCCGCGAGTTCGTCGACGCCGCACCCGAGAGCGCGGGCGAGGGCGGTGGCGTCACCGCGTTCCCTCGCCTCCCGTGCGACCAGGTCCCGGTGCCCGGCCTGCGCGGCGGGCGGCAGCGCGTCGAGCCAGCCGCGCGCCACCAGTTCGCCTACCGGGGGCTGCGCCCGCTCGCCCCGCAGCAGACGCTCGTAGGCCGCCAGGCGCAGGTCCGCGCTACGCGTCCAGGTGAACGAGCGGCCCAGGCGACGGGCGTTGCCCGACAGCCGGGCATAGGTGTCGGGGGCCGTGCGGAAGACCGTCACGGCCTGGCGTATTCGCTCGGCGAGGGCGCGGGCCAGCCCCGGGTCGTCGTCGCGGAAGGAACCGGGCACCGAGAACCCGGTCGCGTCCGGGTCGTCGAGGGGCCGCTGGTGCCCGAAGTGGGAGGTGACCCGCTGGGCGGTGGCGATGGGCACCGCCCCGCAGGCCATGGCCTCGGCCTGGGCGATGAGGAAGCCGTCCAGCTCGAACTTGGAGGGGAACACGCAGAAGTCGGCGCACACGGCCTGCGCGAACAGCGTGTCCTCGTCGGCGAGCCGCCAGTCCAGGTGGAGTTGCCCCGGATACCGGTCGGCGAGCTGCTGGAACGCGGCGTTCGCGACCGTCGCCGGGGTACCGCCGCCTCCGGTCGAGCAGCGGATCACGAAACCCACGTCCGGATCGCCGGCCAGCACCTCCTCCACGGCCCGCATCAGCTCCAGCTGTCCCTTGTGGTGCACCGCGTAGCGGGCGGCGTGGTAGAAGACCGGACCTGACCCCGTCAGGCCGAGCGACCGGCGCACCGCGGCCCGGTCCACCGCCTCCGGGGCGCGCTCCAGCCAGCTGTCCGCGATGCCGCAACCGCCGGCCAGCAGCCGGTCAGGCCGTTCGCGCAGCCGCCGGGCGACGGGCAGCGTCCGGAACAGCGCTTCGAACGGCGTGTCCTGCCACGTGACGTAGTGGTCGCGCTGACCGGAGGACACGAAGTCGATCAGATCCGCGCCGTCGACGACCAGCGGGAACACGCCCACGTGGTCCGGGCCGTACTCGACGTGCATCCGGGTGCCGGCCAGTGCCCGGGCCATCGTGGCCACGGGGGAGTCCTCGGCGGGAGGCGGCCCGTCGAGGGCGTCGAGGTCCGGGCCGCGCACCCCGAACAGCTCCAGCAGCCGCTCCACCTGCGGCCGGTACACCTTCTGCGTCACGGGGGAGTTCGCGGCGACCGTGCTCACCGTCCGGTACCGGTCGTCGCCGGCGAGAACCGCGGGCAGCAGGTAGTGGTAGTAGGGCTCGAAACCGTGGACGACGGCCGGGCCGTCCGCCAGGTACCGCTGGACGAACCGAAGACCGCCGACCTGGAAGACCAGCGGCTTGAGGTACGCCAGGTCCCGGCCCTCCGAGGCCGGGGGCGGGTAGAGCCGGTCCGGCAGCAGGTCCAGGAAGGCGTCGGACAGCAGGTACACGTCCACGCCGTCCAGGCGCAGCAGGTGGGCGCGGGTGTCGAGGCGAAGGCTGATCTCCGCGGGCCGGCCCGGCCACACCTTGGGGTCGAGCACCAGCGGCACCGTGTGCTCGTCGCGGTGATCGAGTTTCCGTACGTCGAACCGCTCGCGCAGGGCCGGTATGTGACCGTGCGCGGGGGTGACGAGCGAGACGCGGTGGCCGCGTGCGGCGTACTCGCGGGAGAGGTTCCACACGAGCGGGGACAGCCCGCCGCGCATCAGCCGGTTGTCGAAGCCGCCGCACTCGAAGGAGAAGGCGATGATGTGCACCCGGGGCGCTCCCTCTACTCCGCCGTCCCGGCGCGTGCGCAGGCCGCGCGCAGGCCGGGCAGGTCGATGAACTCGGTGTGGGTGCCGGCGGCACCGCAGGCGAAGGCCCCGGACACCGACCCCGCCAGCACGCACTCCTCCATCGGCCGCCCCTCGAGGTGGGCGTGGAGGAAGGCGGTGACGAAGGCGTCGCCGGCCCCGTTGGAATCGACGACCGGCCGCTCCGGGCGCACCGCCGGGAAGTGGCGCGCCCTGGCCTCGCCCCGCACGAGCACATGGCAGCCGTCCGCTCCGTCGGTGGCCACGACGAAGCGGGCCCGGCCCTCGCCGACGATGCGGTGCAGGACCTTGTCGAGCCGGTCGTGGACGGCCGCGGCGCTCATGAAGACGTAGTCGGAGGACAGGGCGTAGGTGAGGTGGTGGGGGTTGACGCCGTCCCAGTCGTGCAGGTCGGTGGAGCTGGTCACCCCGAGCCGGTGGATGTCCTCGTACAGGTCGCGGTTGTGTCCGACGATCGAGAGGTGCACATGGCGCGCCCGCTCCAGGTGGGGGAGGTAGAAGGCGCGGGGCAGCCGCAGGTCCTCCGGGTGCCGGGAGTCGTAGAAGGAGAAGCGGCGGCCCTGCGCGTCGACCAGGTTGACGCCGCGCGGGGTGCCGTGCGGGGACACCACGTGGCTGAAGTCGAGGCCGCGCTCGGCGTACGCGGCGAGCACCGCGTGGCCCTGCGGGTCGTCGCCGAGGAAGTCGATGAACCCGGTGGCGAGGCCCAGGGCGTGCCAGCCGAGAGCCACACCGTTGCCGGTGTGCGCCACGTAGTCGAGCACGGGGGGCACGTGCAGGGAGTCGCCCGGGGGAACCTCCAGCTTCTCGACGCGGACGACGGTGTCCACACCGGCTCCGCCGACCACCAGGACGTCGTAGGGGGACAGGCTCATGTACGGGTTCCTTCCGTGACGGCGGCGGTGTCCTCGACCCGCTGCACGTGTCCGTTCTCCAGGACCACCGCCGAGTCGATGTCCTGTCCGGGGCGGATCGTGGCACCCGGCAGCAGCACGCTGCGCCTGACCCGGGCGTCCGCCCCGACGGTGACGCCCGGGAAGAGCACGCTGTGCTCCACCCGGCCTTCGTTGACGAGGTCCGCCGGGACCAACGAGGCGACCACGCCCAGGGAGTCGCCCACCCAGCCGCGGTCCACCCCGGGGCGCACGGTCCTGGGCATCCGTTCGACGGGGAGCCCGGCCCGTGGCCCGCCGGCCGCGAGCATCAGGTGGGCCCGGTGGTAGCGCTCGACGGTGCCGATGTCCTCCCAGTGGCCGGCGACCTCGTGGCCGCGGATGTCCTCGCCGGCCGCGAGCATCGCGGGGATGACGTCCCGGCTGATGTCGTGCTGCCAGTCGGTGCCGTCCAGCTTCTCGAGGTAGCGGCGCAGCACCGCGGCGTCGAAGACGCAGAACGCGGCGAAGACCAGGTCGCTGGTCGGTTCGGCGGGCTTCTCCACGAACTCGGTGAGCCGGCCGGCGCGGTCGAAGCGCACCATGCCGAACAGGTGGACCCAGCGCCGCTCGATCCGCTGGTAGGCGACGGTCAGGGCGGCGCGGGAGGCCCGGTGCTCCGCGATCAGCGGCCGGTAGTCGAACCGGTAGACGTGGTCGGCGTGCAGGACCAGGACCTGTTCGCGGCCGCCGCCGAAGACGTGCCCGGCCTTGCGGATCAGGGCGTCCGCCGTGCCGCGCTCGGCCGGCCAGGTGCGTTCGGGCAGTTCGCGGGGGAGCGCGGCGCCCGCGGCCCGGTAGGCGTCGTCGTACGGTCCGAAGTGCACCCGGAAGCCCGGGTCCCGGTTCCACACCCGGTGCAGGTCGTCCATCAGCCGGCGTTCCTCGTACTGGGACAGCAGCAGCACTTCCCCCAGTCCCGAGGCGCGCGCGTTGGCGAGACTGAAGTCGATCAGGCGGCAGGCACCCCCGTACGGGACGAGCGGCTTCAGACGGCCCTCGCCCAGCGGTCCCATGCGCCGCCCCTCGCCGCCCGCCAGCAGCACCGCGCGCACTCCTGCCCGCTCAGCCATGACGGGCCTCGTCCCAGGTGACCCGGCCGGAGGACAGCGTCAGCAGCAGCCGGGATCCCGCCGACGGCGGCGGTCCCTCGAACGCGCCGGCCCCGGTGCGGCGCAGCTCCCGTACCTCGGGCAGTGCCCGTGCCGCCGGGCCGCGGGGTGCCGGGGTCACCAGTTCCACCCGCTCGGCGTGCGGCAGCCGGTACACCAGGGTGCCGTCGCCGGTGACCGAGCACCGCCCGCGCAGGTTTCGCACCTCCTCGGCGGTCACGGCGGTGGGGAAGCGCTCCACGATCCGTTCGCAGGCCGGGAAGTCGGCGCGCTCCCACGCCGCGTGGAAGAACCTCCGGGCGACCGGGGTGCCGACGGGAGAGCGGCGCGCGTACGCCGCCAGGTCGCCATGGGCGAGCGCCGCCTCCTCGGTGATCTCCTCGTTCTTCAGGAGGCCGAACCAGCCGTGCCGCAGGGCCCGTTCGGCCGGCAGCTCGGCCGGCTCGCCCCGCCACAGGCGGCGGAACGCGGCGAGGTGCAGGTCCGCGCAGTGCTCCCAGGTGAACCGCCGGGCGAGGGCCGCCGCGCGCTCCGACAGCTCCCGGTGGCGGGCCGGGTCCTCGGACCACAGCGTCACCGCCTCACGGATGCGCGCGACGAGCGCGGCGGTGAGCAGCGGGTCGTCCTCCGCGAAGGAGCGGTTGACGGCGAGCCCGGTGGTCTCCGGCTCGGGCCGGGCGTGCAGGAAGTGCGCCATGCCCTCCTGTGCGGTGGCGATGGGCACCGCACCGCAGACCATCGCCTCGCCCTGGGCGATGAGGAAGGTGTCCATCTCGAACTTGGAGGGGAACAGGCAGAAGTCGGCGGCCGACGCGTACTCGAACACCCGCCGCTCGTCCACCCGCCGAGACTCCAGGTGCAGCCGGCCCCGATGCCGTTCGGCGACCTCGCTGAAGTAGGGGTCGTCGAGCGGGGCGCCGGAGATGCAGCGCACCACGAAGTTCGCGGCCAGGCCGTCGCCCAGCACCCGGTCGACGGCGCGCATCAGCTCCAGCTGTCCCTTGTGGTGCAGGGCGTAGCGCGCGTTGTGGAAGAAGGTGGGCAGCGCGGGGTCCAGTCCGAGGCCCGCCAGCACCTCCGCCCGGTCCACCTCGTGCGGGTCCCAGGCGAGCCACCGGTCGGATATCGCGCAGCCCCCGACGAACATCTTGTGCGCGTTCTCCCGCACGGCCTCCGCCAGGGGCAGTTCGGCGAAGAGCGTCTCGAAGGGGGTGTCCCGGAAGGAGGCGTAGAAGTCGAGCTGGCCGGGCGAGAGGAAGTCGACCAGATCGGCGTTCTCCAGGACCAGTCGGTAGACGGCCACGTGGTCGGGCGGGTACTCGTAGTGCAGATGGGTCAGTTGCTGGTACTGGCGCACCGCTTCCAGGTCCGGCCTTGCGGGCGGGTCCTCTCGCGGGAGGACGGCCGGTGTGCCGAGCAGCTCGAGCAGCCGGCGGACCTCGGGACCGTAGACCTTCTTGGTGATCGGCATGTTGCTCTGCACCGTGCTGACGACGTGCTTCGTCGGGTCGTCGCGCAGCGCGGCCGGCAGCAGGTAGTGGTAGAAGGGCTCGTGGGCGTGGACGATCGCCCGCTCCCGGCCGAACCAGTGGCGCAGGAAGCGCACGCTGTCCACCTGGAAGACCAGCGGCTTGAAGAAGACCAGGTCGGAGCCTTTGGCCGAGTAGGGCGGATAGAAGGTGTCCGGGAGCCGGTCGAGGTGCTCGTTGGAGAGGAAGTACAGGTCCACGCCGTCGAGGCGGATGCGGTGCGCGGTGGTGCGCACGGGCAGCTCGACCTCGGCGGGGAATCCGTGCCACACCTCCGGGTCCAGCACCAGCGGCAGGCGGTACTCGTCCGTGTAGCCGAGGTCCTCGACCTCGTACCTGCCGCGCAGGTCGTCGAGCCTGCCGTGCGCGGGGGTGACGAGGGAGACCCGGTGCCCGCGGGCGGCGAACTCCCGGGACAGGTTCCACAGGTACACCGAGGTGCCGCCCTGCAGGAAGGTGTGGTCGAAGCCGCAGCATTCGAAGTAGGTCTCGATGATGTGCATCGGGGGCTCGGTCACGTTCACGTCCTTGCTGGCAGGGTCGGGGCCGGGGGGCGGGCGCCGAGCGCGAGGGCGTGGCGCAGGTCGATCGCGGCGTGGTAGGGACGGGCGTGGTCGATGTTGTAGGCGAGTTCGTGCAGCAGCCGGCCCAGGTACAGCAGCCGGCGCAGGGGGTCGTCCGCCGTTCGTCCGAGGAACAGCCGCAGCACGTGCGCCCGCCAGACGTCGGCGGCGTGGAAGACCAGGCGCAGCTCGGCGCGCGGCCCCGGCCGCCAGTCGCCGGCGCCGTCCAGCGCGCCCCGCATGGTCTCGGAGGAGTCGGCGCCGAGGCGCCGTGCGCTCTCGAAGGCCGCCTCGTCGGCGGTGAAGTACTCCAGAGCGCGCTGGACGGCGACGAGGTCCTGCACCGGTGACTGCGCGGCCCAGCCCGGCTCGCCGGGGCCGAGGGCGGGGGTGGACATGTCGATGACGTTCATCGACCAGCCGCCGTCGTCGCGCGGCCGGCACAGCAGGTGGGACAGGTGCAGGTCGCCGTGGCACGGCCCGGAGGGGAACCCCGCCGGGGCGGTGTCGAAGGCGTCGCGCAGCGCGGTGCTCTCCCGCCGCAGGGCCGCGAAGGCTGCGGTGCGCGGGGCCGTGGGCAGGGCGATGTCCGCCGAGGCCAGTTCGGCCGCCCGGACGGTGGCCCGGGACAGCACCTCCCGGACCGGGTACGGCGGTACGGGGCCTCGGCCGAGCCGGCCGGCGAGGTCGCGGTGGAAGCCGGTCAGGAAGCGCCCGGCGTCACGCAGGTTCTCCGCCAGCGGGCGCAGATGGGTCCGTACGAGGTCGTCGAGGTCGCCGGGGGTCCGGCCGTCGGTCACCTTCGGCCACAGGGACCGCATGCTGTGCCGCAGCGGCAGGTCGATCCCGTCCCCGGGCGCGTACCGGTAGAACACGCCCAGGGGGTGGCGAGTGCCGTCCGCGGGGTCGGTGTAGGTGTAGTCGCCGGCCCAGTCGGGGGTGCGGCCGGTCCGGTTCATCAGGCGCAGCAGTTCCGGTTCCCGGACGGTCCCGTCCAGCCGCCGGTAGGTCTTGTGGACGTAGGGCGTCCCGTCGTTCTCCACCAGGGACAGCACGTTGGAGGACCAGCCCCGCTCGAACGGCAGCGGGCGCACCGAGCGCGCCGTCAGTCCCGCGCCGCGGAAGAGCACGTGGCCGCCGCGCGCGGTGGGCAGGCGGAGCCCGGCGCTGAGCGCGTCCAGCACGGCCGGCTCGAACTCGGCGCTGCCGTGGGCCTCCTCGGTGCCGGTCGGTGTGGGCGCGGACCGCACCGGGACGAAGTAGCGCCGTCCCGCGGCCGGTCCGCCCACGGCGGCCACGATCAGCAGCCGGGCGGCGGTGCCGAGCAGCGCGTGGTCGACGCACTCGAAGCGCTCGGCCCGCCGGCCGTCCTCGGGCATCCAGGGGGCGGCGCGCAGTAAGGGGCCGAGATCGTCGTTTCGTATCATGCCCGACTCAACTCCCGGTCATCTCGTATCGGTTGACGCCGCGGCGCCAGACGGACAGCGCCAGTGCCAGGGCGCCGGCGGTCACCACGGGCAGCCAGCCGAGCAGGCCGGTGGTGCCGGTCAGCAGGTAGCTGCAGGGCACGTAGGCGGTGAAGGCGAAGGGCAGGACCCAGGTGAGCAGGGCCTTGAGCGAGGGGTGGTAGATGTCCAGGGGGTAGGCGGAGAACTCCGAGACCTGGTTGGCCGCGTACATCGCGGGCATGCTCGTCACGGTCCAGAAGGACAGGGAGGCGAAGAGCAGCTTCACCGAGGTGTGCAGCAGTGCCCCGCACAGCACGAGCAGGGGCGCCAGCGCCCACTGCACCGGGCTGAGGGTGAGGCCGAGTTCGCTTCCCGCGTACCCCACCAGTGCGGCGCCGACGACGAGTTCACCGAGGCCGTCGGGGTGGAAGAAGCGCTCCGACAGCAGGGAGAACAGCGGGTCGACCGGCCTGACGAGGTAGCGGTAGAACTCGCCGCGCTGGACGAGTTTGCGGCCCAGTTCCCACAACTGGTCGGTGAAGAGGTGGTCGAGCCCGCGCGGCAGCAGGGAGAAGCCCAGCAGGAACAGCACCTCGTGGTACGACCAGCCGCCCACGGCGGGAACCTGCCGGAAGACGAGCCCGACGACCGCCGTCTGGATGCCGACCCGCACCAGGAAGGCGCCCGCGCCGAGTACGAAGTCCGTGCGGTAGGCCGCCAGCCGGTGCAGCCCGACCCCGCCCAGGAACCAGGCCAGCCCCAGGTACCGCGTCACCGTGCGCGTCATCCGCCGAGCACCTCCAGCCGTCCCATGGCCGCGCGCCACAGCACGGCGCACAGCAGCGACAGCGCGGCCGCCCAGCCCACTTGCTGGGCGAGCAGCCCGGCGGCGTCCGTCCAGCCGTCGTAGCGGCCGAGCAGCAGGGTCAGCGGACCGTCGACCATCCCGCGGAAGGGCAGGGCCTTCGCGACCGCGGCCAGCGGGCCGGGCATGAGCGCGATGGGCACGAGCTGCCCGGCGAAGAAGGCCACGACGCTCTGCTTGACCATCCGCACCCCCCATGTGTTGGTGGTGAGGAAGCCGGTCATGCCGGTCAGCAGGTTCACGCAGAACGCCAGCAGCACCGACAGGGCGGTGGAGACGGCGAACAGCAGCACATCGGCCGGGCGGGGCACGCTCAGCGGGACGAGCAGGGCGAACAGGCCGAGGACCGGCAGGCCGACCAGGACGGCGTTGGCCCCCACGACCGGCAGGCAGGCGAAGAACCGCATCACCGGGTAGCTCACGGGACGCACGAGCATCACCGCGACGTCCCCCCGGTACACCTCGGCCGCGACCTCGTCGTCCACCCGGTTGGTGTGCAGCACCTGCAGGATCTGGGCCACCAGCAGGTAGGTGGTGATGTCGGACACGGTGAAGCCCCCGGGTCCGCGGCCGGGCGTGCCCTCGTACACCGCGCGCCACAGGAAGACGGTCACCGCCGCGCCGGCGGCCGCGGTCATCGCGGTCATCGCGAACATCGAGCGGTACTGCAGCAGCGACTGCAGGCCACTGGTGGCGAACGGCGTGTAGCGGCGCAGGCGGGCGGTCACAGGGCGCCGTCGCGTGCGTGGCCGGGGGAGCGTGAGCCGCCGTAGATCCTGCGGAGCACGTCCTCCAGGCCCGGTTCGGGTGCGTACCAGTCGGCGAGGTCGAAGTGGTCCAGGAGGAAGGTGAGGACCTGCCGGGAGGAGTAGCGGCCGGCCGGGTAGTCGAGGCGGATGCGGCCGCCGTCGTCCGGGGCGGCGTGCACGCCCGGCAGGCCGGCTTCGACGCGCTTGCGGACGGTCTCGGCCGCGGTGCCGTCCCGGTGGTCGAAGACGACCGAGCGGTGGTCGGCCGTGCGCAGCAGGTCCCGCAGGGTCCCCTGGTGGACGACCCGGCCGTGGTCGACGACCAGGGCGCTGTCGCAGATCGCGGCGATGTCGGCGATGTCGTGGCTGGTGAGCACCACGGTGGTGCCGAGTTCGCGGTGGGCGCGGTTGACCAGCTGGCGCACCGCGTCCTTGAGCACCATGTCGAGGCCGATCGTGGGCTCGTCCCAGAACAGGACGGCGGGGTCGTGCAGCAGGCTCGCCGCGATCTCGGCGCGCATGCGCTGGCCGAGGCTCAGCTGCCGTACGGGTGTGGAACCCAGCGCGTCGATGTCGAGCAGCTCCCGGAACAGGTCGAGGTTGCGCCGGTAGACCGGTTCGGGGATGTCGTAGACGCGGCGCAGGATGCGGAAGGAGTCGGGTACCGACAGGTCCCACCAGAGCTGGCTGCGCTGGCCGAAGACGACGCCGATGGTGCGGGCGTTGCGCTGCCGGTGCCGGTACGGCTCCAGCCCGGCGACCGTGCAGCGGCCGGAGGTGGGCGTCATGATGCCGGTCAGCATCTTGATCGTGGTCGACTTGCCGGCTCCGTTGGCCCCTATGTAGGCGGTCTTGGTGCCGGCCGGTATCTCGAAGGAGACGTCGTCGACGGCGCGCACGACGCGGTACCGGCGGGTGAGGAGGGTGGAGAGGCTGCCGAGCAGGCCGGGTTTGCGTTCGGCGAGCCGGAACTCCTTGACCAGATGCTCCGCCACGATCACGACGTCACCCGCTCGATCGCCTTCTCCAGCAGGCGCAGGCCCTCGTCGAGCAGTGCCTCGTCGAGCGTGAACGGCGGTGCCAGACGCAGGATGTGGCCCCCCAGGGAGGTGCGCAGCCCCAGGTCGAGGGCCGTCGTGTAGACGGCGCGGGCCACCTCGGGCGCGGGCGTGCGGCCGACGGGACAGGTGACGAACTCCAGGCCCCACAGCAGCCCGAGCCCGCGGACCTGGCCCAGCTGGGGAAAGGCGGACTCCAGGGTGCGCAGGCGGTCCTCCATGATCTCTCCGAGGACGCGGACGCGGTCGATCAGCCGGTCGCGCTCGACTACTTCGAGCGTGGCGCGGGCGGCGGCGATGCCCAGCGGATTGCTCGCGTACGTCGAGGCGTACGCGCCCGGGGCTGCCGCCTCCGGCCTGCGCAGCAGCTCCCCGCGGCCGGCGAGCAGGGCGAAGGGGAACCCGTTCGCCGTGCCTTTGGACAGCATCGCCAGATCCGGCTCGACGCCGAGGAGTTCACTGGCGAGGAAGGCCCCCGTGCGGCCGCCGCCGGTCAGGACCTCGTCGGCGACGAGCAGCACACCGCTGTCGCGGCAGGCGCCCGCGACGCGCTCCCAGTAGCCCGGGGGAGGCACGATCACGCCGGCCGCGCCGAGGACGGGTTCGAAGACCAGCGCGGAGACGTTGGGCTTCTCGGCGATGTGCCGGCGCACCAGGGTCGCGCAGCGCAGGTCGCACGAGGGGTACTCCAGCCCCAGGGGGCAGCGGTAGCAGTAGGGGCTGTAGCCCAGCACGCTGTTGCCGCTGAAGGCCTGGTGGCCGATGTCCCAGTGCACGAGCATCCGGGCGCCCATGGTCTTGCCGTGGAAGCCGTGGCGCAGGGCGCCGATCCGGTTGCGGCCCGGCGGCGCGGTCGCCTGGACGACCCGCAGGGCGGCCTCGACCACCTCCGCGCCGGTGGAGAGGAACGCGTAGGTGTCGAGCTGTTCGGGCAGCAGCCTGGCGAGGAGCTCCAGGAGCTCGGCGCGCTCCGGCGTGGCGCTGTCGTGGACGTTCCACAGGCGGCCGGCCTGGGCGGTGAGGGCCTCGACGACCTCCGGATGCCCGTGGCCCAGGGACTGGGTGAGGGTGCCGGCGGCGAAGTCGAGGTACTGGTTGCCGTCGAGGTCGGTCAGCACGGGACCGCGCCCCTCGGCGAACACCCGGCGTCCGTGGACTGCTTCCTCGGAGGCGCCCGGCGCCAGGTGCCGGGCCTCCCGTGCCAGGTGTTGTGACTGCCGTAAACCTGTCATCGCTGTCCCTGCTCGTCGGACCGGCCGCACGCGATCGCCGGCCGACTGCGCCGAGATGCGGCGCTGTCGGCGGCTCGGACTTGAGTCAAACACTTGAACGCAGACTGCTGCAAGACCTTGCGGATCGTTTCAGAAAGTTGTTGCGGACGGGGGTGGCGCTCTGCTTGAGTCGAGGTGCCCACGGCGACGCCGCTCCCGTCATACGAGGAGGGACCTGTGAGAACACGCCCCCAGACCGGACCGCCCCCGCGGAGGCCGAGGTGAAGGCCCTGGTCCTGGCAGGTGGCACCGGCAGCAGACTGAAACCCTTCACGCACACCGGCGCCAAGCAGCTGCTCCCCATCGCCAACAGGCCCGTGCTGTTCTACGCGCTGGACTCCCTCGCCGCGGCGGGCATCCGGGAGGTGGGCGTCGTGGTAGGCGCCTACGGCCGGGATGTCCGTGAACTGGTCGGTGACGGAGCCGACTTCGGCTTACGCATCACCTATCTGCGGCAGTCCCGGCCGCTCGGCATCGCGCACGCGGTGCGCATCGCCCACGACTTCCTCGGCGACGAGGACTTCCTGCTGTACCTGGGGGACAACTACCTCCAGCAGGGCCTGACCGGCCTCGTCCGCCGCTCGGCCGCCGATCCCGCGGCGGCCAGGCTGCTGCTCACCCCGGTAGAGGACCCGTCCGCGTTCGGGGTCGCGGAGGTCGACGCCGAAGGGAACGTGCTGCGTGTGGAGGAGAAGCCCGACGCCCCCCGCAGCACCCTCGCGCTCATCGGCGTCTACGCCTTCAGCCCGGCCGTCCACGAGGCGGTACGGGCCATCACCCCCTCCGCCCGCGGCGAACTGGAGATCACCCACGCCGTGCAGTGGATGGTCGACCAGGGACTGCGCGTACGCGCCGAGACCACCATCGGGCCCTGGCGCGACACCGGCAGCCCGGAGGACATGCTGGAGGTCAACCGCCACGTCCTGGACCGGATGGAGGGCCGGATCGAGGGCAAGGTCGACGCCCGCAGCGCGCTGGTCGGACGGGTCCGGGTGGCCGAGGGCGCGGTCGTGCGCGGATCACGCATCGTCGGCCCGGTGATCATCGGCGCGGGTGCGGTCGTCAGCAACTCCCGCGTCGGCCCGTACACCTCCATCGGGGAGGACTGCCGGGTCGAGGACAGCGCCGTCGAGTACTCGGTCCTGCTGCGCGGCGCCCAGGTCGAGGGGGCCTCCCGCATCGAGGCCTCCCTCATCGGCCGCGGCGCCGTCGTGGCTCCGGCTCCCCGTCTTCCGCAGGCTCACCGGCTGGTGATCGGCGACCACAGCAAGGTCTATCTCACCCCATGAACTCAGCCATCCTCGTCACCGGCGGAGCGGGTTTCATCGGCTCCTCCTACGTACGCCGCCTCCTGTCGTCCCGGGTGCCGGGACGCACGGCGGTGACCGTCCTCGACAAACTCACCTACGCCGGCAGCCTCGCCCGCCTGCACGCGGTGCGCGACCACCCCGACCTCACCTTCGTCCAGGGCGACGTGTGCGACGCGCCGCTCGTCGACACGCTGGCCCGACGCCACGACCAGATCGTGCACTTCGCGGCCGAGTCGCACGTCGACCGCTCGATCGCCGACGGCGGTTCCTTCACCCGCACCAACGTGCTCGGCACCCAGGTCCTGCTCGACGCCGCGCTGCGCCACGACGTGCGCACCTTCGTGCACGTCTCCACCGACGAGGTGTACGGCTCCCTCCCGCACGGGGCCGCCAAGGAGACCGACGTCCTGCGTCCGTCCTCGCCCTACGCGGCGTCGAAGGCCGCCTCGGACCTCATCGCCCTGGCCCACCACCACACACACGGCCTGGACGTCCGGGTGACACGCTGCTCGAACAACTTCGGCCCCCACCAGCATCCGGAGAAGCTCATCCCGCGCTTCCTGGCCCGCCTGCTGTCCGGCGCCACCGTTCCGCTCTACGGCGACGGACGGTACGAGCGGGACTGGCTGCACGTCGACGACCACGTCCGGGCCCTCGAACTGGTCCGTCTGTCGGGCCGGCCGGGGGAGATCTACAACATCGGCGGCGGCACCTCGCTGTCCAACCTCGAACTCACCCACCGGCTGCTCGCCCTGTGCGGCGCGGGCCCGGAGCGCATCGAGCACGTGGAGAACCGCAAGGGCCACGACCGGCGTTACGCGGTCGACCACGGCAAGATCACCACCGAACTCGGCTACCGGCCCCGCGTCGACTTCACCGCCGCCCTGGCCGACACCGCACAGTGGTACGGACGCCACGCGGACTGGTGGCGTCCGCTGCTCGCCGCCGCCTGACGGGAGGAGGCGCGTTGCCCGCCCGGGCGGTGGGTTCAGGGATGAGCGGTCGCGGGCGACGCGCACCGGCCGGCAGACGCCCCGGACGTGGGTGCCGTGGAGCGAGCGGGAGTGGAGTGTGCGCGGCCCGGTGGTGCTCTTCGGGACGAGCGGGCGCGGACCACGGGCGGTCGGGCGCAGCCGACCGGGCCCCGGCCGCCGGGGCGGCGCACTGCGCCCCGTCGGCGCGCGGCGGTCCACCGGGTCCGATCCGACCGGCGGCCGTCAGCGCACGTCGGCCGGGCGCCGACCGCGTCGCGGTCCGGCGGCGGTGGAGCCCCGGACCACCAGTTCCGGCATGAAGACGAACTCGGTGCGCGGCGTCGGCCTCCCGGCCATCTCCTCCAGCAGCGCGTCCACGGCGATCTGCCCCATCGCCTTGACAGGCTGTCTGATGGTGGTCAGGGGAGGGTCCGTGAAGGCGGTGAGCGGCGAGTCGTCGAAGCCGACGACCGAGATCTCACCGGGAACCGTGAGCCCCCTCTGCCGTGCGGCCCGGACGGCGCCGAGAGCCATCATGTCGCTGGCGCACATGACGGCCGTACAGCCCCGGTCGATCAGGGCGGACGCCGCGGCCTGGCCCCCCTCCAAGGAGAACAGCGAGTGCTGGACCAGTTCCCGGGACTCCCGTGCGGTCAGTCCCAGTTGCTCGTGCATGCCGTCGCGGAACCCCTCGATCTTGCGCTGTACCGGCACCAAGCGCACCGGGCCGAGCGCGAGCCCGATCCGCTCGTGCCCCAGTTCGGCCAGGTGCGCCACGGCCAGACGCATGGCCGCCCGGTCGTCCGGGGAGACGAAGTGCGCCTTGATCCGGGGGGAGAACCCGTTGACGAGTACGAAGGGCACGTGCCGTTCGCGCAGCCGGTCGTACCGTGCGGTCCCGGTGTGCGGTCCGGAGACGAAGACGATGCCGGACACCCCGCGGCTGACGAGTACCTCCGTCAGTTCGTCCTCGCTCGAGCCACCGGGCGGCCGCGTGGCGAGCACCGGCGTGTACCCCTGGCGTGTCAGCGCCTGCCCCATCACCTCGGCCAGCGCGGGGAAGACGGGGTTCTCCAGCTCCGGTGTGATCAGGCCGACCAGCCCCCTGCGACGCTGCCGCATGGGGTGGGCGTAGCCCAGCGCGTCGAGTGCGGCGAGCACGGAATCGCGGGTGTCCGCGGCCACACCGCGGTTTCCGTTGAGCACGCGGCTGACCGTGGCCTTGCTGACGCCCGCCCGGGCGGCGATGTCGGCGAGCCGCGTGGTCATGGTCGTGCACTCTACCCGCCGGCCCTCACCGAGCCCACTGCACGGGGAGGCCGGCGGGGCTGGGACGTGACGACCGTCTTCGCGCGCTGTCGCACGGCACGCGCACGCCGGTGACCCCGCGGCTGGCTCCGCAGCCCGGGCATGCGCCCCGTGTGCCCCCTCGCACAATGGCTGGAAGTGCTTGCTGAACCTGGATCCGCCGCGTGATGGTCGGTCTGCGGGCGACGAATGGAGAAGAGGTGCCTGCTGGCCTGGGATGATGGGAGTTCCTACGCCCACATCAGTCCCACGTGGCAAGGCACCTCCCTGTGGACAGCCACCGGTCAGCGCATGCTCACCTGAACCGGGCGACCACCCTGCCGCCCGCGATCCGGAAGGACCTCGGAGACCCAGCACCGGACGGCCACCCAGCCCATCGCGCTGCCCG
The DNA here is from genome assembly GCF_003122365.1 of Streptomyces spongiicola. Classification (NCBI taxonomy): domain Bacteria; kingdom Bacillati; phylum Actinomycetota; class Actinomycetes; order Kitasatosporales; family Streptomycetaceae; genus Streptomyces; species Streptomyces spongiicola. The sequence goes on from NZ_CP029254.1 coordinate 7,111,051, forward strand.
CACCCCGAAAGATCACCCCGAGCCCACCCGATACTGAAGATCAGAATTCACGCGGTGGATCCAGGTTCAGTGGACGCCCTTCGCGGCAGAACTCATGAGAAGAAGAGGCACTGGAGAGCCGGATGCGATTGACGTCGCACGTCCGGTTCGGTGGAGGCCGTTGGAAAAGGGCCTGGTCACAGGCACCTTGCTGGCGGCCTACCCAACCGCACGCCGGGTTCGGCGAGCGGCCCGGAGAAACGGACCGGTGGCAACAGCAGCACCGCGCTCCGGGCCGACTCAACCGACGCATGGTCCAGCGGGCCTGCCCCTTGCGGCCGGTGTCGGCGCTGAGCGCCGACACCTCGGCCCGGGCCTGGCGGGAGCGGAGCGCGTCCCGCACCCGCAGCCGGTCGCGCACAGCCAGGCGCAAGTGACGCCCAGGTCACGGTCGTGGTCGATACGTTCCCACTCAAGATCCGGACATCGGGGCGGGAAGCGCGCAGGCGCGGCGGCCTGCCTTCGTACAGACTCGTCGGCGCCGACGCCCTGCAGCGGTCACCCCGCCCCCGTCGCCGTATCTCGCACACCACGGCATGCAGTCACCGCTCCGAGCCGACCAGGCACTTCACCAGATGCACCCTGCCGAGCCGAACGTCAGTAACGCCAGGCTCAGAGGGTGACGACGACCTTGCCCTGGGCGTGCCCGGCTTCGAGGTAGCCGATGGCCTCGGGGAGCTCGCTCAGGGGATAGGTCCGGTCGATGACCGGCGCGACCTTTCCGGATTCGAGCAGGTCGCGGACCGCCTCCAGGCCGTCCTGGGCGGGGTCCGTGATGAAGAAGACCAGCCGCTGCCGCGTGAAGCGCGACAGCACGAGCGCACGGGCCACCCGGCCCAGGGGGCCGAGGAAGCGGCCTCCCGCGCCGCTGACGAGGACGAGCGTCCCCTCCGGGGCGAGCACCCGCCGGTACGCCGACAGCGGACGGTTGCCCACGTTGTCGAGGATGAGGTCGTAGCGCCGCTCGCCGGTGGTGAAGTCCTGCTGGGTGTAGTCGACGACGTGGTGGGCGCCGAGGGTCCGGACCATCTCCACGTTCGCGGTGCTGCACACGCCGGTCACGTCGGCACCCAGTGCCCCGGCGATCTGCACCGCGAACGTCCCCACGCCGCCCGCCGCGCCGTTGACCAGTACCGCGTGCCCGTCTCGCAGCCGCCCGTGGCGGTGCAGGGCCAGGTAGGCGGTGAGCGCCGCTACCGGCACGGACGCGGCCTGAGCGAAGGTCAGGCCGGCCGGCTTCTTCACCACTCCGGCGTCGTGGCGGATCGTCACGTACTCGGCGAACGTACCCAGACGGTCAAGCCCCTGGCATCCGAACACCTCGTCTCCCGCCCGTAACGTGGTGACGTTCTTGCCGACCGCTTCGACGTGCCCCGCCAGGTCGGCGCCCAGTCGGCCGGTCCTGGGCCGTGACAGCCCGCCCTGCACCCGCGTGATGTAGGGCGTGCCCCGCATGGTGTGCCAGTCCAGCGGATTGACCGAAGCGGCCCGGACGCGGACGAGCACGTCGTCGTCGCCGACGACGGGCATGTCGAGGTCCTCTAGTTCAAGGACCCCGGGTGGGCCGTAGGTGTGGAACCGGATGCCTCGCATGGTGCCTCCTCTCATTCGACGCTCAGCAGAATCTGTTCGATCGACGCGGTCCGCGCACGCAGCTCGGCCAGGTCGGCGGCCACGCGTTTCTGCGCGTCGAGGGTGTTATCGGCCAGTTGTTCGAAACGATGTGCGAGCTGCCGCAGGTCTTCCGCTCGGGCGGCCGAGTGCTTCTCCTTGCGGGTGTCGAACAGGCCGACGATGACTATGGCGACCAAGAAGGCCGCCACGATGACCACGGCAACGAGGAAGATCGCCGAAGGCCAGGACATTTCCCCTCCGAAGGGGTCCATCAGGTGTGCTCCTTGGGTCGGGGACCCTTCTCCGGGTCCTGCTTGGTGAGGGTCTTGGCCGCCTCGGCCACGGCCGACGCGGTCAGGTGCAGGCTGAAGTCGGTGATGTCGTAGTACTTCATGGCCTTGCCGTCCTCGGACAGCTCCAGTCGGCCGACGACCAGGCCCGCGGCTTCCAGCCGCCGCAGGTGCATGTGCAGGAGCGGACGGCTCACTCCCATCTCGCGGGCCAGCCGGCTCACGTAGTCGCGGCCCCCGGCCAGTGTCGCGACGATGCGCAGCCGAATCGGATGGGCGAGCGCCGCCAGCATCTCGACCAGTTCGTCTCCGCTCGGGCCGCTTGCTGTCACAGAACACCTCTACGTGTAAGAAACTTCTGACACGTGAAGAGTCTAGCTTGCCACCACCGGTGCCGACAATGGCGATGAAGGCGCGGAAGACGGAGGGCGTGGGGAGAGCCCCCGGCACGGCACGTGGGCGCGCCCGTGGCCCAGGACGGGCTTGCACCAGCCGTGCAGATGCCGTCGGGGGCTGGTCGGCCCGCTGGGCGCGCAATCGTTCGGCGGCCGATCGCCCCGGGTCCCCCATGACGGGCGGCGGGCGGCGCGGGTTCGTCGCGCACGGCCGCGGTCGGCGGTGGCGGCGAATTTCCCGGCCGCGGCCGGGACCTGTCCCCGAGTGGTGGACACCTCTGAGCCCGGCCCCGGCAGGGGCCGGGTGGGAGGCATCTTTTATGGTGATGAAGGTCTACTCGCCCGAGTTCAAGGCGGACGCTGTCGCGCTGTACCTGTCGGACCCGAGCCACACCTTCGAGGGCATCGGCAAGGATCTGGGGATCAGCCGCGAGACGCTGCGTAACTGGGTGCGGGCCGAACGGGCCCGCCACGGCGGGGGCAGCACGACGAGCACGGAGAAGAACAGGGTGGATTCCCCGCCGACGGCCGAGGAGCTTCAGGCCGAGAACGAGGCCCTGCGCCGGGAGCTGGCGGCAGCGCGCAAGGAGATGCAGAAACTCGCCACCGAACGGGACATTCTCCGCAAGGCGACGAAGTTTTTCGCACAAGAGATGACCTGGTGACCAGCCGCTTCCAGTTCGTCGAGGACCATCACCGCGCCTGGGGCGTGAAGCGGTTGTGTCAGGTGCTGGAGGTCGCCCGCTCCAGCTTCTACAAGTGGCGGGCCGGCCGCGCGGCCCGCGCCGCGCGTGAACAGGCCGACGTCGCTCTCGCCGAGCGGATCAGGGCCGTGCACGCCGAATGGGACGGCACCTACGGCCGGCCCCGTATCACCGCTGATCTGCGCGAGGACGGCGAGCGCGTGAACCACAAGCGCGTCGGACGAGTCATGCGCAAGTACGGCATCGCCGGGCTGCGGCTGCGTAAGCGCCAGGTCACCACCGTGCCCGAACCGTCCGCCGCAGCGATGCCCGACCTGCTGGGGCGCGACTTCACCGCGAGCGCACCCAACACGAAGTACGTCGGCGACATCACGTACCTGCCGGTGGGCGACGGCGAGTTCCTGTATCCGGCGACCGTGATCGACTGCTTCTCGCGGCGGCTGGTGGGCTGGTCGGTCGCCGACCACATGCGCACCTCGCTGGTCACCGACGCGCTCCGGGCCGCCGCCCGGACGCGGGGCAGCCTGGCCGGCGCCGTCTTCCACAGCGATCACGGAGCCCAGTACAGCTCCCGTGAATTCGCGGCCCTATGTACCGAGTTGGAGGTGAAGCAGTCCATGGGCGCGGTCGGGACCAGCGCGGACAACGCCCTCGCCGAGTCGTTCAACGCGACCCTCAAACGCGAGACGCTCCGTGGCGCCCGCCGCTTCGACGGGGCCCGTGCCTGCCGCCTGGCGGTCTTCCGCTGGACCACCCGCTACAACACCCGCCGACGGCACTCGGCGAACGGACAGCAGGCACCAATCGCCTACGAACAGCATTCAGCTACCCTGACGCTTGCCGCATAACGACACGAACAGGTGTCCACCCTTCGGGGTCAAGGCCCAAGAACTATCGGTACTCCACCTACCGCCGGGTCGTCATCGACGCTGACACCCGTCTGGTCGTTGTGGTGGGCCGGCCGCTTGCGGGGAACCGCAACGACTGTAGGGCGTGGGAGGAGTTTGGGGCCAAGGCTGCCGTCGGCAAGATCCTCACGATCGCCGACGGCGGTTACCTGGGCACCGGACTTGTCATCCTGCACCGCCGGCAGCGTGGCCAGACCGAGCTCCCGGACTGGAAGGAGGGACACAACAAGTCCCATACGCAGGTCCGAGCCCGTGGCCGCCTACGGCCACTTCGGCCGCGAACTCCCCGACTTCACCTGGGAACGCACCGACCGCATCGACGCCCTCCGCGCCGCCGCCGGCCTCGCATGACCCCGGGGTCATCGCAGCCGCGGCCGGCTCCGCCTGACGTCCAACGCCGTTGGGACCTCATGCCAACGGCTCCGCCGGGCGTGCCTCTCGGGGCGCCTGCCGGGCCCGTTCGTCGTGGCTCTCAGACGGCCCAGGGCGCCGAACACGCCCGCGGCGATGAACGCCGCCGCCATCAGTGCCGACGCGCGGCTCGGCTTCGCCGACATCCAGTGGTGCAGACGGTCACAGAAGAGACCGGTGACGACGAGGAGCAGCACCGCCGTGACGACGATGTTGCCGAGCGTTTGAAGTCCGAAGACCGCCGCACCGTACAGCACGTTGCGGCTCTCGGCCGCGTCCCTGAACAACTGGCGGAACAGCGGGAACGGACGCCCGACCAGGAAGGCGCCGATCAGGCAGCCCATGAACACCATCGGCGCGTTCGGGAAGCGCGCCGCGACCCGCCTGAGCGGGCCGCGCACGATCCCGAGCGACGCCAGACCCGGATACGTCATGACGAGGCCGATCAGCCCGTACGAGGCGCCCCGAGAACCCGGAGCCACCGCCCTGACCCTGGTCGAACTGCGGAATGCCGGTACCGGCCAGCGCCACGATCACCCCGTACACGGCCGACACGGCTGTCGCCCTGGCCGTCTGTGTCTTGGGGAAGTTGGTGGCTACCAGGGGCCGCCGTAGGCGAAGTGGGTGTGGTCCTCGGATTCGGTCGTGTCCTGTGGCGAGGGCTGACTCGGTCGCTCCTCGTGCTGTTCCGTGCGGTCGGGTGCCGCGGGGCCCGTCTGCCATGTGGCGCCTCCCACATCCGGCAGCGGTGTTTCGAAGCTGCGCCAGACCCACGCCCACGCGGCGACCGCGTGGAAGCGTCTGTGGCCGATGCCCGTACCGACATCGGCCGCGATGCTTTCGTTCGTCATCGTGTTCACCGTCCTGTCGCCTGGGGCGGGCGCGCCGCTGGTTCGGGCGTACATGCCGGTGTGTCCGCGGGGGTGAGTCGGTAGCGCACCCCGGTCAGGTCCTGCGACAATTCCCAGAGTCGGACCTGCGCCGACACATCCAGTGACACCCGGCTCGAGCGCGCCGGCATCGGCTTACCCCGGCTCTCGAAGAGCGCGTGCGGGCCGAGGTAGGCGCCACCCGGCACGAGGTAGTCCGTGGCGGCTCGCAGTGACGGCAGGGCTGCCTGCTCCGGAGGCTGCGCCAGCCACCGCAGGGCCGCCCCGGCCACCGGCCGCAGCAGTGCCGGCGCGTCGCCGTGCCACAGCCCGGTCGCCGACAGGCCCGGGTGCGCGGCGAGGGAGACGGTGGCTGCGCCCGCACCGGCGAGCCGGTGCTGCAGTTCCCTGGCGAACATCAGGTTCGCGAGCTTGGACCGCCCGTATGCCGTCACCGAACGCCTGCCGCTCGTCGAGCGGGCCTGCCCGTCGTCGAAGCCGGCGGTGCCGGCCCGGTGTGCCAGGCTTGTGACGGTGACGACGCGGGAGCCCGGCACATGCCGCATCAGGTCCAGCAGCAGGCCGGTGAGAGCGAAATGCCCCAGGTGGTTGACACCGAAGTGGGCCTCGAAGCCGTCCTCGGTGCGCCGGAACGGCGGGAACATCACCCCGGCGTTGTTGACGAGCAGGTCCAGGCGCTGATGTCGGCCCCGTATCTCGGCAGCCGCCTGCCGTACGGAGTCCAGCGAGGCGAGGTCGAGGCGTACTACCTCGGTGCGGCCGCCGATGCGGGCCGCGGCGGCAAGGCCCCGTTCGACGTTGCGGCAGGCGAGTACGACATGAGCCCCGCGGGCCGCGAGCGTTCGGGCCGTCTCCAGCCCGATCCCTCCGGAGCCTCCGGTGACCAGCGCGGTCCTACCGCTCTGGTCGGGAACATCTGCCGTGGACCAGTCCATGTCGCCTCCTCGTCGCCCGCGCAGACCGGTCCTTCATCGTCGGTACACGTGCACGAAGCGGCCAACTTCCAGAGTGCGGACCAGTCGGCCGCCGGTCGTGTTCCACACCGTTGGCCGGTTCGCATACCGCCCCGGTCTGCAGGGCGTCTGCCTTCCGAACCGAGCCGAAAACGACGACTCCGGCTGGTTCACGGCCTGGCGTTCTTCGTCCGCGACGGGGTCAGGGCCGGTTGTTCTTCCCGTCGAGCCACAGCACGTCGGAATCGTCGCGGTGAGTGCCGTCCGAACCGACGTGCTTGCCGGAGATCTTCGCGCCGTTCTTGAAGACGTGCACCAACGCCATCCCGTGGCCCCGGCCCAGACCGTGGTCTTCCTTCAGCCACTCCAGGACCGGGCCGGCCTTCAGCGTCGGGCCTTCGAAGCCGCGCTCCTTCGCCAGCTCGATGAACTGCCGGGGCGTCAGGCCCGTCTTGTCCTCGATGTTGTCCAGATAAGCCTGAAAGGACATGTGCTCCTCGCATTCCGATTCGTCCACACGGCCGGTGCCGACCACCTCCAGTGTGCGCGCGTGAAGGTCTGCCAGGGCCCTCGCCCGGGACTCGGCACGACCTAGCCACGTCACGGGATGTCCAGCCATCCTTCGGCAGAAATCCCGGTGCCACCGGCGTCGCCAGATCGTCCAGCGGCACGATCACCTCGGTCGTGCCGTTTCTTCTCCTGTGCTCTCACTACGCTCCCCTCCTGCGGAGTTGGCACGTGACCTGTTCAGATGTGTCCACGGCGCGTCCCATCGGAGGCGGGAAGTGAAGAAGATCCCCGTGGAAGGGTGCTAGATGTCGCGGGCAGGATCCCGGCTCCGACCACAGGGTGAGAGCGTGCCGAGGGGACGATCCGTTACGAGGGAAACCAGAGATGGCGTACGTCGAGATGGTCTACGGCAGCCAGGCCGAGTGGGATTCCTTCCCGGCCGAGGCATGGCCCGAGGCGTCGCCAAACCGTGGAACCCACCTGCTGGAACTCCTCGGCGACCACACCGCGGCGGGAGCCGCACACCACGAAACGTCCCCGGCATTGCCGAACAGAGTGACCTCACCGCAGGAGCCTGCCGTCTCGAAAGCCTGGCAGGCCCCTCTTCAACGACCAGCCTGTCAGGATGACACCATGATCGAATCTACTGCTCTGGCGACGTTCCGGAACTGGACCCGCACTGACGGATCATTCCACTCCTCCTGGTCGAAGGGTTCCGCACTGTCGTTGGGTTCGTTTGGTTCGGGTTGGTTCTTGGTTTGGTGAGTTGTGTTGGTTGGTGCTGTTTTGGTGTTTTCGGGGTGGTTTGTTGGTGGTTGGTGTTTTGGTTGTGTCGGTTGGGGTCGTGTTGTTTGTTGAGGGGTTGATTGACTGTTTGTGGGGGTGGGTGTGTTTTTTGTTTGTCTGGGTTTTTTGATGTTGTGTCAGGTTGATGGTGTGTTTTGGTGGGGTTGTGGTCGGTTGAACCACCGGGTGGTCGGTTGAACCACCGGGTTGTGCCGGTTCCAGTTTTGATCCCTGGCCGGCGGCGATCAGGCAGAGCCGGGCCATGATCTCCGCCTCGGAGAGCTGCCCGGGTTCGAGCGGGAGGACCGGTGGCGAGAACCGGGTGTAGTTGCGCACGGTGACGGTGAGCAGCAGCAGGTCGTAGTGGGGCATCTGCATCATGCGCGGCGGCGGCAGGATGACGTGGGCGCGCCGGGTGGTCTCGTTGAGGTACGGGTCGACGCAGACCATGAAGTCCAGGCCGTCGAGGGCCCGTCCCAGGCGGGGGCCGTTGGGCGCGGACAGGACCAGGTTCCCGGCCACGCAGATCAGCGCCCTGACCTGCCCCTCGCCGGGGGTCTCCATCTCGTCGGCGAGGGTCGCGACGGGCAGTTCCCCGAGGGCCTCCGGCAGTCCCCGCACCCGGCTGTGCCAGCGGCCGGAGGTGAAGGGGCGCGGGCCCCAGGGCACTTCGAGGGTGGCGGGGCGGGTGAACATGACGCCGCCGGGCCGGTCGAGGTTGCCGGTGAGGGTGTTGAGCACGTCCACCAGGTACTGGGTGAGGGTGCCGAAGTCTGCGGTGCTGGTGCCCACGCGGGTGTAGACGGCGGCGGTGGGCGCGGAGGCGAGTTCGCGGGCGAGCCGGACGATGGTCGCGGCGGGCACCCCGGTCGCGGCGGACACGGCGTCGGGGGTGAAGGGGGCGGCGTGCTCGCGCAGTTCCCCGAGCCCCTCCGTCTCGACGCGTACGGTGGTGAGGTCCTCCGCGAACAGCGTGTGGACCATGGCGAACAGCAGCAGGGCGTCGGTGCCCGGCCGGACGAAGACGTGCTCGTCGGCGAGGTCGGCGGTGCGGGTGCGGCGCGGGTCGACGACGACGATCCGGCCGCCGCGCGCCCGGATCGCCTTCAGCCGTCCGGGGAAGTCGGGGGCGGCGCACAGCGAGCCGTGTGACTCGGCCGGGTTGGCGCCGATGACCAGCAGGTGGTCGGTGCGGTCCAGGTCGGGCACGGAGATCGCCATGGCGTTGCCGAACATGAGACCGCAGGAGACGTGCTTGGGCATCTGGTCGATGGTGCCGGCGCTGTAGAGGTTGGTGGTGCCCAGGGACTGCGAGAGCGGGCCGCGGTAGAAGATGCCGCCCATGGTGTGGAAGGTCGGGTTGCCGAAGTAGGCGGCGACGGACTGGCGGCCGTGGTCCTCGACGACGCCTGCGAGGCCTTTCTCGACAGCTCGGAAGGCCTCGTCCCAGGTCGCCTCGCGCCACTGGTCGCCGGTGCGGATCATCGGCGTGCGCAGCCGGTCGGGGTCCTCGTCGATCCGGCCCAGGCTGGCGCCCTTGGGGCAGACGTAGCCCTTGGAGAACGGGTCGTCGGCGTCGCCGCGGACGCCGGTGACGCGGTCGTCGTCGTCGAGCTCGATCCGCAGTCCGCAGACGGCGTCGCAGACGGGGCAGGTGCGGTGCGCGGTTCTCAACGGGACTCCAGGTCGTCGGGTGGCGGATCCGTCGCGGCCGGCACGACGGACCGGGCGGTCCGACGATCGCACCGCGCCTTCGCGGGCCGCATCTTCCCGCGTGCGGTCGTGCCCGCCCGACGGGCCGCCCGTACGGCCGGTGCCGCCGGTGCCGCCCGTACTCCCGGTGCCCCCGGTGCCGCCCGTACTCCCGGTGCCCCCGGTGCCGCCCGTACTCCCGGTGCCCCCGGTGCCCCCGGTGCCGCCCGTACCCCCGGTGCCGCGGCGGCGCTGCGCAATCAAGGAGATGCCCGCCTCGGCGAGCGGGTGCGACGCTGCGAGCCATGGCCGTGGGCCAGGGTCGCAGTGCGGCGCGACATGGGCGGGTGCCCTGTGCCGCGGTGCGGCTTCATTCCAAGGCGAAGGAAACCGCGCAGCAATGACCGTCACCGCGAGTGCTTCCGAACGGACCGCCGTCCCGGTACCCGAACCCGGACTGACCCCGGACGAGGTCGTGGCCCGGGCCGAGGAGCTCGCCCGCGGGCTGATCGGCCGCCAGGCCGAGACGGAGCAGCGCGGCTTCTACGCCGAGGACACCCATGAGGCGTTCCGCCGGGCGGGCCTGTACCGGATCCTCGTTCCACGGCGCTACGGCGGTTACGAGTTCGGTGTCGAGACCTTCATGCGCGTGGTGGTCGCCCTTTCGCGGGGCTGCCCCTCGACGGGCTGGATGTACTGCCTGGGCGCCGCCCACGCGCACGCGGTGGCCGCCCTGTTCGACGAGCGGGCGCAGTCGGAGATCTTCGCCTGCGGCGACTTCCTGTGCCCCGCGACGGTGGCTCCGAGCGGCACGGGCCGGCGCACGGCCGACGGGCGGTGGCTGATCGAGGGCACCTGGCGCTACTGCTCCGGATCGCCGTACGCCACGCACTTCCTGGGCCACACCCTGGTCGACGACGGGGACGGCGAGGTACGCCCCCTGCTGTTCGTCGCCCCGCGCGAGACGTTCAGCCGGCTCGACGACTGGGGTGCGCAGCTCGGTCTGCGGGGCAGCGGCTCGCACGGCCTCCGGATCGAGAACGGGCTGATCCCTGACCGGTTCACCCTGGACACCCACCTCAGCCAGGTGAGTGTCGCCGACGGCACCCCGGGGCGCGCCCTGCACGGCAACCCGATGTACGGGGGCGGGCCGCTGAGCTTCATGATCCTGGAGGACGCGGCGCTCGCGGTCGGCATGGCCAAGGGGGCTCTCGACGCGTACGAGGAGCTGATGAGGTCGCGGCAGACGATGTTCCCGCCCGTCGTCACCCGCTTCGAGGATCCCGACTTCCAGTACTGGTACGGCGAGGCGGCCGGTCTGGTGCTCTCCGCGGAGGCCGGCCTGCTGGGCGCGATCCGGATGTGGGACGAGGCCGCCGCTGTGGGAGGCGTCACTCCCGAGCACGAGCTGCGGGTCGCCGCGGTCTGCCGTGAGGCGGTGCGGATGAGCTGGCGCGCGGTCGAGAGGTATCTCTTCCCGACCGCCGGTTCCAGCGCCGTCCGCAACGGCGAGCGCATGGAACGGATCTGGCGCGACATGTCCATGCAGCAGAGCCATGCCGGAATCGCCGTCTTCCTGTTCACCGCCGCCAACCGGGAACTCGCGCGCGCCCGCTTCGGTGCCGCGGGCGCCCGCTGAGTTCCCCGGCCGCCCGCCCGGACGGCGCGGCGGCCGGGGGCAGCACACCAGGAGATGCGCCGCGGTGAGCCGGGGCGCGACGATCGGCTCCTCTGGAGCCGATCACCTGATTGCAGACCAGACCAGAATTCCACCCCATAGCGGGGAATTTCGAGGAGGTACCCGTGTCGGGCGACAAGACCGGTACTCGCGCGGTGGTACTCGGCGGAAGCATCGCCGGCCTGTTCGCGGCCAGAGTGCTCGCCGATGCCTACGACGACGTACTCATTGTGGACCGCGACGTCCTGGTCGGGGTGGAAGGGCCGCGCAAGCACTGCCCCCAGAGCCGGCACATCAACGGCCTGCTGGCCCGCGGCCAGCTCGCCATGGAGGAGATGTACCCGGGGATCACCGAGGAGATCTTCGCGGACGGCGTCCCCACCGGCGACCTCGCCGGCCATGTGCGCTGGTACTTCAACGGTCGGCGCCTCAAGCCGGAGGTCGCGGGCCTGACCTGCGTGGCCGCGAGCCGCCCCATGCTGGAGAAGCACATCCGCCGGCGCACCGCGGCGCTGCCTGCGGTCTCCTTCCGCGAACAGCACGACATCCTCGGCCTGGTGACGACCCCGGACCGCGGCCGGGTCACCGGCGTCCGCGTCCAGAGCCTGCTCGGGGAGGGCGGCGAGGAGGTCATCGAGGCCGACCTCGTGGTCGACGCGACCGGCCGCGGCTCGCGTACCCCCGTATGGCTGGAGGAGCTCGGCTACCCGCGGGTTGTCGAGGAGCGCAAGAAGATCGGCCTCGCTTACGTCACCCAGCACTACAGGCTGCTGGCGGACCCGTACGACGGCGATCTGTCCATCAACCCGGTGGCCTCGCCCGCGCTGCCCCGCGGCGCCATCTTCACCAAGACCGACGGCGACCGGGTGGAGCTGACCACGTACGGCCTGCTCGGCGACCACCCGCCGACCGACCAGGAGGGCCTGTACGCCTGGGTGAAGTCGCTGGCGGTACCGGACATCCACGACGCGCTGCAGCACGCCGTGCCACTGGACGAGCCGGTCGCCTTCCGCTTCCCGACGACGCTGCGCCGCCGTTACGAGGACTTGGACCGCTTCCCGCTGGGCCTGCTGGTCACCGGCGACGCCGTCACCACCTTCAACCCGGTCTACGCCCAGGGCATGACGGCCGCCGCGCTCGGCGCCCTGACCCTGCGCGACCATCTGCACACCGGCGCGGCCCCGATCCCCGCGCAGTACTTCCGCGATCTCGCCACCGAGGTCATCGACCCGCCGTGGGAGATGACCAACGCCGTCGACCTCACCTTCCCCGGGGTCCAGGGCGAGCGCACCAGGCAGGTCAAGGCGGCTCAGACCTTCCTGAAGCTGGTGCAGACCGCGGCCGTCCACGACGGCAAGGTCACCGCCGCGTACATGCGGGGCGCCGGACTCGTCGACAAGCCCGACGCCATGATGCGCCCGGCGTTCCTCGCCCGTGTGCTGTGGAACGTGGTGCGCGGCGCGATCACGGACCGGCTCGGCGGCGGCGCGGAGGGCGCCTCCGCCCGCCGCCCGGTGGCGACGGCCCCGCCGTCGCCCCAGGCCTCCTCACCGTCCCGCGGCGACGAACTCGTCTCGACGAACTGAGCCGCACCCGGCCTGCGACGAAGGGAGTGGGCGTGACCGAGACGGCCCGGGTGGTCCGTGCGTACGCCGTGACCGGCGGCCTCCGCCTGCCGGCGCTGCGCGCCGCCTGGCACGGCGTCGCCGCGCGGCACCGCGCCCAGGACGGCGGTGCCGCCGGGCCGGGCGGGGACGCCCGCCCGATCGCGGAACTCGGCGACGTCACGGATCCCGGTCCGTGGCAGGCCGCCGAACGGCTGTGGGCCGACCCCTCGTCCCTCGCCTTCCCCGCCGGGCACGGTCCGGCCGCGCGCCTGACCGTCGCGCGGTGCGCCGATGGCGGACACCTCGTGCTGCTGGCCGCGAACCGGGCGTTCGCGGCCGGCGGCCACCGGCTCGCCTCCCTCGTCGACGGCCTCGGCGCCGCCTACGCGGCCGCGGTCGGGACCGGGGGCGACCCGGCCGTCGCCTCGTTCGACGGGGGTACGGGGCCGGCCGGGGCCGTCGGGGCGCTGGCCGCCTCCGAGGGGGCCGCCCCTTCCGACGTCCTGCTGGCCGCGTACTGCTGCCTCGTCGGGCGCCACCGCGACACGGAGCGGCCGGTCGTGGCCGTGCGTGGGACGGACGGCGGCCGGACGGCGGTCCGCGCCGACCTGTCCGGCGGCGGCCTGCCCGGCGGCCCGTCCTTCCGTGAGCTGGTACGGCAGATCTCCGTGTCGGCCCACGAGCCGGCCCCGGACGCTCCCGTGGACGCGGCGTTCGTCGTGGAGGGCCCGGCTGAACCGGTGCTCCGGCTGCCCGGTGCGCGGGTTCGGCGGCTGCGGGCCGGCGGTGACCTGCCCGACACGGATCTCACCCTCGCGGTGCACGACGGCGCGCCCCGCCTCACGGGCTCGCTGGAGTACCGGACCGCTCCCTCCGACTCCGCGGCCGCTCCCGGTCTGCTCGGCCAGCTCCGCACCCTTCTGGACGCGGCGCTGACCGACCCCGGCACACCGGTGGCCGCCCTCCCCCTGGAGACGCCCGAGCGGCTCAGCTCGGCCGTGCGCGAGGCGGACCTCACCGGCACGGGGCCCGGCAGCGGGCCGCCCGTGCACGAGCGGGTGCGTGCCGCGGCCCTGGCCACGCCCGGCGCGCCCGCACTGGACACCGCCCAGGGCACCGTCACCTACGCCGAGTTGAACGCCCGGGCCGCGGGAGTCACGGACGCGCTGCGCGCGCTCGGCGTCGGCGAGGGCGCGCCGGTGGCGCTGCGGCTGCCCAACGGCCCCGGCCAGGCCGCGGCGCTGCTCGGCGTCCTCGGCGCGGGCGCCCACGCGGTGGGCCTCGCCGCCCGGGACTCTGGGGAACGCGTCAAGGCCGTGCTCGCCGGGCTGCGCCCGCACTGCCTGGTGGTGGCCGGGGAGCAGGCCGCCGCGCCGCTGCCGACCTGGTACCGCGTCGAACTGGGCGGCCACGTCCTCGACCTGGACGCCCTGCCCCTGCCGGACCCCGGTGGCTCCCCCGGCTCCGCCGCCCCGCTCCCGAAGGACTTCCCGACCGGCCCGGCCTCCCCCGTCCGGGCCCTGCCCTGCGCGGGCGGCGCGGTCGCGCCGCCCGCGCAGGGCCCCTCCGGCGCCGCGTCCGACCGGTGGGCCTACATCGCCTACACGTCCGGCTCGACCGGCGCGCCCAAGGGCATTCCGCAGACCCACCGGACCTTCGCACAGTTCGTCGACTGGTTCGCCGGCGCCTTCGGCATCGGGCCCGGGTCCCGTGTGGCGCAGTGGGCCCAGCCCGGCTACGACGCCTCGCTGGTCGAGCTGTTCTCGGCACTGACCACGGGTGCCGCCCTGTGCCCGGTCCCGGAACGGCTCCGGGCCCACCCGGAGAAGCTGGCCGGCTGGCTGGAGTCGGAGCGGATCACCCACTTCCAGACGGTGCCGAGCTTCGCCCGGGAACTGCTCGCCGCGCTCGACACCGCGGGCGTGCGGCTCCCCTCCCTGAGCCACCTCCTGCTCGCGGGCGAGGCGTTGCACGGGGAACTCGCCGATGCCCTGCGCGCCGCGCTGCCCGGGGTCCGGCTGGTCAACCTGTACGGCGCCACCGAGACCGTCCTGGCCACCTGGCACGAGGTGGACGGGGCGGTCGGCGACGGCTTCGTGCCGGTCGGACGTCCGATCCCGGGCCGTCAGGTGCTGGTCCTCGACGAGCACGACCGGCCCTGCCCCACGGGTGTCACCGGCCGCATCGTGGTGTGCGGCCCGTACGTCACCCCCGGCTACGTCGGTGCCGAGCGGCCCGGCGAGGCGTTCCGTCCCGTGGCCGGCCCCGCCGGGTCCGGTCTCGTCGGCGGAGCCTGCTACCGCGGCGGGGACCTGGGGCGCCGGCGCTGGGACGGTTTGCTGGAGTTCCGGGGGCGGGCGGACTCCCGGGTCAAGATCCGCGGTACCCGGCTGGAACTCACCGACGTCGAAGCCGCGCTGGGCTCCGACCCGTCGGTGGCCGCGTGCGCCGTGGTCGCCCGTACCGCCGCGGACGGGCTGGTGGAGCGGCTGGTGGCGTACGTGGTGCCGAGCGGCGGACCGGACGGCGATCCGGCCGACGCCTCGGGCGCCTGGCGCGCCACGCTTCGCGGCTGGTTCGGCAGGGCGCTGCCCGCGGTGTCGTTCGTGACGCTCGCGCGCCTGCCCCACAACACCGGCGGAAAGGTCGACCGGCGTGCGCTGGCGGACCTTGCGCAACCCCCGCGCTGAGCGCCTTCCGGCGCCCGCCGTGGGCCGGATTCCTACCTGTATACGTTTCCAATCCATGATGGGGTGAATGTCGTGACCATGCTCGAAACCGGCTTCTCGGTCGAATCGGACGGGTCGAGCGTCAGCTTCGACGGCGAGACCCTCGACGTCCCGGCGGTGCGCCGGGTCGCCGAGGACCTGGCCCGGGTATCCGTGGCCCCGGAGGCCCTGGCCAAGGCCGCACGGAGCCGCGCCCAGTTCGAGAAGATCATCCATGACGGCGCCCCCGTCTACGGCGTCACCACCGGTTACGGCGAGATGATCTACATGCTGGTCGACCCCTCCAAGGAGGTCGAACTCCAGACCAACCTGGTGCGCAGCCACAGCTCCGGCGTCGGCCCGCTCTTCGCCCAGGACGAGGCCCGCGCAGTTGTCGCCGCCCGCCTCAACGCCCTCTCCAAGGGCTACTCCGCGGTCCGGCCCGAGCTGCTGGAGCGCCTGGCCCTCTACCTGAACCGGGGCATCACCCCGGCCATCCCGGAGATCGGCTCGCTGGGCGCCAGCGGCGACCTCGCCCCGCTCTCGCACATCGCGTGCACGCTGATCGGCGAGGGGTACGTCCTCCGGGACGGCAAGCGGGTGCCGACCGGCCAGGTGCTGCGCGAGGAGGGCATCGAGCCGCTCCAGCTGCGGTTCAAGGAGGGCCTCGCGCTCATCAACGGCACCTCGGCCATGACCGGCCTCGGCTCCCTGGTCGTGGGCCGCGCCCTGGACCAGGTGCGCCAGGCCGAGATCGGCACCGCGCTCGTCCTGGAGGTACTGCGCGGGTCGACCAGCCCGTTCCAGGCCGAGGGCCACGACATCGCCCGCCCGCACCAGGGCCAGATCGACACCGCGGCCAACATGCGGGCGCTGCTGGCCGGCAGCGGCCTGGTCCTCGACCACGCCGAACTGCGCCACCAGGCCGAGGAGCAGCGCGGCGGCGGCGACGTCTCGCGCACCGAGGTCTACCTGCAGAAGGCGTACACGCTGCGCGCCATCCCGCAGGTGGTCGGCGCCGTCCGCGACACGCTCTACCACGCCGCGGAGAAGCTGCGGACCGAGCTGAACTCCTCGAACGACAACCCGCTGTTCTTCGACGGCAAGGAGGTCTTCCACGGCGCGAACTTCCACGGCCAGCCGATCGCCTTCGCGATGGACTTCGTCGTCCTGGCCCTCACCCAGCTCGGGGTCTTCTCCGAGCGGCGCACCAACCGCCTGCTGAACCGTCACCTCAGCGACGGGCTCCCGGAGTTCCTCGTCGCCGGCGAGCCCGGCCTCAGCAGCGGCTTCGCCGGCGCCCAGTACCCGGCCACCGCCCTGGTCGCCGAGAACCGCACGATCGGCCCCGCCTCCACCCAGTCCGTCCCGTCCAACGGCGACAACCAGGACGTGGTCAGCATGGGCCTGATCGCCGCCCGCAACGCCCGCCGCGTGCTGTCCAACAACACCCGCATCCTCGCCGTGGAGTTCCTCGCCGCCGCCCAGGCCGTCGACCTCTCGGGCCGCCGCGACGGACTCAGCCCGACCGGCCGGGCGACCTACGACACGATCCGTTCGCTGGTGCCCACGCTCGACCGCGACCGCTACATGTCCGACGACATCGAACTGGTGGCCGCGGCCCTCTCCCGCGGCGAGTTCCTCGGGGCCGCCGAGCAGACCGGCACCGTGCTGGTCTGAGCCCCGCGCTCCCCCGACCCGGTCGCTTCCGGCGGGGCCGCCCCGAGGCGCCCCGCCGCGAGCGACGCCCGACCCCACGAGACCTGGGACGAACCGATGAGTATTCCGCTCTCCTTCAACCAAGAGTTCCTCTGCATGTTCGACCAGGGCGACGAGGAGGGCCCCTTCGGGCCCCTCTACAACATCGTCGGCGGCTGGCGGCTCACCGGAAAGGCCGACACCGAAGCACTCCAGGAGGCACTGAACGACGTCGTGGCCCGTCACGAGGCGCTGCGCACGACCGTCGTGCGCACTCCTGGCGAGCAGCGCCAGGAGATCGGCCCGCCCTCGCCGGTGTCCCTGGACGTCCGGGAGATCCCCGAGCCGGACCCGGCACTGCGCGACCGCCGCGCCGAGGAGCTGCTCATCGAACTGGAGGGCGGGCGGTACGGCGTCACGGAACTGCCGCTGCTGCGCGCGGTGCTGGGCCGGTTCGACGAGGAGAACGCGGTCCTGGTCCTGGTCGTCCACCACACGGCGGCCGACGAGGTCTCCATGCAGCTCATCATCCGCGACCTCGGCGTGCTGTACGCCCGTCGGCGCGGGCACGACACCGGGGAACTGCCGGAGGCGACGCCGTTCCGCGACTTCGCCGTCTGGGAGCGGGAGCGGTACGCGCCCGACGCGGAGGTCAGGGCCCGCGCCTACTGGCGCGAGCAGCTCGCCGGGGCGACCATCACCGGTGTTCCCAGCGACCACCCGAAGTCCGCGGCCGTGCCGAAGACGACCTCCGTGCATCGCTTCCTGGTCGGCGCGGAGCTGACCTCCGCGGCGCTGGCGGTGGCGAAACAGACGCGCAGCTCGGCCTTCATGGTGCTGCTCGCCGCCTACAAGGTGTTCCTCAACGAGCGGGTCGGCGTCACCGACGTCGCCGTACCGACGATGGCCTCGGGCCGTGGCCCCGCCCGGTTCCAGAACACCGTCGGAGCGTTCTTCAACTTCGTCCCGCTGCGCACCGACCTGTCGGGGGCGGCGACCTTCCGCGAGGTGGTGGAGCGCACCCGCGCCACCTGCCTGAAGGCGTACGGGAACTTCCTGCCGTTCGGCCAGGTGGTTGCCGAGGCCCCCGCCTCGGCGGCCTCGTTCGCCGCGGACGACCTCGGTGTCGTCGCCTTCCAGGTGTTCCAGTTCCCGGCGCTGGAGGGCGAGGAGGCCGGCGACCTGCGGATCTCCGAGATCCGCCGCCGCCTGCTGTCGCAGGACGTCTCCACCGACATCCCGGACGGTGTGATGTTCCAGCTCGACATCGACCCCCTGTCCGGCGAGATGCTCGGCCATCTGGGGTTCAACACCAACCTGTTCCACGAGGCGACGATGCGGGAGTTCGCCGCCGGGTTCGTCAGGGTCCTGGCCCGTACGGTCACCACCCCCGACACACCGCTCGAGCTGGCCTCCTGAGCTCTCGCGGCCCGTACCCCGTCCGCCCGCACTCCCCCGGGGACCGCGGGCGGACCGCTGGGTGCGCTCAGCCGTCCGCCAGGGAGCCGCGGACCCGGGAGCGCAGCTCGTCGAAGGAGGCGAGGTCCGGCACGGTCCAGCCGTCCAGGTCGTACTCGGAGAGGCACTCGTCCACGAAGGCCTTGTACCCGTCGACCTGACCGGAGGTCACCTGCGAGAGCAGCAGCTCCACCCGGGAGTTCTCGTGGTTGCCGGCGTAGTTCCGCTCGTACAGTTCGTGCCGGCCGCCGAACTCGGTGCCGACCGCGTCCCACAGCAGCTTCATCACCTTCACCCGGTCCACGGCCTCCACACCCCCCGAGCCGCGGAGGAACTTGTCGAGGTACGGCCGCACGTCGGGATTCCTGAAGTCCTCGGCGCCGGAGTTGACGTAGATCAGGCCGCTGGCGACGTCCTGCTGCACGATCTCCCTGATCCGCGGGTAGCCGATCTGCATGAACCAGCGGTAGGCCATCCCGTACTGCGGATTGGGCAGCAGCGCCCCGTTCTTCCACTCGACGGGGTTGCGGGCGGCTGCGTCCGAGAGGCCCCAGAACAGGTTGCGCCAGGCCAGCACCTCGCCGACGCGGCTCTGCACGCCCCGGAAGTCCTTGGTCCCGGTGATCTCCAGCGCCTTGACCAGCAGACCGGCGATGAACTCCAGCTTCACGGCGAGGCGGGTGCAGCCGTGGAAGGTGAAGCGCTCCACGAAGCCGGACCGGCCGGGGAACATCTGCACCTTGCCGAGGTGCCCGTAGACGAAGACGTTCTCCCAGGGGATGAGGACCTTGTCCAGGACGAGGATGGTGTCGTTCTCGTCCAGCCGGGACGACAGCGGGTAGTCGAACGGGCTGCCCATGGCGGCCGCGGTGGCGGTGTAGGACGGGCGGCAGATCAGCTTCATGCCCGGCGCGTCCATGGGCACGGTGGCGACCAGCGCGAACTCCCGCTTCCTGACCGGCAGGCCGAAGTGGGCGATGAAGTTGTAGTGGGACAGGGCGGAGCCGGTGGCCACCACCTTGGCGCCGCTGACCACGAGACCGGCGTCGGTCTCCTTCTCCACGTGGATGAAGACGTCCTCCACCTCGTCGGGCGCCCGGTCGCGGTCGACCGGGGGGTGCACGATGGCGTGGTTCCAGAAGAGGACCTTCTCCTGCGACTCCCGGTACCAGCGGCGCGCGTTCTCCTCGTACGGGGCGTAGTAGTCGGCGTTGGCGCCGAGCGTGCCGAGGAACGAGGCCTTGTAGTCGGGGCTGCGCCCCATCCAGCCGTAGCCCAGCCGCGCCCATGCCGCGATGGCCTTCTGGTCGGCGACCAGGTCCTCGGCGCTGCGCGGGGTGGTGAAGAAGCTGTGGGTGTACCCGTCGCTGCCGGTGTCCGTCGGCTTGGTGAGGATTCCGCGCTGCGCCGGGTCGTGCAGGGCGTCGTACATCCGCGCCGTCATGCGGATCGGATTTCTGAATGCGGGATGGGAGGTGACGTCCTTTACCCGTTCGCCGTAGAGGTATATCTCCCGGTCGTCCCGCAGACTCTCGATATATTCGTCACCGGTCAGCGGGCGGGTTTTGCGCTGCCCTTCGGCGGGGCCGGCGGGGATATCCTGACGATCGGTCATCGGATTTCTTCCCTCTTCCTCTTCCACGAGGCGCTTTCGAAGACATGCTGCGCGCCTCATGGTCGCAGCCGGGGCCGGTCGGGGCTTCTCCCAGGATGCGGCATCGGGCGTCGCGAGGTTCGGCACGGGAGGTCCCGCAATCCTGAAGATGCAGGGCCTCGCAGCCGGCTGGGAGGGTCGTCGTCATGTATCGCGGACGGCCGTTTTCCGTCGTCCGGGGATGGGACGTCCTTTGGAGGATATGGTGCTGACGACGACCGATGTTCCTACGCGGGAACAGCTTGTTCGTCGAGCGTCCGAACTCGTGCCGCAGCTCCGTGAGAACGCAGCCTGGTCGGAGCAGAACCGGCGTATTCACGACGATTCGATCGATGCCCTGGCAGACGCCGGAGTCTTCCGGATGCGGGTGCCCGCCCGTTTCGGCGGGTACGAGGCCGACACGCGCACGCTCGTCGACGTGGCGGCCGAGATCGGCCGTGCCGACGGCTCCACCGGCTGGACCGCCTCGGTGTACTGGATCCCCACCTGGATGGCCGGCCTGTTCCCGGACCACGTCCAGGACGAGGTCTTCTCCACCCCCGACGTCCGGATCTGCGGCACCCTGAGCCCGAGCGCGATGGCCTCCCCCGCCGAGGGCGGCCTCGTCGTCAACGGCAAGTGGGGCTTCATCAGCGGTGCGCTGCACGCACACTGGCAGGTCGTCGTCGCCGTCCGGATCGAGCCGGACAGCGAGCCGATGCCGGTCATGGCCCTCGTACCGCTCTCGGACCTGCGGATCGCCGACGACTGGGACACCTCCGGCCTCAGAGGCACGGGCAGTGTCAGCACCGTCGCCGACGACGTCTTCGTCCCGGCCGACCGCGTCCTGCCGCTGGGCGTCGTCATGCAGGGCCGGGGCGGCGCCTCGCAGGCGAACGCCGGATCCGCGATCCACCGCGCCCCGCTGCTGCCGGTCGCCTCGGCGTCCTCGGTCGGCGCGGTGCTGGGCATGGCGCGCGCCGCCAGGGATGCCTTCCTGGAGCGACTGCCCGAGCGCAAGATCACGTACACGGACTACGCGAGCCAGGCCGAGGCCCCGCTCACCCACCACCAGGTCGCGAACGCCACACTCAAGATCGATCAAGCCCAGTTCCACGCCCACCGCCTCGCGGACCTCGTCGACTCCAAGTCCGCGCAGGACACGCCGTGGACCCTGGAGGAGCGGGCGCGTGCCCGCGCCGACATGGGCGCGGTGATCCAGCTGGCCAAGGAGGCCGTGGACATCCTCGCCTCGGCGAGCGGCGGCTCCTCCGTCTACAGCGGCGTGGCGATCCAGCGCATCGCCCGGGACATCCAGGCCGTCAGCCTGCACGCCCTGATGCACCCCGACACCAACACCGAGCTGTACGGGCGGGTCCTGTGCGGCCTCGAGCCCAACACGCTCTACGTCTGACCCGACCGGACCAACGCACAGCAAGGGGACCAGCATGACCGCAGCACCACCGGCCGCGCCCGCCACCGCCGTCTCCGACGCGGACAAGGCGGCCGTCGCCGCACTGCCCGGCCGTATCGTCGAGGCCTGGGCCGCGCACGACGCGGCGGCCTTCGCCCGGGTCTTCACGGCCGACGGCACGATGATCCTGCCCGGCGTCTACCGCAGCGGGCGCTCGGACATCGAGGCGTTCATGTCCGCTGCCTTCCAGAGCCCGTTCAAGGGCACGCGGGTCACGGGCGCGCCGCTGGCACTGAAGTTCCTCGGCGAGGACGTGGCCCTCGTGATCACCGAGGGCGGTGTCCTGGCCCCGGGCGAGTCCGCCGTCGCCGACGAGCGTGCCATACGCGCCACCTGGGTGGCCGCCAAGCAGGACGGTGCCTGGCTGCTCGCCGCGTACCAGAACAGCCCGCGCGACAGCGCCTGATCCGTCCGCGGCGGCGTCCGACCCACCCGGCGCCGCCGCGGCACACACCAGGAGCGGCACCCCCCGGGTCCGGAAGCGGGGGGTGCCGCTCTTCCTCGTGCCCGGGGTCAGCGGGTGCCCGCACCGGCCGGAACGGGGGCGGTCAGGCGCACGGGCAGTGCGCGGTGGCCGTTCATGATGAACGTGGGCAGCGGCTGCAACTCGTCGGCAGGCACCGCCAGGGACAGTTCGGGGAAGCGCTCGAACAGGGTGGACAGGCCCACGGTGGCCACCAGGCGGGCGACGCCGGCACCAAGGCAGTAGTGGGGTCCGTGGCCGAACGACAGGTGCTCCTTGTCGGCGCGGGTGATGTCGAAGTCGCCGGCGCTCTCCCCGTGCAGCTTCGGGTCGCGGCCGACGCCGCTGTAGTTGACGAGGATCGGGTCGCCCCTGGGGATCGTCACCCCGTCCAGTTCGATGTCCTCGACGGCGTACCGCAGCGGCAGGTGGGCCAGCGGCGACTCCACGCGCAGTGTCTCGTCGATCACGTCGTCC
Source organism: Streptomyces spongiicola (assembly GCF_003122365.1). Classification (NCBI taxonomy): domain Bacteria; kingdom Bacillati; phylum Actinomycetota; class Actinomycetes; order Kitasatosporales; family Streptomycetaceae; genus Streptomyces; species Streptomyces spongiicola. The sequence goes on from NZ_CP029254.1 coordinate 7,133,439, forward strand.
CACGAGGCGCGGCCGGACCGGACGAGTTCGAGCTGCTCGGGGTGGGTGAGCAGGGCGGTGATCGCGTTGTCGAAGAAGTTGATGGTGGTCTCCGAGCCGGCGCCGAGGATGGCGAAGATGGTGTCGCACAGCTCGGCCTCCGACAGCCGGGAGCCGTCCTCGTCGCGGGCCGCGATCAGGTCGCTGGTGATGTCCTCGCCGGGGTCGGCGCGCTTGTGGGCGACCAGCTCCTCCATCGCGCCGCGCCAGTTGAGCAGGACCGCCTGGGCCTGCTCGGGGGTGACGGTGGTGTCCACCATCATGTCGATGACCTTGGCGGTGGCGGTGCGCGCCTCCTCGGACATGCCGATCAGCTCGGCGACGAGCATGGCCGGCAGCGGGTACGCGAAGCGCTCGCGCAGATCGACGACCTCACCGGGCTCGGCGGCCTCCAGCGCGTCGAGCAGCCCGTTGGTGAGCTGCTCGATGAGCGGGCGGACGGCCTGGGTGCGGCGGGGTGTGAAGGCCTTGCCGACGAGCCGGCGCAGCCGGACGTGGTCCTTGCCGTAGGCGGTGACCATGTTGTCCATGGCGACCCAGCTGATCATCTCCCAGTCGGGGCGGACCCGGCCCTCGATGAAGTCCGGCCAGTGGTTGCGGGCGCTCTTGGTGACCTTCGGGTCGGTCAGGATCCTGCGCACGGACGCGTAGTCGTTGACGGACCAGGCGTGGACGCCGCCGGGGAGTTCCACCCGCACGGCCGGTCCTCGGGCGCGCAGGTCCGCGGCCTCGGAGTGAATGTCCCGGCCCGTGGTGTCGAGGGTGTGTGCGACGGGGCATTGCAGCGACATGGGTTCTCCCGCGATGACGTTTTCGGTGGTGGGGGCCGGGCGGGTCGGGCGTCGGTGCCGGCCGTGGAGTGGCGGAGCCGGCCGGTGCGTACCGGCCGGCATTCCCGGGGGGTGCTACGGGACGGGTGCCGGGCGGGGCCCGGGGCCGTCGTCGGCCAGGAGGACGTACGGGTCGTCCATCTCGTACCAGCCGAGGCCGGGCGGGCAGCGGTCGTAGCCGAGCAGCCTTCGCACCTCCTCCGGGTAGGCCAGGACGGACTCCCGGGGCACCGCGAGGTACTGGTTCTCCTCCTGGCGGAGGTTGCCGAGGTCGAGCGCGATGGTCAGGCCCGTACGCGGGGTGTCGGTGGTGTTGGCGCCGCCCCCGTGGTAGACACCGCCGAGCCAGACCAGGCCCGAACCGGCCCGCATCTCGGTGGGGACCGCCTCCTCGGCCCGCGGCGGGCGCTCGTCGTCCCAGTGATGGCTTCCGGGGATCATCAGGGTGCCGCCGTTGTCGGCGGTGAAGTCGCTCATGGCCAGCATCAGCTGCACCCGGCTGGTGGGCCCGGGGTGGCGGCGCAGATGGAGCGCGTCGTCCCGGTGCAGGGGCTGTTTGCCCTGACCCTGGTGGATCTGGATGGCCTGGGTGCCGCTGATCTGGACGGTCGGCACGAGGGCGGTACGGGACCGGCCGATCCAGACGTGGACCGGCCGTTGCATGATCCGGCGGGCGGCGCCCAGGAACAGGGGGTGCGTCACCACCGGGGTGAGCCGGTCGGTCCGGGCGAAGACGGAGGAGACCCGGCGGGTGCGGGTCCCGTTGTACCAGTCGCCGCTGTAGTCGCGGGCGTCGAGGGCGGGGCCCAGGTCGTCCCACAGCGCCTTGAGGGTGCCGGCGTCGGCGAGGTCCTCGACGACCAGCGCTCCGTCGCGTTCGAGGATCTCCACGGCCTCCTCGAGGCCGCTGTCGGGTGCGACCCGTCGAAGACCGTCCGTCACGGCGTCACCCTGGTGCCGCCGGAACGGGCCCCGACGAGGCGGACGAGGGACTCGAGGGTCGGGTCCTCCTCGAAGATGTCGCCGACCTCGATCTCCGCGCCGAGTTCCTCCTCGATACGGATCACCAGGCGGGTGGCGGAGATGGACTCACCGCCGGACTCGAAGAAGGTGGCCCCGGACCCGGCCCCGGGTGCGTCTCCGAGAACCTCGGTCCAGATCTTCCTCACCGTCTCGGCGGCCGTCGCCACATCGGTGCTCATACGCTGCTCTCCCTCTCCCGTCGGGCCGCCCACCGGGGCGGGTGCGCTGGCAGCTTCACACCGGCGTCCGGCAGCGGGCATCTCCTGGATTGCGGGACCCTGTGGCGTCGAGCAGGGCGGCCCGCCCGCGGTGGCCCTGGAGGAGCAGTCCGCCGACGGAGACGGAGCAGGTGTCGCCGCCGTCCCTCAACGCCGAGGCCATCAGGACGAGATCGGCGGCCACGCGCTCCACCGAGGCGGCCACGGCGGGGGCGTTGTGGGTGAGGATGTCGCTCCACAGGCCGGGGTCAGAGGCGGCGATCCGCGTGGTGTCGCGCAGACCGCCGCCCGCGAGGGCGAGGACGTCGGGGGCGGCGTCCGCGAGCTGGGCCGCGAGCGCGACGGCCACCAGCATCGGGGTGTGGGAGACGGTGGCGACGGCCTCGTCGTGGGCCGTGGGCGGCATCGTGTGCGCGACCGCGCCGCACAGGGAGACGAGTTCCTCGACCGCGGCCGCGGCCTCGGGGTGGACGGAGGGGCCGGGGCACAGGATCCATGGCCGGCCGGCGAACAGGCCGGGCTCGGCGGCGGCCGTGCCGGACAGCCCCCGTCCGGCCATCGGGTGTCCTGGAACGTAACCGCGCAGGTCGCAGCCGCGCAGCACGGCCTCTTCCCAGATCAGCCCCTTGGCCGCGGCGACATCGGTGTAGGCGCGGCCCAGCCCGCGGGCCTGGGCCTCGTAGAGCACGTCCACGACGGCGGACGGCGGGGTGGCGACGACGACGAGGTCGGCGGGCGGGGCGTCGGGCGCCAGCGGGGCGCCGGCCCCCCGGCCGGCGCCCAGCGCCACCGCCGCGGGGTCCGGGTCGGCGAGGGAGACGGCGATCCCGGAGCGGCTGAGGCGCAGAGCGAGGGAGGTGCCGATCAGCCCGCAGCCGATCACGGTGACGCTGCGCAGTCGGGGGCGGCTCATGGTGTCTCCTGGTGGGCTTCTGCTCTGCGCGGGCGGCCGGGGCCGCCGGGCGGAGACGGGGGTCCACCGGGCGGCCCGGCGGCGGCGCGGAGGGCGGGTCAGTCGCAGCACGGGTCGGCGAACTGTCCGGGGGTCCGGCCCTCTCCGGCGGGACCGCGGTAGGCCTGGGCGATGTCGAGCCAGCGGTCGGCCTCGTCGCCGGCGGCGGTCAGGGCGAGGTCGTCGCGGTGGCGGCGCCGGGTCACCAGGAGGCAGAAGTCGTGGACAGGGCCGGTGATCTTCTGTGCGGCGTCCTCGGGGCCGAAGGCGAGAACCTCGCCGGCGGGGGTCGTGAACTCGAAGCGGAACGGCTCCTCCGGCGGGGTCAGACCGCGGGAGAGATATCCGAAGTCGCGGGTCAGGACCGCGAATCGGGCCAGGTGGCGAAGGCGCTCGGTGGGTTCGCGGCGCACCCCGAGGGCGTCGGCGATGTCCTGTCCGTGGCCGAACAGCTCCATGATGCCGGCGGAGGCCAGGACGGCCGGCGGCAGCGGGTTGACCAGCCACGGCACCACCGAGTTCTCCGGGACGGCGGCCAGCGCCTCGACCGAGGCGTCGCCCTCGCTGCGGAACCGGGCGAGCAGCTCGCTCGGCGGGAAGCAGTTGAACTGCTGGAGGGCGGCGTTGACGGCTCCGTCGAAGTTGTGCGAGGCCGAGGCGGCGATTCCCCTGAAGGTGTCCGGGTCGGCGGCGGCCGTCTTGGCGAGCCGGAAGATGAAGGTCAGATGGGCGACCTGGTCCGCGACGCTCCAGCCGGGGGCCGGGGTGGGCTTGCTCCAGTCGGCCTCGTCGATGTCGCGTACGAGGCTCTCGACCTCGTCGATGTCGGCGGCCAGTGCCTTGAGTACGTCGTTGAGGGTGTCCATGTCCTGATCACTCCCGAGAGGTGGGTACGAGGTTGATTGTTTGATGCAACTCACTGTTGCCGCTGAGTGCTTCGGCGCGACTCGCCGATCAGACGCCGGCCAGCTCCTTCTTCCGCAGCAGCGGCAGCACGGCGTCGCGTCCGCTCTTGTAGCCCGTGGGGGCGGGGGCGCCATAGGTGACGGCGATGCCCTTGGCCCGGGCGGCGGCCACGATGTGCGGCACGGCGCGCTCGGCGAGGGCGGCGATGGTCATCGCCGGGTTGACGGTGAGGGCGCCGGGCACGGCGGATCCGTCGGTGACGAAGATGCCGGAGTGGCCGCGCAGTTCGCTGGTGTCGTCGAGGGCGGAGGTGTGCGGGTCGTCGCCCATGCGGCAGGACGCCAGGGGGTGCACGGTGTAGGCGCCGACGAGGTCGTTGGTCCACGGCATCACCTTGGCGAGGCCGTCCTTCTCCAGGATCTCCTTCACATCGGCGTCGGCCTGGTTCCATCCGTGCCAGGTGTTCTCGGTCGGCTTGTAGGAGAGGTTGCCGCGGCCGAGCATCTGCTGGGAGATGCGGTGGGAGTTGCCGGTGGCCGGCGGCGGGCCGAAGACGCCCTCGTTGTCGTCCTCGGTCATGCAGAAGATCGTCAACCAGGACTTCCAGTGCTTGAGGATCTCCTTCTTCTCCTTGCCGAACCAGGTCGGGCCGGAGGCGTCGGGCACCTGGGCGAGGATGGTGCCGAGGCCCGGCGGGAAGTAGAGCTGCTCGAGGGAGTAGCGGGAGTACTCGGGCAGGGAGCCGTCGAGCTTGTCCCAGCTCGCCACGGTCGGGCCCTTGCCGATCGCGTTCGCGCCGTAGGGCAGCTGCCCGTCGCCGCGGCTCAGGCCGAGGATCTCGGCGACCTTGTCCTCGTTGAGGATGGCGGTGTTGAGGCGTTCCCCGTTGCCGGAGAAGTAGCGGCCGACCGCGTGCGGCATCGTGCCGAGGCGGGTCTCGCTGCGCTGCAGGATGACCGGGGTGGCGGCGGCGCCGGCGGCCATCACGACGATCTTGGCCTCGATGACGCCGGAGCCGCTCTGCAGGCGGTAGTCCTCGTCGTCGACGATGTTGTAGTGGACGCGGTAGTCGCCCCCGGGAGTCCGCTCCAGGTACTGCACCTCGTGCAGCGGGCGGACCTCCGCGCCGTGGGCGAGCGCGCCGGGCAGGTAGTTGACGGTCAGCGACTGCTTCGCCTCGAAGCGGCAGCCCGCCATCATGAAGTTGCAGTTGACGCACTTGGAGTTGTCGATGGCCGCGGCGAGCGGGTTGGCGGTGCGCCCGGCGTGGTTGCAGGCGGCGGCCCACAGGCCGCCCGCGTAGGAGGCGTCGCTCCAGTCCTGCTTGCTGACCGAGAGGGACTCCTCGATCCGGTCGTACCACGGGTCGAGGGTCTCGCGGCTGACGGACTTCGGCCACATCCGGCGACCGATGCCGCCGTGCCGGTCGAAGACGAACCTGGGGGCCCGCGGCATGGCCGCGAAGTAGACGACGCTGCCGCCGCCGACGCAGTTGCCGCCCAGCACGCTCATGCCGTCGCCGACGACGAAGTCGAAGATCCGGGTGTAGGAGGAGCCGAGCTTGTAGTCGTGCTCGAACTCGTCGTTCTTCAGCCAGGGCCCCCGCTCCAGGACGGTGACCTTCGCGCCGCCGGCGGCCAGGTGGTAGGCGGTGATCGCACCGCCGAACCCGCTGCCGATGACCAGGACGTCGGTCTTCTCGGTCGTGTCGCTCATGCTGGGCTCCCGGAGGGGGTGGTGTCGGGGTGGAGGTCGGCGAGCCGGCGGCCGTAGCCGAAGTCCCGGAAGCGCCACAGCCCGTCGGTGTCCGGAACGGTGATGCCCATGGCCGCCAGGCCCGGGTGGCCGTTCTCGATGGACTCGTCGGTGTGCAGATGGGCGGCGGAGTCGAAGGCCATGTTGCAGAAGAGGGAGAGCAGGACCCAGAAGTCCTTCTCCGGGTGGCCCGGCGTCGTCAGTTCCTCGATGAGCCGGACGCGGTCGTCGTAGTCGAGGGACACGAACGGCGGGACGGTCCCGTCGAGCGTGCGGCCGGTCTTCTCGGCGTAGGCCCTGGCGTGGTCGTTGACCCGGCTCGCCAGGTCCTCGAGCCCGTCGTGGATGCCGGTGGCGTCCCAGCGGAGCAGGTCGAGGGCTCCGCAGGCGACCGCGCCGCCGCCGGTGCTGACTCCGGCGACAGCCCGGTCTCCGGGCCAGCGCTTCTCCCCCGGCACGATGGTGTCCGCGTAGGCCTCGAGGGTGAAGGTGGCAGCTTCTGCGATGTCGACCTTGCGCTCGGGGATCCTTCTGATCCTTCTCACGGCAGTCAACTCATCCTCCAGTCGGTTGGCGGGGACTTCCTGCTGGCGACGAGGAGAACGTAGAACTGCTGAGTTCTTTCAAACAACCAACACATACGGCGTTCACCGAACGCAAGTTGCACCACACAACCAGACGAAGTCGAAGCGTCGCCCCCGTCCGACCCCAAAGAAAAACGATCGACCGGTTATATTCTGGGGTGCGTGTCGCGTTCTGTGGTTCCCAGGCCTCCTGCGGATACGAGGCGGAATGCAGTGGCGGCCCTGTCCGACCCAGGGGGGTGGAGATGGAGAGCACGGACAAGCGTCTGAAACTGCCCACGAACTTCACTCACCGGATCCGCATAGCGGCCCTTCTCCCGGCGGATTCGCCCCGGTTGAACGGTGTCGACGAGAGCCATGTACGACGACTCGCCGACGCCTACGCCTCGCTTCCGCCGATCCTCGTCCACCGTCCGACGATGCGCGTCATAGACGGCTCGCACCGGGTGGCGGCCGCCGCGCTGGTCGGTCAGGACAGCGTGGAGGCGCACTACTTCGACGGCCCCGAGGAGGACCTCTTCCTCCGGTCGGTGTCCGCGAACACGGCACACGGCCTCCCCCTGACGGTCGGCGACCGCAAGGCCGCCGCCGCACGCATCCTCCGCTCGCACACGGACCTGTCCGACCGCACCGTGGCCGCCTACACCGGCCTCGACGCGAAGACGGTCGCCACCGTGCGCCGCAGTTCAACCGAGGATGCGAGACGGTCGAACACCCGTATAGGGAGCGACGGCAAGGCGCATCCCCTCGACCGCACCACCGAGCGTCTGCACGCCGCCCGGCTGATGGCCAGCCGGCCGGATCTGCCGCTGCGGGCGATCGTCAAGGAGACCGGGCTGTCCCTCGGCACCGCCCATGACGTGCGGCAGCGCCTGCGGCGCGGCGAGTCGCCGGTCCCCGACCAGCGCCGCGGTACCGCGCCGGTCCCCGCCCGCGCGACCGCCACCGCCCCGCCCGGCACCGGCCGGCCCGCCCCTCCCTCGGTGAAGGCCCCGGGCGGACCCGTGAGGCCGGCGGTGCGGCAGCCGACGGCCGGGAGCACGGGAAGCTCCGGACGGACCCGGACCTCGCTGGAGACGCTGCGCAACCTCGCCGGGGACCCGTCGCTGCGCCACTCCGAAACCGGCCGGCACTTCCTGCGCTGGCTCCACACACACTTCCTGGTGGACGACTCCTGGCGGCAGCAGCTCGACGCCGTGCCCCCGCACTGCACGGCCACGGTCGCCGAACTCGCCCTTCAGTGCGCGCAGACCTGGCGCAGGTTCGCCGAGGACCTGAGCAGCAGGCGCCTGACCGACATCGCGCCCGCCCCCACCGCACGGCCCGCCTCGGAATCCCGGCACTGACGAGGCCGGACATCGTCAACTCAACGACAGGGAGAAACGGTGACCTCCACCGCCATCGAGCGTGCCGTCCGCAATGTGATCCAGGACATGCACACAAATCTCGGTCAGGATCTGACGATTGACGACATGGCCCGCACCGCCATGTTCAGCAAATTCCATTTCACCCGGGCATTTCGAGACGTGACCGGTACGTCTCCCGGACGCTTTCTGTCCGCTCTCCGGCTCCAGGAGGCGAAACGCCTCCTCGTCGACACCGGATTCAGCGTCGCCGACATCAGCAGCCAGGTCGGATACAGCAGTGTGGGCACTTTCAGCTCGCGCTTCAAAGCGTGCGTCGGAGTTTCCCCGAGCATGTTCCGCGAACTCGGCGGATTCACACCCGCCATCGAGACCGACCCGGCCGGAGACGACATCTCCACGAGCAACATCCTGCGCGGCCGCATCGCCCTTCCCGAAGACCGCGCCCCGGGCAACTGCTTCCTCGGCCTCTTCCCGGCGCCTGTCCCCCAGGGGCAGCCCGTGCGCTGCGCCGTCCTGGACGGCCCGGGCTCCTTCGAGCTGCGCGACGTCCCTTCCGGCACCTGGTACGTGCTCGTCCACTCGGTCCCGTACGGCTACGAGCACCTGGCGTCGGGAACCGGTGACGAGGACGTCGTGTCCGTCGGCCGCTACGGGCCGGTCACCGCGCACCCCGACACCCTGCTGCTGCCCGTCGAGATCACGCTCCGCCCGGTGGAGCCCATGGACCCGCCGGTCCTGATGGCCCTGCTCGACCTGCGGGCCAACGCCCGCGAGAGCCACGCCGCCTGACCTCCGGGCACCAGACCGGGACCGCGCCCGGACACCCGCGAAGCCACGAAGGGGGCCGGCCGCGGTGCCTCCACCGCGGCCGGCCCTCTTCCCTCCTCGTACGTCCCGGCGCGCTCACTCCGCCGGACGGACCGTCATCGGCAGCCCCCCGCGCATCCGCAGGGACATCATCGGCTCGGCGACCGCCTCGTGCCCTGGCACCACGGCCAGGTCGAGATCCCGGGTGACCAGCGCCGTGACGAACACCGCTTCCATCATGCCGAGGTTGCTGCCCACGCAGAACCGCGGTCCCGCACCGAAGGGGATGTAGGCGTACCGCGGGCGGCTCGCGACCCGTGACGGGTCGAAGCGGCCCGGGTCGTACCGTTCCGGCTCCTCCCACAGGTCCGGATGGCGGTGCAGCGTGTACGGGGATATCAGCACGTCGGCGCCGGCCGGCACCGTGAACCCGCCGACCTCGTCGTCGCTCTGGGCGACCCGCGGCAGGATCCACACCGGCGGATACAGCCGCATGGCCTCCTGCACGGCCTGGGTCGTGTAGGTGAGCTTGTGCAGGTCCTCCGCCTCCGGCACGCGGCCGCCGGCCAGCACCGAGCGGGTCTCCTCACGGACCAGACCGCGGATGTGCGGGTGGCGGGCGAGCAGCAGCAGGGTCCAGCCGAGCGTGCTCGCCGTCGTCTCGTGGCCGGCGAGCAGCAGCGTGACCAGTTCCTCCCGGAGGAGCCGGCGGCCGACTGCCGGATCACCGTGCTCCCGTGCCGCGAGGATCATCCGGGCGAACGCGTCGTCGGCGCCGTCGCCCTCGGACATGCGGGCGCTGCGATCGGCGACGAGTCCGGTGACGGTCCTGGCCAGTTCCCGGCGGGCCCTGCGGAACCGCCGTTGGGTCCCCAGCGGCACCCAGGTCGGCACCAGGCCCTGCGTGACCATGTCGAACATCGCCTGGTCCTGTACGGCCTCGAAGGCGTGGGCGATGCCGTCGTACCGGTCGAGGGCCGTGTCCATCAGGGTCCGGCCCAGCACCCCGAGGGTCAGACCGGTGACCTCGCCGAGCACGTCCACGGGTCCCGCGCCGGCGCGGGCGCGCAGCAGTTCCACCAGCCGCGCGGACTCCTCCGCCACGGCCCCGGCCTGGGCGGCGATCCGGCCGGGCTTGAACGCGGGCTGCACATTGCGCCGCTGGGCGCGCCACAGCTCGCCCTCGCTGGTGAGCAGACCGTCGCCGAGTACCTTGCGGGACTCCACGAGGCCGATGCCCTTGTGGTAGTTGGCGGCGTTGTCCGCCAGCACGTGCTTGGCGTAGTCGGGCCGGTTGAGGATGTACATCTTCTTCGGGCCCATGGAGACGCGTACGGCGTCGGAGAGCGCCGCCGCGTCCCGCATCATGCCGAGCCGGTCGACCGCCAGCTTCCGCAGCAGACCGGGCAGGGCCCGCACGGGCGGGCCCGGCGGATGGACGCTCATGCCGCGCCTCCCTGCGCCTGGGCGGCGAGCTGCCGGAAGCGGCCGCGGTGGAACACCAGCGGGTCGCGGTCCGGCAGATCGTCCAGGGTGGTCACCCGCCCGAGACGGATGGTGTGGTCGCCACCGTCGTACGCACCCCATCGCACGCACTCGAAGTGGGCCGCCGCCCCCGCTATCAGCGGGGCGTCGGTCGCCCGGCCGGGCAGCCAGTCGACCGCTTCGAACTGCTCGGCGCCCATGGGCCGGGACCGGTCGGCGAAGTGCCGGGCCACATCCTCCTGACCGGCGCCGAGGACCGACACCGCGAAGGTGTCGGACTCGGCGAGGGCGCGGTTCATGACCGCGTCGTTTCCCACGCACACCAGCACGAGGGCCGGATCCAGCGACACCGATGTGAAGGAGTTGGCGGTCATGCCCCGCGGTGAGGCTCCGCCGACCGTCACGACGGTCACGCCGGTGGCGAAGGCCCCCAGTGCCCGCCGCAGCCTCGCGGGGTCGCCGACGACGGCGGCCCCCGGCGCTGCGGCGGTCAGGGTGCTCATGCCACCTGCCCCGTCAGAACCCGGCCCTGGACGGCGTACGGCTCCAGGGCGCGCGCCAGGCCCTCGGGAATACGGGAGGGCACGGTGTTGGTGTTCGGGCCGCGCATGCACGCGATCCGCTGCCGGCCGCGGGCGATCAGCACCTCCGCCCCGCCGGTCACCTTGACGTAGTCGAAGGTGAACTCCAGTTGGGTCTGGCCGAGTTCGGACAGCCGCATCCGGATGGACAGCTCGTCGAAGGCGGTGATCTCGGCGAAGAACTCGCAGTCCACCTTCAGCGTGAACAGCTTCAGGTCGTCCTGCACCTCGGCGAGCACGTCCGGTGCCTTCTGGTGCAGGAACAGCTCCCGGCACCGGCCCTGCCAGCGCAGGTAGTTCACGTAGTACACGTTCCCGACGAGGTTGGTCTCCTCGAAACCCACCGTGTGCCGGTACTCGAAGTAGTCTTCCGCCATGGTCTAGGACCGCCCTTCGGTGAGATCCGATGCGTGCGTGAGAAAGGCGAAGACCGCGGGCTCGAGGGCGTCGCGCAGGGCGGTGACGAAGGTCGCGATCCGCAGCTCGCCGACGGCGAACACCACCCAGGCGTCCTTGCGGCGCGGCAGCACCGTCAGCGGCGCTCCCGCCATGATCCCGGCCTTGGCCAGGCACTCCACGGCGCTCCACACCCGGGTAGCGGCGGTGTCGGGCGCCTCGCCCGTCTCCCTGGCGACGAGTTCCGCGACGGCCGCGTGGTCGCCGATCAGGCCCTTCCACTCTGCGGCCGTGCGCATGCTGACGGCCTCGATGTCGCAGGACACCTCGGTGTCGGAGACCGCGCTGAGGGTGACCCCCAGGCCGTGTGCGGCCGACATCGACATGTGCGTGCCCGCCTCCAGCTCCGGTCGGCCGTCGGGACGGTGCCGGACCGCGACCGGGGTGCCGAGCGCCCTGGAGGCCGCGTCGGAGGTGAAGCCCCGGCGCTGAGCGACCGACTCTGCGGGGGCGTCACCGTGCGGTTCGACGGCGACCGCGATACGACCGCCGAGGACGTCCTCCAGCGAGCGCTCGAGGTAGGGGCCGAGGAGCGGCGCGACCCAGGGGCCGGACCCGTCGTTCTTCCGTACGGCGTGGAGGGTCAGGCCGTCCCAGCGTTCGACGACGGTGCCGTTCCCGTCGCGCACCGCGATGTCGTACACGTAGGTGTCGCCGTCCCGGCTGCGCTCGACCGCGGTGTACCGCAGCTGGTCGGGAACGCGGTCCCCGGAGCCCAGCGGATGGATCCGCTCCACGCCCGAGGGCAGCAGCGTCGCGTCGGGTACGCACACCTGGTTGCCGTGCATGAGCGAGTCGCGCATGCCGGGATCGGCCAGGAGCAGCTCTCCGGGCAGGAAGCCGGCGAACCAGCCCTCGGGGTGCCGCTGGACGGCGACTTCGGCGTCGACGTGCCGGGCGGCGGCCCGGTGGAAGCGGCGCAGCCGCTGGAAACGGGCGCCCTGGAACAGGATGCTGCCGTACAGGTCGGCGGCCGGATCCAGGGGGACGACCGGGGTGTCCTCGGGCACCTGGAGCGGCGGACCGTCCGGTGCCGGGGCCTCGGTGTAGACCAGCCGCGCCCGGAAGTGTTCGGCGACGAACCCGGTGTCCTCGGCGTGGATGGCGACATCGACGGTGTCCGCGCCGGTGACGGTCGCCGCGATCCGGATCCGGGTACTGCCGTTCGGCGGCACCACGATGGGCCGCAGGAACCTGGCGCCCTCGATGACCGGGGCCGAGGTGCGGCCGGTGACCGCGGACGCGACCTGGGCCATGGCCTCCATGCCGATCACGGCGGGCAGCAGCAGGTTGCCGTCGAGCAGGTGGTCGGCCAGGTAGGGGTCGCTGCCGGCGTTCAGTTCGACCTCGGTGACCAGCTCGACGCCGTGGTACCGGACCAGCGGGGTGCCGGTGAAGCGCAGCATCGGCAGCGCGGGCAGGTCGCGGCGGACGGTGCCGATGCCCTCCGTACGGCCGCTGATGACCGTGACGACGGGCGCGTCCGGGTCCGAGATCAGGCGCAGCAGGATCTTCACGCCCTGGTCCGGGGAGACGGGGGTGATGCCCTCGCGGGACAGCGATTCGACGACGGAGAGCTTCTCGCCCATGCCGACGCCGGACCACACCGACCACTCCATGCACCGGGCGCGGACCTGCGGGTGGTTGCGGGCGACGTCCTCGGTGAGATCCGCCAGCCACTCGTTGGCGGTGGCGTAGTGCGCCTCGCCGCGCAGGCCCGCCCGGCCGATGATGCTGCCGAAGGCGACGAGCAGCTTCAGACTGCCGGCTCCCACCGCCTCCAGAACCGTACGCAGCCCGTCGACCTTGGGGGCGAAGGTCCGCCGGAAGTCCTCGGCGCCGAGCTGGGTCAGCGGGGCGGGCTCGTTGCGGCCCGCGCCGTGCAGCAGACCGGTGATCCTGCCGAGTTCGCCCTCCAGTTCGGCGACGGCCGCCGTGACCTGCTCCGGCTCGGTGACGTCGGCGCGCGCGTAGTGCACGGTGACGCCGCTGTCGCGCATCCGGCCCAGGTTCTCGGCGAGTTCGCGGTCCTGCGCAGGGTCGGAGCGGCCGAGCACGGCCAGCTTCGCCCCCGTGTCCAGGGCGATGGCCAGGGCGCACTCCGCGGAGATGCCCTTGCCGCCGCCGGTCACCAGCAGGACGTCGGTGGCGTCCAGGGGCGAGTCGGTGCGCAGCGGCTCCACCGGCAGGGCCCGCAGCGTCGGTACCCGACGCACGTCGGCCTCGTCGTAGTGGACCTCGGTGAACCGGCCGGTCGCCGCCACCTCGGCCACGACCCGCTCCACCGCGTCCCGTGTCACCGGAGTGTGGACGATGGTGGTGCGCAGATGCGGTGCCTCCAGGTGCAGGGTCTTGGCCAGACCCGCGGCACCGCGGCCGTCCTGCACCAGGACGAAGCGCCGCTCGCGGCCGCCGGCGAGTGCGTTCTTCGCGGCGTCGAGTACCCGGTCGACCTCCTGTGCGGAGCAGCCCCTGGGCAGGACGGCCAGGACGCCCGAGCCCAGCCGGGACGTCGCCAGAGCCTGCCTGAGGCGCTCGGCGAACGGGTGCCCCTCCGGGGCGAACAGCTCCCATGCGCCGTCGGTTCCGTCGGCCGCGGCGGGCGGCCGGGCCAGCTCGTCGAGGTCCACGGCGAAGGGCCGCGCCCAGGCGGCCGCACCCGCGATCGCGGGGCCGGCGGTGGGCTCCTGCCCGTCACCGCCGGTGCTGATGAGGGTCTCCAGCGCCTCGGCCAGCTGGGCCAGGGTGGCGGTGGCGAAGTTGGTCGGCACCTGGGCCGCGGCGATCCCGAGGCGGGACGCCGCCTGGTTGACGATCTGGCCGACGGTGATCGAACTCATGTGGAGGTCGTCCAGGAGCCGGCTGTCGGGGTCGACGAGATCGGCCGGAAGTTCCGCGCGTTCCGCGACGAGGGTGCGCAGCACATCGAGTACGTCGGTGCCGCCCTCGTCCGAGGGCTCGGCGGCGGCGCCGGCGGGAGCGGTGGTGGCCGCGGCGGGACCCGGCCGGTCGGCCGGTGCGGCCTGCTCGGGCCCCGGGGCCGCGGCGGGGCATCGTGATGGGCAAGACCGATCCGGAGGGCGCGGACATCCGGCGCCAGCAGTCGATGCTCCTCGTCCCGCGCGACACCCCGGGTGTCGAGGTGCGCCGGGCGATGCGGGTGTACGGCTTCGAGGACCACTCCCACGGCGGCCACGCCGAGGTCGTGTTCGACGACGTCCGGGTGCCGGTGTCGAACCTGGTCGGCGAGGAGGGCGGCGGCTTCGCCATCGCCCAGGCACGGCTGGGGCCCGGCCGCATCCACCACTGCATGCGGCTGATCGGCATGTCCACCATCCGCAACGGCACGGTGACCGGATCGGCTACGCGCGCGGGCGCGCCCGGCGGCCGGCCGCAGCCGGGAGGCCGCGCGGGGCCTGCTCGCAGGGGCTGGCGAGGAAGGAGAACTCCTGGCCGACCTCCAGGGGCCGGATCAGCCGGTCCTGGAAGAGCCGTTCGAGGGCGACGGGCGCACCCGCGACGAACGCGGCACCGGCGACCTGGAGGACGCCGCGCAGCGACTCGTCGTCGGTGTTCAGCGCGATGGCGGGAACTCCGGTGGTGGCCTGGGCGAGTCCGCTGAGCACCCGTCCCGGGCCGACCTCGACGAACAGGTCGACGCTCTCGGCAGCCAGGCTCACCGCCTGGGTGAAGCGGACGGGTCCGGTGATCTGCTCCCGGAGCAGGCCGGCCAGGTCGGCGTCACGGGGCAGTTCGCCGCCGGTGACGGTGGAGACGACCCGGCCCGAGACGTCGCCGGGGCGGATGCCGTCGAGCCAGGCCCCGAAGGACGCGGCGGAGGCGGCGACGAGCGGCGAGTGGAAGGCGTGTGAGACGTTGAGGCGGGTGCAGGCCACGTCGGCGAGACCGGCCCGGCGCTGCACCTCCTCGATGTCCGCGACCGGTCCGGCGACCACCGTCTGTGCGGGGCAGTTGTAGCCGGCGATGACGACGCCGAGGCCGTCGATGAGTTCCCCGGCCCGCTGGGGCTCCGCGTTCAGCGAGGCCATCGTGCCGGAGGCGCTGTGCTCGGCCATCGCCCGCCCGCGTACCCGGGCCGCCTCGAGCAGTGTCTCCTCGTCGAGGGCGCCGGCCCAGTGGAGGGCGGAGAGTTCGCCGAGGCTGTGCCCGACGGCGACGGTCGCCTCCAGGCGGAGCGAGTCCAGCACCCGCAGCCCGGCGGCCGAGCCGGTGGCGATGCGCGGCTGCGCCACGTCGGTGGCGACCATGTCCCCGGTCGTGGGCAGGGCGGACCGCTCGAAGACCTCGGCGGCCTCGGGGAAGCGGCGGCGCAGCGCGCCTCCGCCGGTTCCGCTGCCCGAGCCCTGTCCGGGGAAGAGGAAGCCGATCCGGGCGCGGCCGTTGGTGCGGGCCATGAAGCTGCGGCCGTCCGTGGCGGTGTAGGCGCTCTCGCCCGAGTCGAGCAGGCCGGCCAGGTGCAGCAGGCGGCGTTCGGCGTCCTCCGGGGAGGAGACGACGACCGCCGCGCGGTGCGGCAGACCGCGCAGTTCGCGTTGCAGCGTGGCGGCCAGGTCCGCGACCTGCCCGTACGAGACCTGGGCGGCGAAGGCGGCGACCTCGGTGAGCCGGGCACGCAGTTCGCGCGGCGACTCGCCGTCGACGGCGAGCAGTTCGCAGTCCTGGAGCGAGTCGGCCAGTACGGCGGAGCGGCGGCTCGGCGCCGGGCGGCGCCGGGCGGCGGGCTCGTCCAGGACGACATGGGTGTTGATGCCGCCGAAGCCCATGGCGGTGATGCCGGCGCGGCGCGGCCCGTCCCCGGGCCAGGCCTCGGCCTTGCGCAGCGCCTTGAGGTTGGCGTCGGCTGCGAGCAGTTCGTGCGGGTCGACCGTGCCGATGGACGGGGGGAGGGTCTGGTCGTCGACGGCCATGGCCGCCTTGATCAGACCGGCGACGCCGGCGGCGGCCTTGGTGTGGCCGATCATGCCCTTGATGGAGGTGATGGCCGCGACCGGGGCGTCGGGGTCGGCCTCCCGGCGTGCGCCCATGAGGGCGGTGAGTTCGGTGGCGTCGCCGACGGCGGTTCCGGTGCCGTGGCCTTCGAAGAGCCGTACGGTCTCGATGCCGAACCCGGCCCGCTCGTAGGCGCGTGCGAGGGCCAGCTGGTAGCCGTTGACCTCGGGGCGGGTGATGCCGCCGTGGCCGTCGGAGGACACGCCCCAGCCCGCGATGGTCGCGTAGACGCGGTGGCCGGCGGCGAGAGCGTCCTCCTCCCGCATCATCACGATCATTCCGCATCCCTCGCCCGGCCAGAAGCCGTTGGAGCCGCGGTCGTACAGCTTCATCTCGCCCTTGGCGAGCGCGCCTGTCTTGGCGAAGCCGATGATCTCGAACGGGTCGATCGACAGGTCCACGCCGCCGGCGACGGCGACGTCGATGTCGCCGTTGATCAGCGAGGTTCCGGCGGTGGTCACCGACAGCAGCGAGGAGGAGCAGGCGCCGTCGACGGTGTAGCCGCCGCCGTTGAGGTCGTAGTGGTTGCAGATCCGGCCGGCGATGGTGTTGGCGAGTCCGCCGGCGAGGGTGTCCTCGTCGATCGCCGGGAACGGCTCCTTGTACGCGGTCTCGACTTCGTCGAGGAAGTCGGCGATCCGGGACTCGTCCCAGTCGTCCTGGCCCTTGAGGGCCGCGGCCATCACCCGCCGGACGTACGGCCAGCGCAGCCGCATCACGTTGGCGCGGGAGAACTCGCCGGTGAGGGTGTTGCCGACGACGACGCCGGTGCGTTCGCGCGGCAGTCCCTCGCCGGCGGGGAACCCGGCGTCGGCGAGTGCGCGGCCGGCGGTGTCGAGGGCGAGCCAGTGTGTGAGGTCGGTCGACCGGAAGGTGCTGCCGGCGATCTTGTGGGCGATGCGGTCGAACGCGTAGCCCTCGATGACCGCGGCGTTGCGGGCGTAGAAGGCGTCGGGGGCCGCCGGGTCGGCGTCCCAGTAGTCGTCCAGGTTCATCCGGACGTCGGGCAGGCGGCGGAACGCGCGCCGTCCGGCGACGGCGTTGTCCCACAGCTCCTTCGGGTTCGAGGCGTCGGGGTAGCGGCAGGCCATGCCGACGATGGCGATTCTGGTCATGCGGGCACCGGGACCTTCTTCGTCTCGGCCTCGGCTGACGCCGGGGCGGGGCAGGCGCAGGCGCCCTCGGGGCACGCGCACGCCGGGGCCCCGGAAGCGGCCGGGGCGGGGCAGGTGCAGGCATCCTCGGGGCACGTGCACGCGGCGGTGGTGCTGCCGGTCTCGGCGGCGGCTCCGGCCTCGGTGACGGACCGGGTGACGGCGTCGAGGGCGAGAGCCTCCTCGGCGCGCTTCCTGGAGACGATGTCGGCGGTCCACAGGAACGCGCCGCGGACGGCGCAGACGAGGGCGGTGGCGAAGAACAGGCCGTAGGCGACGCTCATGGCGGTCAGCACGCCGTACAGGGCCGCGACGCCTCCGCCGAAGGCGATCTGCCCCCACTTCGAGGACGGGGTCGTGCCCGGGTCCGTGATCATGTAGTTGGTGAAGAGCACGAACGCCACGCCGGTCATCATCGCCAGGCCCGCGGCTATGGAGGTGTCGAACAGCAGGCCGCGGACGATCGCCTGGAGGGCGAAGACGCCGACCCAGCCGAGGATGAGCCACATGCGCTCGGTGAGCTTGGCGTTGAGCATCGTGCCGAGGACGATGATGATCGCCGGCACGAGCCAGTCGAAACCGCCGTCGAGGTACTCGGTGAAGTGGTACGGCGGGGCGATCGAGGCCCACGGGAAGAGCAGCAGGATGACGGCGATGCCGAAGTTCGACGGGTTCATGAAGTGCCGCATCCGGCCCTTGACCGGGGCGCGCAGCACCCACTTGGTGCCGACGGCGACGATCACGCCGAACACCATGACCCATACGAGGTCGTTCACGTAGGTGAGCATGTTCACCGCGAGGGCGGTGATGTGGGCCGGGAAGAGGAACTCGACCAGGCCCTTGAACCCGCCGCCGGCGAAGCGCGGTGCGCGTCCCTCGGCGCGGGCGCCGAAGATCTCCAGGACGATCTCGACGGTGTAGGCGGTCGCCAGCGCGATGAACGGC
This sequence comes from Streptomyces spongiicola, assembly GCF_003122365.1. NCBI lineage: Bacteria > Bacillati > Actinomycetota > Actinomycetes > Kitasatosporales > Streptomycetaceae > Streptomyces > Streptomyces spongiicola. The sequence continues at coordinate 7,151,551 of NZ_CP029254.1, forward strand.
CAGGTCCAGGGCTGCTCGAAGCCGAGGACGGTGTAGCCGAAGATGTTGAGCACGGAGATGGAGATCGCGAACCGGCGCAGCGCCGTCGTGACCTTCGGGTTGTGCCGTGGGGCGGCGGCGGTCTTCGTTGCGGACATCGTCACTTCTCCTTGACCTCGGTGCCCAGCTCGAGGCTGTGCCAGCCCGGCGTGAGCTTCAGCTTCTCCTCGTGGACCTCACCGGTACGGTCGCGCCAGGTGATCACGGCCGGGACGGAGCCCCGGACGTCCTTGCCCAGACCGATGTGGACGTCGGTGCTGCGCTTGCCGGAGTGGCCGCCGCCGCCGTCGAGACGGGTGACGCGCCTGGTGCCGTCGGGCAGCCGGACGAGGACCTCCGCACCGACCACGGGCGCTCCGTCCGGGTGGGTGAGCTTCAGGCCCAGGTGGGAGCCGGTGGACTCGGCGACGTTGTGCAGGAAGACCGGCTCGCCCCACTGGCGGGCGACCGCCAGGTCGAGCCGTCCGTCGCCGTCGACGTCGCCGGTGGCCAGGCCCCGGGTCGGGACGGGCTCGCCGATACCGAGGGCCCCGGAGAGGTTGTGGTACTCGCCGGTGCCGGGGTCCTTGGCGAAGAACCGCATGCGCTGGCTGCCGGCGATGTCGTCACCGTGCTCGACGTTCGGCCACCACACGGGGTTGGGGACGAGGGCGTCGTTGGCGGTGGCGAGTTCCTGCAGCTGCGGCCAGCGGTTGTTCTTGCCCTTGAGGAAGCCGAGGGCCTGGGTGATCTCCAGGTCGCCGTTGTTGTCGAAGTCGCCCATCTTCACGTCCCAGCCCCAGCCCGACCAGGCCAGCTTCAGATCGGTGGACCTGTCCGTGTACGGGGCCTCGCCCTCCTTGAAGCGGCCCTGCAGCTCGGAGCGGGAGTCGGCGTCGTTCAGGAAGGCGAAGTTCGACTCCTGGATGCCGAAGGACGTGGTGATGTTGCTGACGAACATGTCGTAGACGCCGTCGTGGTCCAGGTCGCCGAAGTCGACGCCCATGCCCTTGAAGGAGCTGCGCCCCAGTTCCTTGGACTTGGGGACGGTGCCGCTGTGGGCGGCCTTGACCTCGGAGAACCGGATCTTTCCGGGGGTGGAGGTGTTGTACAGCAGCGCCGAGGTGCCGAAGTCGTGGGCGAGGAACATCTCCGGCAGCCGGTCGCCGTCGAGGTCGGCGGCGGAGGCGCCGAGCGACCAGCCCTTGTTCAGGCTCTGCGGGAGGGCGCCGTCGGTCTTCTCGTAGCCGTCCGGCGTCCACCGGAAGAAGTGGCCGCCGCCGCCGTTCTGGGCGTGCGACAGCGACGCGTTCATGGTGACGTCGCCGTCCTTGGACGGGTCCAGGACGGGGCTGTCGGGGAAGTAGTTGCCGATGTAGATGTCGTTGTGGCCGTCGCCGTCGAAGTCGGCGACCGCGGCCGCGTTGGAGTTCCACAGCGGGCCGGTGTAGGTCCTGCCGGGCTTGCCGGGCAGCAGTTCGGTGGCCGTGAAGGAGGCCGCGGTCAGCGGCTTCCCCTTCTCGCCCTTGTTCACGAAGATGACCGGCGTGCGGCCCCAGTAGTAGACGAGGAGGTCCATGCGGCCGTCCTCGTCGTAGTCGCCGGGCATACAGCCCATCGGCGCCATGGTCGTGCTGGTGCCCAGCGGCGCCGGGTCCAGTGCGAACGGCGCGTACGCGTCCTTCCGGGTCGGCGCCGGGGTGACCACGGCCTGGTCGATCCGCACGTCGTTCACGCACAGGTCGTTGGCCAGCCCGTCGCCGTCGAGGTCGTTGACCGCGATACCGGCGCCGACCGAGGAGATCCAGGCGTCGATGTGCTTGTATGCCTTGTTGACCTTTCGCACCTCCTGTTTCGGGAATCCCGCGGGCAGGGCGATGGACATGGGCTCGAATGCGAAGTTCTTCGCCAGATTGTTGACTTCGGAAGCCGACGACTCGGGCAGCCGGACGGCGTAGAACGTGCCCACCATCAGGGCGAGCGCGACGATTCCCGGTGAATTCCTGCGGAGCCAGTTCTTTGTTACCGTCACTGGTCGGCACCTTTCGAGATGAGCGAGTCTGAAGCGAGTTCTGCGGCGATGTCGCGCCGCCAGGTCTCGTAGGCCGGGGCCGCTCCCCCGCCGGGCGCCTGGGGCCGGGTGTCCCGGCACACCCGGGAGGCCCGCTCGGCCGTCGTGCCGCACACGACACGGGCCGCCAGGTGGGTGTGGTCGATGACGGTGCCCGCCTTGACCCGCGCCTCGGTGGCGAACGCGGCCCCCTGGGCGAGCGACCAGCGGTGGCGGCCCGCGCTCTGGGCGAAGTGCGCGAGCTCGTCCTCGCTCGCCCCGCCCGCGTAGGCGCAGGCGAGGCCGGCGCCCGCGTAGAGGTCGCCGCGGCGCCGCTCGGGATAGGCGCGGATCAGGTCGGTGACGACCTCGGGATCGGTGCCGCCGACGAACCACAGAGCGCGGCCAATGCCCTGGTCGATGGCGTTGGGCGTGTAGTGGTTGTGCCCGCCGTTCCAGCGGAACGGGTGCTGGGTGCCCGGAGTGCGCACATAGGCTCCGGTCCTGAAGTACGCCTGGTGGAAGCCGTAGCCGTCCAGTGCCAGCCAGCGCAGCAGCGGGTCGGTGGTGCGGATGTCGGGCCACAGGGGCTTCGGCAGGCGGGCCATCGCCCAGCCGATACCGACGTAGATCATGTAGTCGTGGTGACGGCCCTCGCCGGTCAGCAGCCCCGCCAGGCGGCCGCCGTGCCCCGGCAGCGAGTCGTACACCGCCGCTCCCATGCCGGCGCCCTCGTAGGCGAAGCCGCGCATGTCCGTCGGGACGTCCTCCAGCAGTCCCTCCGCCTCGGCAGGGGAAGCGGCCTCCACGGCGTACGCGTATCCCTTGAGAAACACCTCACCGATGTGCTCGAGCCGTGCCTTTGCCTCCGCGTTCTTCACATGGAATCCGCGTACTTCCATGGTCGTCTCGGAAACAGGTGGCGTGAGCAATCGGCGGCGGAGTGCGCCAAAAAAAACTGGACACGGCAGAAGACCGCCCCTCTCGAATCCCTGGAATAGCCCGGCGAATCGAATCTAGCCAGGGGGCCGGGAGGGGCGTCTACTTCGTAAGTGCTCAAACAACTGCGGTGGTCAGTCGTGTGCGCACACCCCGCCGCCAGACCTCGTAGGCGGGGCCTACGCCCTTCTCGGGAGCGGTGGCGGCGCAGTCGTCGGCGAGTCGCGCGACGGCGCCGGCCGTGAGCCCCGTGAACGCGTGGACGGCGGCACTGCTGTGCTCGGGGACGAATCCGGCGTGGTGGCGTGCCTTGGCCGCGAAGACCGCGCCCTGGGCCAGATGGCCGGCGAGTTCCGCCGCCTCCTCGCGCAGCGCGGCCAGGTCCGCGGGCGAGCTGCCGCCGGCGAAGGTGGCGGCAAGTCCGACACCGCTCCAGAGATCCGCCTGCCGGTCGACGGCGAAGGCCCGTACGGCCGCGGAGACGTTGCTGACGCGCCCTCCGTGGATGAACCACAGCGCCCGGCCGACGCCCTGGTCGAAGGCGCGCTGCCAGTACGAGGGGTCCTCGTCCCAGTCGTACGGCGTGTCCAGGCGCTGTCCGGCGACCCAGGTGCCGGCGTCGAAGTAGGCGCGGTCGAAGCCGTAGCCGTCGACACACAGCCAGCTCATCGCCGGGTAGAGGTCCGGCTCGGTCAGATCGGGTGTGAGCTTCCCCCAAAGCGGCCTGGGCAGCTTGGCCATGGCGAAGCCGATGCCGATGTAGTTGAGGAAGATGTGCGGCCTGCCGCCGCCCCGCAGCAGGTCACGGGTGCGGTGCCGGTTCGGGCCCATGGCGTCGCGGACGGCGCAGGCCATGGTCGCGCCCTCGTAGGCGAAGCCCCTGTTCAGCGGGTCGACGAGCGCCAGCCGGCGCTCGGTGGTGGTCAGTTCCCTGTCCTCGATGCCCCACTCGAAGCCGGTGACGACGGCCTGCGCCACGGCCTCCAGCTGCCGTGTGCGCTCGTTCGGCTCGACGGGGAAGCCGCGCCCGGCGAAGCTCACGTCGTCCAGGGACGGGGCCAGGATCAGCCTGCGCAGCGCTCCCAGTGCGGGCACGGGCGCCTCCTCTTGTGCGCCGCTGCTGTCGGCGGCGGGAGGGGCCATCGTGGGCGCACCGTGCGGCGGGCGGCATCTTCGCGTGTGCGCTTGGGGGTGAGGTGTTCAGCGGTTGCGGCGCACGTCCACTTCCTCGTCGTGCACGGCGCGCCCGCACTGCCAGCAGCGCAGTTCGACGTGGACTGGGCCGTCGCAGCCGATGTGGTCGGCGCGGCGCGGCGGCACCGGCTCCTGCGGCAGATTGCGGTCTCCCCACTGCATCAGGGCGATGACGGCCCGGGTCAGGTCGCGGCCCGCGGGGGTCAGCCGGTACTCGTGCCGGACGGGCTTGTCCTGGTACGGAACCCGTTCCAGGACGCCGTGCTCGACCAGCCGGGCCAGCCGGCTGGCGAGCACGTTGCGGGCGATGTCCAGGTGGGAGAGGAACCCGTCGAAGCGGGTGGTGCCGAGCAGCGCCGACCGGATGATCAGAAGGGTCCAGCGCTCGCCGATGACCTCCAGGGACCGGGCGAGGTTGCAGTCCTGTCCCGCGTACGTGTGTCTCAGCATGAATTCACTCTAGGGCTCGGTGAGTTGCGTGAAGGAACTCGATGTGGCGAGGTCGTCGTGGCGGCCGGGCCGCTCAGGCGGCGGCGAGCATCCTCTCACCGCCCTCGGCGGGAAGCCGTTCCATGCGGCTGTAGGCGTACGCCGCCGAGACCAGTGACATATGGTGGTGCCAGCCCGGGTACGAGCGGCCCTCGAAGTCGAGCAGACCGAACTCGTCCGACATCTCCCGCACCGAGCGCCCCGCCTGCCCCAGTGTCCGCGTCAGAGCGAGCAGCGTGTCCGTCCGGGCGTGTGTGAGGCTGGTCAGCCACAGCTGGAGGGGCCGTCGTCCGCTTTCGGACCGGGTGGCGAGCAGCCGGTAGGTGCGGTGGATCCGGTCGCCGTTCCCACCGCGCTCGCCGTTCCCACCGCACTGCGGCAGCCTGACGAAGCTCGACATGACGGTGGTGTGGCGGCCCCGACCGCCCCGGGGTGCCACGCTCTCCATCCGGGTCAGGGTGCCCGCGTCGAACTCGAAGAGGCTTCGGGCGGCGAGTACCAGGCCCCGCCCGTCGCCTCCGTGGGGAGGCTGGAGCCGCAGATGGCGGCCGACGGCGACCTGGAGGGTGTCCGGGACGGCGACGGCGAAGTCGCGCCCTCGAAGGGCGAGTCCCCGGACCAGGGCCTCTGCGCTGGTTCCGCCGACCGCCTCCAGGTCCGCTACGACGGGCAGGGGCGCGGTCCGGCTGGCGGCGGTGAGAGCGTCCACCAGGTCGAGGGCGTGCTGCTCGACGGAGCGGGGGCCGACCCCGTCGGGTATGCGGGTTCGCACACGGCGCCCGGGGTCCCTGGTCCACGAACCGGGAAGCAGGAGGCGCCAGTCGACGGGAAGGGCCTGGTCGTAGGAGGAGAGGAAGACCCCGACGCCCAACTGGCAGGTGACCGAGCGGCCCGTGGAGGGCAGGAACCGGCGGTGCACACCGCAGGAGTGCTCCCCGCGCTTGCGCAGTACCGCCTGGCCGAGCACCCAGGCGCGTGGGGTCATCTGCTGCTCGGCCCACCTGGTGAGCTCCGCCCGGACGGGCATCCAGTCCCAGGGGCTGGCGTTGACGAACTGGTGGAGGGACTGCGAGGTGGCGGGTGAGGAGGAGATCGCTGCCGCGAGGCGGCGCACCGACTTCTTGCCCGAGGTCGTCAGCAGGCTCTGCACGTAGGCCTGAGCCCAGCGCCGCTGGTCGGCCCGTGGCAGGCACTCGAAGATCCTCTCGGCGAACACCGGCAACGATGTGCGAGTGGCCGTCAGAGCGTACGCACCCATGGCTAGTTTCCTCCCCTGCTGTCGGCCTGCGGCTGCCGACCAGGATAAAATAATAGCGAACGCCCTCTTTTTTTTGCGACTCAGGAGAGTTGCCGAATGCACTTCGCCAAGTCCGACCCCGCCACCCGCGGCGGCGGCGGCCGCCCCGCCGCCCCGAGAACGCCCAGCAGAACTTCCGAAGGCATCCCGCCAGGGCTGCCCTCCATCCCCTGACCTGCCGTTATCCGGAACGTCTTGGGCAACTCCGCCTTGCCGGCCGGAGGAAGGGAACGACAGTCTTGGAACGAAGAGTGAACGTCCGTCCCACTCGGGACGCGCCGGCGGTGCACCGACGGGCCGGAGTCAGGACCCTCGCATGTCCGGTGGCCGAGAGCCCTCTTCGGGAGACGGTGTGGTGAAGCAGGAGAGGGCCGTGCGCACGCGTCAGGCGCTGGTCGACGCGGCGGCCGCGGAATTCGACCGCTACGGGTACGACGGGACGTCGCTGTCGCGCATCAGCACGGTCGCCGGCATGTCCATCGGCGCCGTGACGTTCCACTTTCCCTCGAAGGTGGACCTCGCGGACGCGGTGCAGCAGGAAGGGCGGTCGGTGACGCTGGCGGCGCTGGAACTCCTCACCGCGGAGCCCGTGCCGCCGCTGCGCATGGTGGTCGACCTGACCCTCGAACTGGCCAGGCTGATGGAGCAGGAGCCGGCGGTGCGCTCCGCCATCCGCCTGGGCCGGGAGCGCCCCGGCACCGAAGCCTGGTCGGAAGCCTGGCTGCCGACGGTCCGCGGGCTGCTCGACCGGGCGTACGAGAGCGGCCAACTGCGTACGGACGCCCTGCCCGCGGACGTCACGACGCTCGTGGAGCACCTGACGAACGGGGCCGAGGCGTACCTGCGCCGCCGGACCGGCTCGGACCCCGCCTTCGAGAGCGCCGTCGCCCAGCTCAAGCGGGTCTGGCATCTCGCGCTCGTCGGCGTGTCCGCCGAGGGGTCGGACGTGCGGCACCGGGCGGGCCCGCCGCCCGAGGGTGCACAGGCGCACTGACGGGCCCGTCGGGCGGACGACCGCTGTCCGCCCGACGGGCCCGGTCGGGCACGCCGCTACACCGCGGTACGGCCGCCGTCCACGGCCATCGCGGCCCCCGTCACGAAGGAGGCACGCGAACTGCTGAGCCAGAGCGCGGCGTGGGCCACTTCCTCGGGAGCCGCCATGCGCTTCTGGATCTGACGCGCGACGAACACGTCCTGCAGATGGGGGTGGGCCTCCAGCGCCCCGTCGATGAGCTCCGTCCGAGTGCTGCCCACGACCAGGGAGTTGACCCGGATACCGCGATCGCCGTACTGGGCCGCGGCGGCCTTCGTCATCCCGATCACCGCGTGCTTGGCGGCGACGTACGGTGCTCCCGCCACCGTCGCCACCACTCCCGCCGTGCTGGCGGTGTTCACGACGGCACCCGCCCCGGAGGGGAACATCGCGGGAAGCTGATGGCGCAGGCAGTTCCAGGTCCCCCGCACGTTCACGTCCATCACCTGCTCGAACACGGCGTCGTCGGTTTCGTGCAGATCGGTGCCCACCGTGCCCCATCCGGCGTTGTTGAAGGCCACGTCCAGCCGCCCGAAGGCCTCCAGAGCCGCTCCCACCACCCGTCCCACGTCCTCGGGGAAGACGACGTCGCCCGGCGCCGCCAGCGCGCGCCCCCCGCTCGCGACGATCTCATGAGCGACCTTCTTCAGCCGGTCCTCACGCCTTGCCATGAGGACGACCGCCGCCCCCTCCGCGGCGAACAGCCGGGCCGCCGCTGCCCCGATCCCGCTGGAAGCCCCGGTGATCATGGCGACCTTGCCGCTCAGCAGACCGCCGGCCTCACTTTCCGCACCCTTGTCCAACATCTTGCCCCCTGACGAATGAGAGAAGGAACCGCGTGTGCGATCGGGCCCGTTCAGACCGGCGCGACGGCCGTGTGCTTCCAGACGGTCCCGTCCGCGGCCTCTGCATCGACGGCACGCAGCATCGCCTCGTCGATGTGGTGCAGCGAGTCCGCGAGGTGCCGCACACCCACCTCCTGCATCAGTCCGCGCTGGAATCCGTGCTCGAAGTCGCTCGGGTGCCCGATGAACGGCACGTCGAGTTCCTTGGCCTTCTCCGCCACGCGGGCCACGTCGTCGATGAACACCGCCTGGGCACCGGCGAGACCGAAGACGTCGGAGGTGATCTCCGTGATGCCAGGACGGAAGTCGTTGGTGCAGACGTATCCGGGACCGTCGAAGAGGTGGGCCCATTCACCGAGGAAGCGGTCGAAGTGCTCCCTGCCCAAACCTCCGTAGCAGATCGTCTTCAGCCCCAGATCCCTGAGGCGCCGCACCAGTTCGATCGCACCGTCAAGGACACGGACCGGATGCTCACTCATGTGGGCGACCCGTTCGGCGAAGTACGCCTCAAGGGCTTCCTGCCCGGTCATAGGCACGCTCACCACGCGCGCCAGGTACTCACTCGCCACCTGCTGCGGCTGCGAGAAGACACGCCGCTCTACCTCCGCGGTGTAGGCTCCACCGCGACTGACGACGAAACGGTGGATAACCGGGCTGAAGGTGTCGTTGAGCAGCACGCCGTCGATGTTGAGCGCGGCGAGCCGCAACTGCCGAAGTCCTTGGGGCAACGAGGGCCTCCTGAGTCGGTCGCGAACGGTGGACTGGACGAGAGGGTGTTCTCCGGAAGGGGCGCCGGCGGGGATGAGACAATCAGGCGAAGCGGTGCACGTTCAGGTCGATGGACGCCGCGACACGCTCGGACGTGATGCCGGGCAGCAGGATCCGCCACATCGCAACGGTCCGCTCGGGGAGATCCTGGCGCCCGGACACGGCGTTCGCGTACATCTGCATCCCGGTGCAGGCTCCGACGATGAACTCGGCGAGCTGACCGATGTCGATCGACTCCCCGATCTCGCCCTCATCCTGAGCCCCCGCCAGGGAGAACTCCAGGATCCTGGCCCATTCCAGAAACGGCGTCGCGTCCCGCACGGTGGCCCCGTCCTGCTCGTTGGTGAGCCGCACACCCGCGCGGAGGAGGACGTCGCGCTGTATCTGCCAGGCCCACACGAACGTCATGTCCACGATGCGCTGCAGTCCCTCGGCGCCCAGGCGGGGCACGACGGTGTCGGGCTGCGCGGTCATCACGGCACGCGCCAGGTCCTCCTTCGACTTGAAGTGGAAGTACATGGCGCCCTGGGAGACACCGGCCCGCTTCATGATCTTGCTGATGCTGGCGCCTCTGAACCCGTACTCGTCGAAGACCTCGGCAGCGCCGAGGATGATGGCCTCCCGCGTCTTGACTGCTCGATCCTGCTGCGGCTTGGCCATCGGTCTTGTGCTCCCTCTCGACAAAAAAAAAGAACAACCGATATTTTAAGCCCAACCCGCGGTCACCGGTAGTGGCCATCGGGAAACACATACGCACGCCCTAGGGGAGAGGCATGCTGACAACCACAGAGCCGCAGACCGCGGCAAGACCGGCACTCACCACGACCGTCGCCAGGGAGTACGTGCACCGGGCGGCTCTGTCGGAGGTCTTCCTGACCGACTGGAGCAGGGCCGGGCGCGACGCCTTCACCGTCAAAGCGCAACTGCCCCGCTGCCACACCTTCTACGTTCCCGAGTACGGGATATACGACCCGCTGCTGCTGTGCGAGACGATACGACAGTCCAGCACCCTGCTGACGCATGTCGCCTACCAGGTCCCGTTCGGCCACCAACTGTCATGGTCTCGCCTGCAGTTCGCCGTCCACCCGCAAGCCATGCGCATCGAGGACACCCCTGCGGACGTCGAACTGCACGTGACCTGTTCGGACATCCGCTACCACCGCTCGCTGCCGGTCACGATGTCGATGCACCTGGAGGCCGTCCGCAACGGCTCGCTGCTCGCCATGGCCAGCGTCCGCTTCGGCAGCCACTCGCCCGCCGTGTACCAGCGACTGCGCCCGGGACGGGGCGACACCGAGGAGACCTTCTCCAATGCCCCGAAACCTCCGGAGCCCGTACCACGCAGTACCGTCGGCCGGCTGCGGAAGCAGGACATCGTGCTCTCACCGGCCGCGGAGCCGCTGCGCTGGCAACTCCGCGTCGACACCAGCCATCCGGTCCTCTTCGACCATCCCCTCGACCACGTTCCGGGGATGCTGCTCCTGGAATCCGTACGGCAGGCGGGACAGGCCGTCCGGCCTTCGCAGGCCGGCGCATCCATCCCCGTGTCGATGGATGTCTCGTTCAACCACTACGTCGAATTCGACGAACCGTGCTGGATCGAGGCCGACGAGACCTCACCCACGGGCACGCGCCGAACGATCCGCGTCAACGCCCTCCAGAAGGGCTCCTTCGCGTTCAACGCGAGTGCAGAGCTGGCGGAGATCGGCTCCTTCTGAGCTGACCGCTCCCCCGTTGACTGCGAGCCGGACCGGATCCGACCCGGGAACGGCCCGAGTCCACAGGCAGATCAAGGGAGGACGTGACGTAAAGGCCCTGGCGACTGACCCACGAGGGGGCAGCCGCCGACCGACCACCACTGGAATGCGAGGCCAAGTCTCACAGCGCCCGTCGAGCTGCAACTCGACGGGCGAAGGCCCGTTCTGGGTACCACCCCAGAATCGTGTTACTGCAGCGGTTCTTCCGGAACCAATACCACCCGATCGGATCATGTGCCTTTCCCGAAAGGGGGTCTCACACCACCTCACTCCGGAGAGAGACCCCATGCCACCCCGGATAGACCGCATGCCACCTCAGAGAGACCACATGTTGCCCGTGAGTGAAACCACATGTTGCCCGGAGTGAGAACGCATGTCGCCCGTGAGTGAACGCACGTTGTCCCAGAGAGACATGTCGCCCGCAAGCGAGACCCATGCCGCCCCAGAGGGAGACCCCATCATGATGAACCAAACCTCCGTGATTCTCCAGCCCCCCGTAGATACCGATGGGGCGGATCGCCGTATTGATGCCGATTTTTTACCGACTAGTTCCAGCCATCCTCAGCCCGGAACGAGCCCCTCCGATACGGCTTCCACCCAGCGCGGGCGCATGAAGGTACCCATGCGGCTTGTGGAGTCCCCCCACTACTCCGACGCGGCGCTGAACGTCTACATCAAGGTCAAGGCCCTCTCAGTGCGCCGAGAGGGCTGCACAGCGAGCATCGACACCCTCGCCTCGTATGTCGGGCTCTCCGCCTCTACCGTGCAGCGCGGCCTTGCGCAGCTTCGCGCCACAGCCCCCGACGGTGTGGTCGAGCTTCCCGACAGCCGGCGCCGGTCCCTGCCCGGCGGCTCCGGAACCACGGCATGCCGCAGGGTCCGCCTCCTGCCGCCCGCTGAGCGGTACATCTGGATACCCGTCGTCGCCAGCGAGAAACTGCGGCCCCGCCTGCTGCGCGCATACACCGTGATCGCCTATGCCGTCACACAGGGGATCCCGCTCTCCGAAAGCGATCTCGCAGGCTTCCTTCGCCATCACTCCGGCCCTCGTGCGGGCAAGCCCGTGACCACGGAAGCCGCCGGCCGCATCATCGACGAACTGGCCGCAGTCGGCTGGATCAGCGTATGGCGCCGGGCCGGCTTCCAGGGGCGTCATCTCTTCCTCGTGCACAACGACGAGCACCCGGAGACTCCCGCACTTGATGACCGATCGGGTTCCGACGTTGATGACCGATCGCTCGCGAACAAGGAAGACCTAAGAATTGACCGACTCGAGAACGGGGGGGTGCCTTTGTCACCCGCCGTAGGCGAAGTACCGGTAGAAGCGCCCGCGAAGGACCGCACCGACAGCCCCGCGCCGGTGAACATCCAAGATCATCGCGCGCTGCGCGCGGAGGACACCGCCCCAGCCCCGAAGCCCACGGTTCGCCGCACCCCGCAGACCGCCTGGAGCGGCCCGCAACTGACCTTCAGCCCACGACTCAACTCCGTGCTGGAGCCGGTACGCTTCCTGCTCAGCCAGGTCAACACCTACGTCCAGCGCCGCATCGGACGGGAGATCGCCAGGCAGCTCGACGACGGCTACGGCCCCTCCCGCCTCCGCGCCCGGCTCAGCCAGCGCCTCACCCAGACCCTCGTCGCCGACATCCGGGATCCCGGCCGCTGGCTGCTGGGAGTCGCACTCCCCCGCTGGGGCTGCGCCGACCCCGACTGCGAATCGGGGGTCCTCTGGTCGACCGGTACGAGCTGCACCGCCTGCCGGGAGGTGGTCGCCCAACGTGCGGCGGCCCGCCGGGAGCGGGCCGCGGAGAACACCTGCGCCGACGCGCACCAAGACCAGGACCGCCGACCTCGGCAGCATCCGGCGGCCGTCCCACGGGTCCTGGAGTGCTGTCCCGACTGCGAGCGCCCCCATCTGCCCGGAGGCGCGGGTCTCTGCGCAGAGTGCCGTATGCGCACGTCAACGCCACCGGCAGCCGGGCCCCCACGCACACCCACCACTTCGGCCGTCAGCAGATGCCGTGGGCGGAACGGCCTCTGCGGCCGTCCAGCCCCGCACGGCCTGTGCTGGCGTTGCCGCACGGAGTCCGAGGCCTCCCCGCCCGGGGAGGCACTCGGCCCACCCGGCAGTTCACCGCCCGAAAACCACCGGGAGAAGCCATGCGTCCTGCCGGACCCAGCCGAGGTATCCCCTCGCCGCTACGGCCGTCCGGCCAGCGCGGGCTCGCGCTCGGTCCGCGCATGAGCGGCGGATACCGGCTCCTGCGCCCCGGCCTCGTCGTAGGCGGCCTTGACCGTGCGCTTCTCCTTCCACAGGTGGTAGAGGGCGATGGCGAGGATGGCCGAACCGATCATGTTGGCGACGAAGTGCCACCACACCCGGTACGTCACGAGCGCCGCTCCTGGCTCTATGAGGCCGAACCAGGTGGACAGACCGATCGCACGACTGGCCCCCAGCGCGATGGACAGCGTCAGCACCACGTGCTCGAGACCGTGGATGCCCTGCATCCAGACCCCCATCCTGGCCCACTTGCGGGACTTGAGATCCCCGGTGACCCGTCGGGTGATCTGCACGATGCCGACCAGTCCGGCGAGGAAGACGAAGTTTCCGGTGAGGTGCAGGATCTCCATGCCGAGCGAGGGCTTGGTCATGTCCACCTGGCCCATCCCACGGGCGAGACTGTGGGCCCATGGAGTCATCCACGCCGGCGCATAGGGATTGGCGATCCAGTAGGCGGCCTGGGCCAGATGCTCCTGGAAGTGGCCGATCTGGCCGACGACACCGAGTCCGATGACACCCGCAGCCGTCTTGTACAGCCAGGGGCGGACCGGGCCACGGTTCGCGTACGCGAGTACGGCGACGGCAAGCCACATCGCAGCGGCCCAGGCGATGAAGAGGACTGCGCCCGCGGTGTCCACGAACGACACGGCACTTCCCATACCGTGCATACCGGATGGATGCTCCATGTGCGCTCCTTCTCCACGTTCGTACCGGACGACGCCTTTCGCCGTGCCACCCCTGACGCTAGGAAAGAGCGTGCGGAGTCCTCCACTTCAGCCGTGCGGACTTGGGCGGGCTGTCGTTCGTACACCCCTCCGGCAGCGGGGCACGGAAGGCGCCTGCACGACGCCGGCCCGGTGGTGCACGGAGTATCTGCTGCATGCGCCACCGAGGAGCCGGGCGGCCCACGCACAGCGCGAAATTATTACGGCGTAATGGCCCACCCTCAGCAACACGGAGCCACCTTCAGCTCCTACCTGTCCTCCAGGAGAAGGTCGACCACCTGCTGCAGGAACTCTGTGCTGGTGGCGGCAGTCAGGTCGGCAACGAACGCCTCGGGGCCACCGAGCAGTTCCACGTATCGCGCGACCAGCCGGTGACGCTCTCGCTCGCTGACCTTGTCGAAGATGATGTCCATGCTGGCGACACCGTCAGCCCATGGCATCTTGACCTGACGTGGGCTGAGAGCCGGTGCCGGACGTGGGTCGGGCACGGTGGCCACGGGAGACGCGTGTCCCGGTTTCTCGGAGTCCTCGCCGGCAGACCTTATTACGTCGTAATGAGCTGGCTCATCAGGCATCTGCGCTGCGGCAGGAGTTGGCCTGAGCGCGGACTCCGCAGCTGCTGAGCCGGTGCTCCGACGGACGCTCGCCCCAGTGTGCTTGTCAGCCTTTTCCTGTGCACGCCTGTCCTTGAGGCGCTGTAGGTGTTCTTCCTGCTCCTCCGGATTCTTCCGGCCCACAAGGCGCAACAGGTCCGGGCGCTCCTCCCCCGCCTCGAGCTTGTGCTTCAGCTCGGGAGTGAGGGTGAGCAGGGCGAGCCGCTGCGAGATCCAGCCCTGAGAGCGGTGCAACCGCACTGCGAGCGCCTCCTGAGTGCCGTGTACCCCGAGCAGTTGCTGCAGGGCCTTGGCCTCGTCGAGCGGGCTGAGGTCCTGCCGGTGGATGTTGGCGACGAGGGCGGACTCCAGGAGTTCATCGGGATTGTTGCCGAGGCTGTCGTCGAGCATCACCTTGATGCTCTCCAAGGAGGCTTCTCGCGCAGCGGCAAGGCGGGAGTTTCCGTCGATCACGACGTACTTGGTGCCCGGCTCGAGTTCGCGTTCACGGGTCGGGTTGGCCTCGAGGTAGGAGAAGCGGGACATGATGGTGATGGCCTGCTTCTGCCCGTGGTCACGGAGGCTGCCGGCGAGATCGGCCAGATCGCCGAGTTCGGTCCGCGGGTTGTCCGGGTTGAGACTGATGGCACGGACGGGAAGGGTGACCGGTGGGGGCGCGCCTTCAGTGGGGGCGGCCGTAGCGGCGTTGATGGCCGCGCGCCGGGAGCTGATGGGTTGCGCCTGCTGGAAGGAGGCGCCCGCTCCGAGCTTGGCGGCCTTGCTGCTCATGAGATCTCCCGAGCGAGCGCGCGGAGTGCTACAGCCTGATCGCATCGTGGGGCGTAGGCGAGCAGGGGCTGTTTCACGCGGACGGCTTCCTTCTGCTCCTTCAGGTCGCCGATGACGCCGACGACTCGAGGGTCCTTTATGGCCATCCAGGCTTCGAGGGAGGAGGTGGCGATGTAGCCCCGGCGGGCGTCGTAGTGGTTGACGACGATACCGAGGTACTCGAGTTCGAGGCCCATGTCGCCGCGTAGGTCCTCGATCTGGGAGGTGAGCAGGGCATAGGCGTCGGCACTGCTGTCTTCGGCCTGGACCACGACGAGGACGCCGGAGTTGCCGGGGTCTTCGTCGTGGCGGCGGCGTCCGTAGAAAGCGGCGGCGTCCATGCTGAGGCCGAGACTGGGTGGGCAGTCGACGAGTATTACGTCGTAATAGTGCTCGACGGGGGACAGGGCGCGTTCAAGGGCTGCCTCGCGGGCTCGGACGCCGGAGAGTTTCACATCCAGCAGGAACGCGTCGGTGCAGGCCGGCAGCAGGTGGAGACGGCCGCCGAAGCGAGGTGCGTCGACTTCGACGATGAGGTCGCGAAGCTCTCCCTTGGGCTCACCTGCCATGTGCTTGGTGAGACTGTCGCCGTCGAGTTGGAGTGGATCGTGACCGGTCTGCTTCGTCAGATGGCCCTGGGGGTCGAAGTCCACGAGCAGTACCCGGAGCCCCGGCCCGGGCAGGTCCTCGTAGTCGAGAAGTGAACCGGGCTGTTTGTCGTTGAGGAGAGCGGCGAAGTGCTTGGAGATGCGGACCGGGTGGAGCAGGTCGGCCCCTTCGGCCAGGGCCTGGCCGGCTCCGGAGGTGACCGCGGTCTTGCCGACGCCTCCCTTTTGGTTGCAGACGATGATGCGCCGGACGACCGCAGGGCGCTGCACGTTCGGAGGCGGGTTCTTGTCGAGCCACACCTGCACGGACTGGGACAGGCCCTGGACGAGGGAGACACCGCGAGCTTCGCAGTCTCCCCTGAAGGCGTCCCACTGGCCCGGGGGAAGCCAGGTGGAGAACGACTTGGCACCGGCGGTGTCGATGGGGGACCGGTTCGCACCGAGCCCGCGCCAGGCGGTGATGCCCGCCTCGACCGCACGCTGGATGTCGATGCCGTGCTGTGCTGTGCGGATCTTCAGATCCTGCTGCAAACCGGCTGGGAGCTTGGAGACGACCTTCTCCCGGTCGCTGGATGAGGGCGAAGTCATGCGCGACACCTTACTAACATTCAAGATCCTCTGTTGCGTCAACACGTTAGTAAGCCACAACTTGGGGATCGTGGAGTCGGCGGGGAGCGCCTCTCCCGTGTATTACGCCGTAATACCGCCTCGGTGATCGCCGGGCCGGCGTGGCGGATTATTACGCCGTAATGAACACTCGCTCGGAGCACGGCAGCCGTTCGCCGCCTCTCTTCGCGCCTGCGCGGAGTGGGCTCAACCCGGAAACCGCCTGCCTCTGCAGTCCACCCACTCGTCGTTCAGTTCCTCCGCTCTGCTCGGACGGGATGAGCGTGCGCTACTCACGGCCGCCCCCGGTCGGCTGGGGAGACTCCCTGCACGCTCGCGCGATCCATGCGCGATATATCGTGCGATTGATGTAGCGTTCAGAACGGAGGTGGTGGTGTGCCGAGCGATGATGACGCGCTGTTCGGTGCGGTCGACGCCCTGCTGGAGGAGGTGGCTTCGAGAGAGCCTCTGCCGGCCCCGGCTGAGCGGAAACGGCTTCGCGAGGCCGCCGGCCTCAGTCAGGAGCAGGTGGCCGGCGTCCTGCAGGTCCGCCGTGAGGCGGTCAGCGGCTGGGAGGCCGGTCGCACGGAGCCCAGGGCGCCCAAGCGCGCAGCCTACGCCCGACTGCTGGAGGGGCTCGCGGCCCGCTACCCGGCACCGGAAGCGGAGCCGACGGCTCCGGACGTCGCAGTCCCCGGCCCTGGTGGCACTCAGCCGGCGCGGCGGCCTGCTGCCGCGCCGGCCCCGCCGGACGCTGCCCGTTCGGCGGCTGCTCTTCCCTCACCGTCCCGCCCCGCGGGCGGCACCGCGCCCGCCCGGTCGCACGCCCCACGCCGCACCGTCGGGCCGGAGGACGCGAGGCGTGCGTCGGCCGCTTCCGCGGTCGACGCAGGTTTCGCATACGGCCCGCTGGGGGTGCTCGACGGCGACGGTTCGGTGTACTGCCTCGATGGGCTTGTGCTGGACTGCCCGGCCGGGACCGTCGTCGAGGTCGTGGAATGGGTCCTGAGCGAGGCGAAGCTGGGGGCGGCTCGGCTGCATCGCGCGGGGAGGGATGCCGACCCGCTCATCGTGGTCACCGCCGCCGCGGCGGAACGACTCGGGCTGCCTGCGGTGTTGGAGGACCGGCGGAGCCTGCGGCTGCCGCAGAGCCACGCGGTGGTGAAGCAGATCGCGAAGGCGGGGTGGAAGCTCACCAAGCGCGGGTTCGGCCCGTGGGCCCGGGTCTACCGGCCCGCTGACGGCGACCGGCGGCAGTGCGTGCAGTTCGCCGTACTGCCGTGGGACGCGCTCGACACCCGCTCTTGGGGCGACACCGCCCTGCTGCCTGCCCCGGACGTCGCCGCCGTCCTCGGCACCTATGCCTGCCGCGTGATCACTCCTCGCGGGTCGACGGCCGTGTGCGGGCTGGAGTTGATGACCGCGCTGCGGCCGCCGACCCGTGCAGTACGCGACGAGGCCTCGGGGACATGGGTGCCGGGCCCGGTACCCGGATCCCTGTACGAGGCGGTGGATCCGGCTCCACCCGAGGCGCCGGCAGAGCATCCGATCGTCGCCGGCCTGTACCCGCGCCACCACCGGCGCACCGCGGACCAGGTGCTCGACGAGGAGGCCTTCGACTGGATCCGCGAGCCGGAGCTGCTCACCGGTGCCGAGTGCGCGCGCCGGTTCGCGGTGGGCATCGACGTGAACACCGCCTTCCTCGCCGCCGCCAACCGCCTCGTTGTGGGCCTCTCGGCCCCGGTCCATGTGAAGAAGCCCGCCTTCGACAAGAAGGTTCCCGGGGCCTGGCTGGTCGACCTGTCCGGTATCGAGTTCGACCCCCGGCTGCCCAACCCCTTCACTCCCCACGGGAAACGGCCCGGCGGGCCGGCCTGGTACGCGACACCCACCGTCGCGTACGCGGCCGAACTCGTCGCGGCCTACGGACTCCCGGTGTCGATCGAACCCGTCGAGGCATGGCTGCGGCCGGAGTCGGGCCCGTACCTCGACCCCTGGTACAAGCGGTTGAGCGAGGCGTACAGGGCGACGATGGCCGACCTCGGTGTGGTGGCCGGGATGGGCGACGCCGAGTTCCTGACCGCGATGGCGACGCACCGGCAGGCCGACCCCGGCAAGGCGGCGGTGCTGTCCGCCATCAAGGCGACGGTCAAGGGCGGGATCGGTAAGCTGCGTGAACGGCCGCAGGGTGCGGGATACCGGGCCGGAGAGCGCTGGCCCGCTTTGGAACGCCCTACCTGGCGCCCCGACATCCGGGCCGCCGTCATCTCCACCGCACGCGTCAACATGCACCGCAAGATCCTCAAGACAGCGCTCGCCACACAGCACGCACCCGCTCCCACCGGGCATCTCGGCCTCGGGGACGACGCCCTCGTTCCGCTCGCCCTGCTGTCCGACTGCGCCGTGTACCCGTCCGACGGTCCTTCACCGCTGGACGTCCTGCCGTGCACACCGGACGGCAAGCCCGAGCCAGGGACCTTCCGGCTCGGGGTCAGTCCCGGCATGGTCAAGCACGAGGGCACCCAGGACCTCATGTGGGCCGTCCGGATGCTCGAAGCGGGACACAACCCCGCCCAGCACATCAAGGGCACCGACGCCGCCATCGAGGGGGAGTAGAGCGCGATGGGCATGTTCGACGACAGCCTCGACAAAGCCGTGGCGAACAGGACCACGAAGCCGGCGCCGAAGAGTGCACCGGCGCAGATGCGGTACCTGGTCAAGCAGCTCAAGGGGACCCGGCCGGTGGCCGAACTGCTGGGCATCTCCCAGCGCACCGTCGAGCGCTATGTGAGGAACCAGATCAAGCGGCCCCGCCCGGAACTCGCCGCCCGCCTCACCCAGGAGGTGGGCCGGCGCTGGCAGCCCCGGGTGCGGGAGCGAGCCAGAAGACAGGCAGCCACGTCGACGGGCATCGTGATCGAGACCCGCGCCAGGTTCGGGTTCACCGCCGCCCCGGGCAGCACCGACGACGCCCGCATCCGGCTCATCACACACCATCTGCCACCCGCGTACGCCGCACGCCTCTTCGACGCCCAGACCCAGGGGGCCACCGACCGGGAGCTGAGCGCCATCGCGGCGGAGGGACTCCAGGAGGAGTACTTCAAGGACCGCGGCCGCCGGGCCGCCGGCCTGTCCGTGGAGTTCACCGACATCGACTACGTCGAGTTCGACCTCTGACGCGGCACGGAACTGCGGCCGGGCGCGCGTTGATGTGACTGAGTGTTTCAGTTGGCCCCTGAGCGTTGTACTTGGCCCGGCTGAGCGTGTCGGTGGGCCCGGCCCGCTTTCTCGATACTCCCCAGCGCGGCCGATGAGTTTGTGGCTCCCGGCCAGTCCATGCTCGTGACACCCCAAGAAAGGACGCCGCCATGCCGGAGCTTCTCGTCGACTTCATCACCTCCCTCGACGGCCACGCATCGGGACAGGGATGGCCCGGGTTCTGGGGCCTCGAGGGCCCGGAGTACCTCGCCTGGCTCGGCGAGCAGCCCAAGGCCACCCACCTGATGGGAGCGAACACCTACCGCCTGATGTCGGGCTTCGCCGCGGGCGAGGTCCCAGATGGCCAAGACGAGTTCAGGCCCGAAGAAGAGGCGTCCGTGGACAAGCTCACGCGAGCGTCCAAGGTGGTGTTCTCCTCCTCGCTCAAGGAGCCACTGACGTGGGCCAACTCCACACTTGTCCGGGACGACGCCGTCGAGGCGGTCCGCGCCATGAAGTCGAGTGGCTCGGGGCTGCTCAGCACGATCGGCAGTCTCAGCCTGTGCCGGTCACTGCTGCGAGCCGGGCTCGTCGACCGCTTCCGGGTTGTGATGTTCCCGGTGATCACCGGGGCCACGGGTGAAGAGCGCATCTACGACGGCTATCCGGACGTTGCCCTCGAGATGAGAGAACACCGCACCTTCGACGGCCGCATCCAGCTGGTGGAGTACAAGCCCCGTGTGCTCGAACACCCGCCGCTCGGCGCACCTTCGTGATGACGCGCCCCGGCCGCCGAGCCTCGTGAGCTGAGCGCTCCGCATGGCCGATGGGGCCAACTGAAGCGCTCAGTCACAGTTGATACCGAACGGTGCGCAGGCGACGTCTCCGGCCGGAGTCCCACTGGCCCTTCAGCCTCGGACTTCGAGCGAAACCGAAGGCCGCTCAGGCGTACTCGCCGGGACCCGGGCCATGGGCGAGTGCGCTGGGGGTACGGCAGCCGACGATCGCCGGGGCCTCCTGAAGAAGCGAGTCGTCGGTGAGCGCCTCCACCATGAACAGCGCGAAGTCCACACGGCGCGTCAGATCGCTGGCAAGCACCGGGTCGCCCACGTGACGGCTCCATACGGGCAGGCCCTGGCTCTCCCCCTCCTCCAGGCTGCTACCGCGCACCACGGTCCACCGGGTGCCACTGGCGAACACACGGCGGCACGCCTCCACCTGGTCGTCGATCTCGACGGCGCGGACCAGTCTGCCCAGCAGGGCGGCGACCCGGACGGCCGCCAGGAACGTCCGTGAGTACCTGTCCTTGCCATCGCGTGTGATGTGCCAACCGCAGGAGAAGACCAGGCGGGCGCCCGGCTCTGCGTGGTCCAGCACCGCCTGTGCCGTGCCCGACGCGTACTGCCGGACCCCCCAGGGCACCAGCACCGTCAGCACCCCGTCACACCCGGCGACCGCCCGCCGGATCACCTCGGGATCGTTCGTGGCCCCGGGGACGACGGTCATCCGCCCTTCGAACGGGGCCAGCTTCGGCACGCTGCGCTCCCGGCACACGCCGACCACCTCGTAACCGCGCTCCAGCGCGTGCCGGACCATGTACTGCCCGAGTTTTCCCGAGGCCCCGACGATGCAGACCTTCCCCACCCGATCCGTGCCCATCGGCCCAGCCCTTCGCCAAATGTCAGCCTTATGTTGTAAGGCAAGCTAGCCTTATGCTGTAAGGTAGTCAAGAGGAGCGAAGGGAGGGCCTGTGCGCGAGCGAGGAAAGGGCCGGCGGGGAGCATCGGTGCGCACCCCACTCAGCCGCGAGCGCGTGATCAGCACCGCGATGGCGGTGGCGGACGAGAAGGGGGCTGCCGCGCTCACCATGCGGGCCATCGCCGAACCACTGGGCGTCGAGGCGATGTCGCTCTACCACCACGTCGCCGGCAGGGAGGAGATCCTCGACGGCATGGTCGACGCGGTCTTCGGCGAGATCGACCTGCCGCCGTGCGGCACGGACTGGAAGAGCGCCATGCGCCGACGGGCGTTCTCCGCCCGCGATGCCCTCCGGCGCCATCCCTGGGCCATCGGCCTGATGGATTCCCGCTCCCACCCCGGCCCCGCCACCCTGCGCCACCACGACGCCCTCATCGGCGCGCTGCGCGCCGGAGGATTCTCCGTCCCCATGGCCGCTCACGCCTTCTCACTGATCGACAGCTACCTGTACGGGTTCGTCATCCAGGAGCTGAGCCTGCCGTTCAGCAGCTCGGCGCAGTTGGAAGAGGTCGCGGGCGCCATCCTGCGCGACGCGCCCGCAGGCGCCTACCCCCACCTCACCGAACTCGCCACCGAACACGCCCTCAAGCCCGGCTACGACTACGCCGACGAGTTCGCCTTCGGCCTCACCCTCATCCTCGACGCCCTCCACCCGGACGAGACAGGGGCCCCGAATCGAACGACCCCGACGACACACCCAGGCAGCGGCCCAGCCGGGACGGACACCGACCCCGCCCCACCAAACACGCGACACCGTCGAAACCGCCCAAAAGCCACCGGCTGAAAGCCCGGTCGCCTCCACCCACCCCATGGCGCCACGGAAACGAAGACTCTGCACATGACGAAGCCCATGGACCCGCACCAACGCGAGGCGGTGGATGCGGTCCTCCGCGCCCTTGAGGTACGCCCCGGCACGACACCGCCCGAACACGGGCTGCGCACCCAGGTCATCATGGCCACAGGCTCGGGTAAGACCCTGGTCGCCACCCGCAGCGCCGAGGAACTCCGCGCCGGCCGGGTCCTGGTGCTCGTGCCGTCCCTCGACCTTCTCACCCAGACGGCCGCCGCGTGGCGTGGGGGCGGCCGCCGAGGGCCGCAGATCGGGGTGTCCTCCCTGCGGGCGGCGGAGGCGGCCTTCCCCAGCACCACGGACCCCGGCGAACTGGCCGAGTGGACCCGCCACCTGAGCAAGGTGACGGTGTTCGCGACCTACGCCTCGCTCGGGCTCGGCACACTGGAGCGCGCCCACACCGCCGGCATGCCCGCCTGGGACCTGATCGTGGTCGACGAGGCACACCGCACCTCCGGCCGGATCGGCAAACCCTGGGCCGTCGTCCATGACAACCTGAGGATCCCCGCCGCGCGCCGCCTCTACATGACGGCCACCCCGCGTCTGTGGCAGCTCGAGGAGGACCGGGGCGCGCCGGACGGGCTGGTCGCCAGCATGGAGGACGACCCCGACGGTCCGTTCGGCAGCCGCTGCTTCACCCTGACGCTCTCGGAGGCCATCGAGCGGGGAGTCTGCGCCCCCTATGAGGTCGTGTGCGTGGACGTGTCCGACCCCGGCTTCCAAGCCGCGGTACTCCTCAGCGCCGACGGTCGCTCGCCACAGGTACGCGGCACCCGCATGATGGCCCTGCAGACCGCCTTGATGAAGGCAGCAGCCCGGCAGCGCCTCCGACGCACCCTGGTCTTCCACCACCAGGTGAAGGAGGCAGAGGCATTCGCCACGGGCCTACCGGACGTCGCTCGACGCCTCCATCGGGCCGACTCCGGCCGGTACCCGGCCACCATCCGGGCCGACTGGCTCTGCGGCGACCACGCACCGCTCCACCGCCGCCGCCTGCTGGGGGAGTTCGCCGACGGCACCACCCCCGAGGGCACCCCCGTCGACGTGTCCTTCCTCAGCTCGGTGAAGGTCCTCGGAGAAGGCGTCGACACCCCCAACTGCGACAGCGTGTACTTCTGCGACGTCCGAGGCTCCATGCCCGACCTGGTCCAGGCCGTCGGCCGCGCGCTGCGGATGCGGCCCGGCGAGGGCAAGGTCGCCGCGCTCGTCGTCCCGGTACTCCTCGGCCCGGGCGAGACCCCCGAGAACATGCTCACCTCGAAGGCGTACGACGGACTCGCCAAGCTCCTGGGAGCACTCAGGGCACACGACACCCGCGTGGTCGAACAACTTGCACAACCGCAGGCCCCCAGCCCCTACAGACCCCTCCCGCAGGCGCCCTCGGGCCCCTCAGCCGGCGAGGGGGAGACAGTGACGGCCGAGGTCTCAGCTCCGGCTCGGGAACTGCTGAGGTTCTCCACACCACGCGATCCGGCCCTGCTGGCGGCCTTCGTCAGACTCCGTGTCATCGACCCTGAGGACGCCTACTGGAAGCGCGGCATCGAGGCGGCCGTCCGCTACTTCTGCCACCACCGGCACCTGCGGGTGCCCTTCACCTACCGCATGCCCGAAAGCCGCACCGCGGCACCCGCGCCCGAAGGCGGTACCGAGGATCAGGGAGTGCCACCCTGCACAACGGCCGGGTTCCCACTGGGGCAGTGGATCGCCGACAACCGCCGAGCCCATGCCGCCGGCCGGCTCGCAGACGACCGCGCGGACCAACTGGACGAACTCGGCATGGTCTGGTCACACGTCGACGTCGCCTGGGAGGAAGGCCTCACCGCGGCCCGAGGATGGGCCGCCGACCACGGACATCACCTGCTGGCCCCGGCAGACGCCACCTACCACGGCTACAGGGTGGGCATCTTCCTCAAGAACGCCCGGGCCGCCGCCCGCCGCGCCGAACGGATCGAGCAGCGCCGTGCCGAGGGCCTCCCCGTCGAGTCCGGGAGGGGCGCGCTCTCCCAGGAGCGCCGGGACTCACTGGAGCAGATCGACCCCTCTTGGTGCCCAGCCTGGTCCGTCGACTGGCAGCGCGCCTTCCACCTCACCCGCCGGCACATCGAAGAGGGCGGTACCCTCCCCACCGAGCCGGGTGCCGTCACCCGCCACGGCGAGGACCTCGGACGGTGGGTACGATCGCAGCGCCACCGCTGGGACGGGCTCAGCAGCGGCCAGCAGTGGATGCTGCGGACGGTCCTCGGCATCGAACCCGCGGACGACTCCGGTGAACAGCCGAAGCCGCGCACCACACACGCGGACAGATGGACCCTCAACCTCACCGCCGCCACCCAGTACTACGAGCGCGAGGGGCACCTCAGGGTCCCCCGCAAGCACATCGAGACCCTCACCCTCCCCTCGGGGGACGGCAACGCCCAGGAGCAGCATCCGGTCAAACTCGGGACCTGGATCAGCAACCAGCGGTCACGCGCCAAGGCCCTGTCCGCTCAACGGGTGGAGCAGCTGACCGCGCTGGGCATGCGCTGGTCGTAGCCGGCTGCACGGCGTCCCACACCGAACGCCGACGGCGTCCTCACCTCGTCACCGGGGGAGTGTTATGCCCAGCTCCTGCATCGCGCTGGACGGCGGTCCGCCTTCGGAGCGCTCGGTCTTGTAGCCCTTGGTACGTGCCGCGATGGTTCGAGGGTCGACGGCCTCCGCGGGTGCCCCCATGGCGTAGAGCCCCTCAGGGGCGGCGTCCCGGTCGTGGGGGAGGAGCCAGAACACCCGCCGCCGGAACGTCCCGGAGGAGCGTGAGGCCTTGGCCTTCGGGCCTAGAAGCGCATACCCCACCATGCGTCCGTCGCGATGGTAGGGAGGCTTGCCGGTGCGCGTAGGAAGCCGATCAAGGCTTTGCCGGACGTAGTCGAGCCGGGTGACGTCCTCGAGCCAGATGATCTCGGATTCGTCTCGGATCTCGTCCTCGGTGATCAGGGAGCTCATGCGCTGGCTTGCCTCTCCTCGTCAGCGAGCACTCCGATGCCGGGGTAGTACTTGCGCTGGTTCGACAGGATCATTTCCTTCGGCGAGGCGAGCCCGACCAGTTCCCGTGCACGCGCGGCGAACGCGCGTGAGGACATGATGGGTGCTCCTTCGTTCTGACACCACGCCCGGTACGCGGCGTACAAGCCGGTCTGCTCCGCTCGCAGTTCGCCGCCGATGACACAGCACTCCTCGAAGAAGCGGCCCGTGTGGTCCTCGGTCTCCGCGTAGGCGGTTGTCGCGATACGCACACGCTCAGGGCCTGTCAGGTCCTTCTCCCCGCCGACGTATCGACGGGCCCCTTGGATGAGCCAGCCCAGAATGCCGGGCCCTTCCTCCGTCACGAGAATGTCCGCCAGGTTGTCGATCTTTCGGTCGTCGGAGACGACTCGCTCGAACGGGATCAGCCTCATTCGGCGCCAGAAGGCGAAGCCTCCGGTGCCGACCTCTGGTCGGTGGTTGCCGAGCAGCCACAGCTTGTGGGTGGGCTGGAAACTGAAGAAGTCCTGCCTCATCCGGCGGGCCTTGATGCGGTCGCCGCCGGTGAGGAGTTTGACCCGTGCTTCGTCGAACTTGTCTCCGTGCTTGACCTCCGAGCAGACGATCACACGTCGCCCGTGGAGTTCGGCCAGGTCCGTCGGGTGGCCTTCGTAGGGGCGGGCCATGAGGAAGCCGGGCGGGGCCGCGTCCGCGTAGTCTCCGAGCAGTTTCATCAGCACGTCGAGCAGCACGCTCTTGCCGTTCTTGCCAGCCCCGAAGAGGAAGGGCAGGATCTGACCTCCGACGTCGCCGGTGACCGAGTAGCCGAGAAGCAGTTGAAGGAAACCGATCATCTCCCTGCCCTCGGCGTCGTCCCCGAAGGTGTCGGTGAGGAATCGGTCCCAGCGTGGCGTGGGCCCCTGCTGGGGGCCCACCGCGGTGGAGCGCGAGTGGAAGTCCTTGTTCGGGTCCGGAGTCTTCACCAGACCCGTGCGGAGGTCGACGATGCCTTCAGGCGTGCACAGGGCATACGGATCGGCGTCCAGCAGGGCCGCGTTGAGGACCATCCCCGGGGCCGCCTTGGCTTGGGTGAGCATCGCGTTCACGCCCGAAGTGGACAGGGCTCGCCGCCGGTGCTGGTGGAGGGCTTGTGTGGTGAACAGCCCTCGCGGGTCGCTGCCGGCGATGTTCTCCGCAAGGTCACCGGCTGCCCATACCACCGTGTCGTCTTCGTCGATCTGCCACCGGGTGGTGTCCCACCGGTACCACCCGATACCCGGGACGTGACGGTAATCATTGGCGTACAACTTCACGAACAGCTTCGCGTTGCCCCGGTCCGTCAGGGTGTCGGGCAGCAGACCGTACTGGGTCGCCCCTCCGGTGGCGACGGGCGGCTCGCCGCCCTGAGCCGGGACGGGAAGTACACCCTGAACACGGATCTGCGCGGCAACGGCGGCGGGATCGAAGTCGAACAGGACATCGTCATTGCCGGTAGAGGTCATCGGCAGCTCCCTGGATGCAAGGGGCGCTTGAGGCCGGCCGCCATACCGCTACGGATGATCTGCTCTGCCCTGCGCTCCTGACCAGGGCGGGCTGAATGTGCGGTCTCGACAAGGGCGCGCTCGGCATCCTCCTGGACGAGACGGCCCGCCGCTACGAGCCCTCCGAGAGTGTAGGCCGCCCGGTTGAGGGCGTCCGTGAACCCAGCTCCCTCGGCCACCTGACCACACTCCTGAACGGGGGCCAGGACAGCGCCCAGTACGTGGGTCACCGCACCTCGGCCGCCACCAGCCGCCAGTACCGCCTGCTGAGCTCGGGGCGGGACCGACCGCGGAGCGGGGATGTGAGGCCCGGGAAGATGTCCGGTGCGCTCGAGTTCCTGGGCAAGCCAGGTGGGAAGCACTGCCGGATGGCGGACTTCCCCGACAGGCAGGTATGTTCCCGCGCTGGTCGTCGTACCGGGCGCCACAATGTAGCCACCGTGAGCCCGGACGTCGACCTGCCAGGCAAGGGCACGGCTCCCACTGGACCCGCTGGAGCACTGCCAGCGACGATTGTCTCCTGCCCGGTACCAGACGTGGAGCCCACCGGAAGGAGTCCTGACCCGCAGCGTGCCCTCGTCGTCCGCAGGGCTGGGAACTCCTCTCAGGGCCGCCAGAACGGCGATCGTATGGAATCCGTTGGCGAGACCGGTGAGGTCCACGTTCTCGGAGATGGGGATGCCGGGAAGAATGCGGTTCCGATCTGGAGGCTCAGCCTGATGAGCATCGATGTCGATGACGACCAGCCCTGCGGGGCCACATGCGACACCCACTCCGAAAAGGGGGTTCGCCGTCCACCATCGGTTGATGCGTCGCTGGTCCAGGGTGGCCGCGTGGAAGCCATGACACCAGCGGCCGGAGTGCAGGCACGCACAACCCGCGGCGACATGGCCGGGACGCCTGCAGCCGTCACAGTTCGCGGCAGGGGTCTTACGACCGTGGGCGAGGGGATGCACCGGCCAGCCGCGACGCGCGCACCACTGAGCCACGGTCAGCGACCCACTGACGAACGAGGCCTCTGAGGCAGGCCTGTGTGAGTCGCTGAGTGAGGACCCCAGCTCAGCAGGCATTTACTCCCCCATCAGCGACTGAAGCGACTCAACAACGGACACACCTTAGCGAACAGGTGCTCCAGAGATGCGCAGCGCGGGGAGACAACCCTCGATCGTGTCGACGATCGACTGGGCGGGCGACGTCCCAGCGACCCAAGTCCTTGGGCAGCGACTCAGGACGAACAGTCGCTGTGCCCCATCTCAGACATAAACTTGCAGGTCAAATGGGCCATGGTGGAGCAAACAGCGACTGAAGCGACTCAAGCCTCCTATATATGACGCGCACGCGCGCACAGGAGTAGCTTATATATACGTCGCTTGAGTCGCTTCAGTCGCTTCCTATCAGTACAAGACCCTCTGACCTGCGCTTTTCTCACCACTCACACCAGCGACTCAGACCGGCCTCAGTAGCTGAGCTTCAGTCGCTGCCGACATTCGGGCAGCGACTGAAGGGATCCAAGCGACTCTGACTCGGAGGTGGCGGCCGTTCCGTAGCGAGAGACCTCGTGTCTGGTGCCTCCTGGTCGAAGGGTTCTGTGCTGTCCAGCCGACTGGACCCACCGACAGCACCGATCCCACGGGTCCGATGGAGAGGACCGGGCTCACCGAGCTGAGTGGGGAGCCGATCGAACCGATGGACAGCAGTGTGCTGTCGGTGGGTTCGATCGGCTCGGTCCTCTCTGTCGGTTCGGGTTGGTTCTTGGTTTGGTGAGTTGTGTTGGTTGGTGCTGTTTTGGTGTTTTCGGGGTGGTTTGTTGGTGGTTGGTGTTTTGGTTGTGTCGGTTGGGGTCGTGTTGTTTGTTGAGGGGTTGATTGACTGTTTGTGGGGGTGGGTGTGTTTTTTGTTTGTCTGGGTTTTTTGATGTTGTGTCAGGTTGATGGTGTGTTTTGGTGGGGTTGTGGTCGGTTGAACCACCGGGTGGTCGGTTGAACCACCGGGTTGTGCCGGTTCCAGTTTTGATCTATCCACTACCTCGATGCATTCCGGTAGGGACGGAGCAACCAACACCCGCGACGAGTGTCACCCCACCCCCAGTCCACACACCTCCACCGCAGTCCGCGACCGGCCTCCCCGCCCGGCCCCGTGCTGCTCTCTACAACGTGCTCGAGGCGGCGACACACCCCCAAGGCGGGCAGAGCGCTGGAGCGCAGCGGAAGCCCCCTTGCCTACTTCAAAGTTGAGCTGTGAGTACGGTAAAGGGCCCACCTGCCCAGCCAGGGGGTATACCCCCTCACCGAGGGCGAGCGGAGCGAGGCCCACCCCCACGCAGTCCAGGGCGCAGCCCCAGACCGCGCCCCGCGAAGCGGGGCGCAGACAATGACCGAGCGAAGCGAGACCCCCCGAGCGAAGCGAGGGGGGTCGTTGGCGTAGCGCGCAGCGCTACGGGACCCGCTCCGCGGGCAGAGTAGTGGGCGCGAAGGACAGCGGCTCGATCC